>JBCBJZ010000119.1:0-11633 GCA_038522635.1 Pseudomonadota bacterium | reverse complement strand
CTCTCTTTGGTAGGTCGATTCAGGTCACATGCGATGTCGCTGCAATACAACATGGCTGCCGGCCGCATTGGCGGGCGTTGCGGCGTGGCGGAACGTGAGGAACCTGCCGCCTGGACACCGGTTAAGGGCGATGGCATAGCTGGGCGCCGATGAGGACGCGGGTTGCCGCGGCGCGAGGCTTGAAATCGATGGGTTTTTTCAGCGAAATCTTCAGTTGGTGGGGCGGCAATACCTGGGGCATGCGGCTGTATACGGCGCGCCAGGGGAAGCTCATCGGCAGCGATGAGGCTGGCAACCGATACTATGAGCAGGCGCGCGGTGTCGGGCCCATCGACAAACCGCGCCGGTGGGTCATCTACAAGAATGGCGCGGAAGCTTCGCAAATCCCGCCGGGCTGGTACGGCTGGATGCATCACACCACCGATGAGCCACCGACACAGGCCGCCTACACCGCGCGGCCCTGGCAGAAGCCGCACCAAGCCAACCAAACCGGCACGCCGAATGCGTACCGCCCGCAAGGCTCCATTCTGACACCGGAAAGTCGACCGAAGGCCACCGGGGATTACCAAGCCTGGACCCCGGATTGACAGTCATCGTTGGTGTGGGCTCGGTCCGTTTGGTCAAGCGCGGCGTGCGTTACCGAAGAATGGCGCGATGGCGCTAAACCGCGAAGCACCTTATGGCGGACATGAAATCAACGGGGTGGTGGCGTAACAGGCGCCAAGTCTCTCGTTGAGCGATATGTTGGCAGTCGCGTCCACGATCCTGGGGGCCACAAACAACAATGGACCTGTGACCGATGATATGCGCGCGCACCACCGATCACTCGCAGCGCCACCCGGCCCCCCGAACCGGCCGGGCGTGCCTGCCTGCGACCATGGTTGCGCGCCTCGTAACGCTTACGGCTGCTTGTGCTTTGCTGACGCTGACCCTCGCGCCTGTGACGCCGACCAAAGCGCAGCGCAGCGTGCGCCTGGAGAACCCGATCGCCGTTTTCGCCGCGCTCGATAAGGTCACCGCGCGCATCTCGAAATTCCAAATCCCGCTCAACAAGTCGATCAACTTCGGCGCGCTGACTGTTACGCCGCGCGTGTGCTACTCGCGTCCGCCGACCGAACCACCCAAGACGACATCGTTTGTCGAAGTCGAAGAGCAGTTGCAGGACGGCAAATACAAAAAGATTTTCAGCGGGTGGATGTTTGCCGAAAGCCCGGGGCTGAATGCCGTGCAGCATCCCGTCTACGACATCTGGCTCACGGCGTGCCTCGACCCGAACCGGCAAGCCGGCAACACGGCGGCCGACCCGAACGCTGTCGATCAACCGCAGCGCCGTTTGCGCCGTCGTCGCGTGCGGCGCTAGCTTTCGTCAGAAAGCCCGCTGCGAGCCGCCCGTGGCGCGCCCTTTTCTTTAGTCGGCCAACAACTCGCGCAGCGTCAACGTGCGGCTGGGCTTGCGCTTGTCGCCGACGATAATTCTTGGGTTGTCCACAGGCTGCTCAGCCGTGCGTGCCGGCCCGGCGGGCCCGCGCAGACGGTCCGGGACCACGCGGCGCGGCGACTCCACCAGCTTGGGCTTGCGGGCGGTGATCGGCCGGTTGGAGCGATCGCGGCGGGGATCGCGAGAGACGATCTTCGGCGGCACGTGCACGCCGGTTGCAGGACGCGACGCTGTCGCCGGGCTTGCGGCAGGTGCCCCCGGTAGCGCCCGCCAAGCGATATAGACGGCACCAGTCAGGATGGCGCAGAACATCGCAACGGCACCGATCCGCGCGAACTCCCGCCCGGTCTTCACGCCATCGAAGCGGCGGCTGGAGCGCCAAGCAACGCCAGCGCGTTTGCGGCGAAACGCCCCGCGGTGGCGGACGTTCTCGAAGTCATCGTCGTCGGGTTGAAGGACGGGCGTCGGCGCGGCGCGCACCTTCTCAGGCGCTTTCGCCGGTGCGCGCACAGGCGTCGTGGGTGGGGGCGTCGCGGGTGCGGGCGTCACGGCTGCGGGCGTTGGCTCGTGTTCGACGGACGTCGTCGGCGTTGGAGCTTTTGATACCGCTTCCGGTTTCGATGCATCACGGTCGGGCTCGGTCGTCGAGGCGCTCGACGCGGACGTTGATCGTTCGGCGCGTGCAGGCTTTGTCGTGGCGGCCGGCACCGGCTCGGCGGCCTTCGTTGGCTGATCATCGCCCTGCATCCGCTGCAACAGGCTGCGACGCGGCGCTCTCGAAGCGCTTTCGTCCGCCCGGCGGGGCCCATCCACCGCCTTGGACGCAGGCGACGGCTCGGCATCCGGTGGGTTGCGCTTCGCCGATCCACCCTTCGTCAGAAGGCCCGTCAGTCCATGGGCAAGCTTGTGCCGCCCCGCCGCCTCATCGGCTTGGACCCGCGTTTGTGCGTAGGCGTGGGCCGCCGTTTGCGCCTGCAAGAGCGTATCGAAGCGCTCGTCCAGCCGCTCGCCGTCCACGAACATCGCGTAGCCGGAGCCTACGTCCATCAACGTGATGACTTCATCGCGCGCGGGCGCACGTCTTTCCAGCACCGCCGCGAACACCCCGCCGACGGTTTCATCAAACTTCAAGGTCATGATCGACCGTGGCCTCCGGTTTGATCAACGCGCGCCACTTAGCTGAGAAGCGTGAAACACTGTCAAGCGTGCTAAGGGTGCTATCACTTCTATCGGGTCCGGCGGGCTCGGTGGCCACAGCGCAGGCTCCGTAAGCAGACGCTGCGCCGCCGCGCCGGGCGGTAGGGCGGCGGGACGGCGGGCGCCTGCAACCAGGGCTGCCGGCTGGACAGGATGGGCCAGGCAGCGTAGTGTTCGCGCAATGGTGCAGAGCGAACGTTTTGCGCCCCATTTGTGTTGACGCAGCGTGCCACTCCCGCTGCCACCCAGCCAGCGCGATGATCAGGCCCTCACGACGAGGGCCGGTTGCGCTGATTTTTTGATCACATCAACGTGAAGGATGACCGCGTGCAGGTTCTCGTCCGAGACAACAACGTCGACCAAGCCCTCAAAGCGCTAAAGAAAAAGATGCAGCGCGAAGGCATTTTCCGCGAGATGAAGCTGCGGAATTTCTACGAAAAGCCATCTGAGAAGCGCGCCCGTCAAAAGGCGGAAGCCGTGCGCCGTGCGCGCAAGCTTGCCCGCAAGCGCATGCAGCGCGAAGGCCTGCTTCCGGGCAAAAAGGGCGGCCGGCGCTAAGCTGCCCGCGCCGCCACGGGTCGGCGTTCTCGGGTCCACGGTGGTTTAGGCAGCGGGCGTTTAGGTAGGGCAACGGCCCTTTCAGTCAGTGGCCCTGAGACGCGTGTCCATGTTCGCGCGAGAGACGTGCTCTGCGGAGCTCCGAGCCTCGCCTCTCCGCGTGCCCCGCATCCCGGCCCCTCGACGCAGCCAACAGGTTCGGGCACATCGTCCACGATGCTGCACATCAACGACCTCACCTACCGCATCGAAGGCCGCACCATCTTGGAGAACGCGACGGCCGCGATCTCCACGGGCCATAAGGTCGGCCTCGTCGGCCGCAACGGCACCGGCAAATCCACGTTGCTGAAGTTGATCATCGGTGACCTATCGCCCGAGACGGGTGGGATCACCATGATGCGTGGCGCCAGCCTTGGCCACGTCGCGCAGGAAGCGCCAGGCGGCGACGTTTCCATCATCGATTGGGTGTTGAGCGCCGATACCGAGCGCGCAGCCCTCCTCGACGAAGCCGAAACGGCGAGCGACCCAACCCGCATCGCCGACATTCAGATCCGCTTGGCCGACATCGGCGCCCATCACGCGCCAGCGCGGGCGGCTCAAATCCTTGCCGGTCTTGGCTTCGATGAGGCGACCCAGCAGCGCCCTTGCAGCGCCTTTTCGGGCGGCTGGCGCATGCGCGTCGCACTTGCGGCCGTGCTGTTCCTCGAGCCCGACGTCCTGCTGCTCGATGAACCCACCAACTACCTCGATCTTGAGGGCACGCTGTGGCTTGAAAGCTACCTGCGCAGCTATCCCCATACGGTGCTGATCGTCAGCCACGACCGCGATCTGCTCAACAATGCGGTCGCGCACATCCTGCATTTGGAGCGCGGCCAGCTGAGCCTGTACGCCGGTGGCTACGACCGCTTCGAGCGCACCCGCCGCGAGCGTCAACGGCTCGACCTGAAGCTCAAGAAGAAGCAGGACGACGAGCGCCGGCGCATTCAGGCTTTCGTCGATCGCTTCCGCGCGCAAGCGAACAAGGCGACGCAGGCGCAAAGTCGGCTGAAGGCGCTCGCCCGCATGGAACCGATCGCGGCGCAGGTGGAAGATCGCGTGGTGCCTTTCCAATTCGAAGGGCCGCAACGCGCACTTGCGAGCCCGCTGATCCGCTTTGAGGCGGCCTCGGTGGGCTACGCGGCGGATGCGCCCATCCTCACCGGGCTTGATCTGCGCCTTGATGCCGATGACCGCATCGGGCTGCTTGGCGCCAACGGGAACGGAAAATCGACGTTTGCCAAGCTGCTGGCGGGCCGGCTTCAGGCGGGCTCGGGGCGCCGCATCGCATCGGACAAAATGCGCGTGGGCTATTTCGCGCAACATCAGCTTGATGATCTGCCGGCCGGCCAAAGCCCTTACGATCACATGGTCGAGCTGATGCCTGAAGAAACGGAGGCCAAGCGGCGCGCCCGGCTCGGCACCTTCGGCTTTCCGGTTGAGAAGGCCGATACGGTCGCAGCGAAACTTTCAGGGGGCGAACGCGCACGCCTTCTGCTTGCGCTTGCGACCTTTCACCGGCCGCACCTGATCATCCTGGATGAGCCGACCAACCACCTCGATGTCGACAGCCGCGAAGCGCTGGTGCAAGCGCTCGCCACATTCGAAGGCGCGGTGATCCTGATTTCGCATGATCGGCACCTGATTGAGGCCAGCTGTGATCGGCTTTGGCTGGTCGATGGCGGGAGCGTGCGCGTCTATGATGAGGACATGGCTGCTTACCGCAAACTGCTGCTCGACCAGCGCAGCCAGCGGGGCAAGGGCAAGACCAAGGGCGCTGGTGAGCCGCGGACGGACGCGCGTTCACAAGACGATGGGTCGAAGGACGGCGGCGCGGGCGCCGCGGCCTCAGGCGGCAACAGCAAGGCTGATCGCGCGCAGGAGCGTCGCTTGCAGGCTGAACGCCGTGCGGCACTGGCGCCGTTGCGCCAGGCCGTGCAGGCGGAAGAACGCACCATGTCCAAGCTGACCGCATCCATCGCCCGCCACGATGAAGCGCTGGCCGACGTCAGCCTCTATGATCGGGCGCCTGAGAAGGCGCAAAAGCTGGTGCGTGAGCGCGGTCGCCTGGCCAAAGAACTGAGTGAAGCTGAGGAGCGTTGGCTGACCGCCAGCGCTGCCGTTGAAGAGGCTGAACAGGCGCATGTATGACAGGTCTCGGCCTGTTGATGACATCATAAGCGATTGAAGTAGATCATTTTTTTTGATGCGCCGGCAACGTTGTAACAGAATCGTATTAAACGTGTCATGCGGGCTCGTAGCGGCTGCGATATGCAGGGTCAACCCGGGAGGATGACCCGTGCGGGGTACGGTGGGCGTACGATATAGAGGGTGTGCGTCGTTCTCATTCTCCCGGGGCCGCTCCTCAGCGCGAGGCTCGCAAATGCCCGCGCATCCATAGCGGCGCGATGACGCCCAGAGCCACGAAGCGGACGGCGTGATGTGCGCCGACGAATGCTGGGTCAAGGCCGAGCGCCAGCGCCAGGATGGCCATGGTCTCAACGCCGCCCGGCGCGAACGCCAACCACAATTGCGCGACCGGTAACCCCATCGCCCAGGCGGTGGGCGCGGCGAACGCGAGCGCGATCATTGCGGCTAGCGCAACGCTGCCAACGCTTGCGACCGCCGTCTGCAGAAGCAGCTTAGCGTTGGTGCCGGCGAAATTAGCGCCAAGCACCGTGCCCATCACCAGGTATCCCACCACCAGAAGCCATGGCGGAATGCCTGAGGTGATGGCCCCACTGCCGAAGGCGATCGCACCGGCGGCCATCGCGCCGAACATGGCTCCCGCCGGCACGCGCAACGCTTGAAACGCCAGTGAGCCCGCAAAGCCAGCCGCGAAGACCAAGGCCAATTCAAGCCATCGCGCCGGCGCCGATGCCTCAGGCAAAGCCGGGGCGGCGCCCCCCATGGCGGTGATCAGCGAGGGCATGAAGACCACCAACATCAGCAGACGGGCGAGCTGTAAGATCGTCACTCGGCGCGGATCGCCGCGGCTCTCTTCGGCCAGCGCCAACACGTAGGGCAAGGCGCCGGGAATCGCGGAGAGCCGCGCGCTGGCGACGTCGAACCGGTGCACGCGCACCAGGTAAGCGGCGATCCCAGCCATGACGCCCACCACGCAGACCATCAGCACCGCGAGGCTTAATGGCCAACGCGCCATAAGCGAAAAGGTCTCGGGTCGGATCGCCGACCCCATGGTCACACCGAGGAAGATCAACGCAAGTTGCCGCAACCACGCGGGAAGCGCCACGTTCAGCCCCGCGATCGCCGCACCACCCGTTGCGATTGCCGCGCCAGAGAGGAACGCGACCGGCAGGCCCAGCGCCATGAAGGCCAGGCCGCCCGCGATCGCGATCAGAAATGTCAGGACAAACCGTGCGGTCGCGCGGACGATCACGTGGAGAGACCCCTCGCGCCAACGTCCAACGCTGCGCGCGTGACGGGCATCAACGCTCAGCCTCTTGCTCAGTCGGAACCGCAGCCACTGCCGCAGCCGGCGAACCAGCCGCCTGGGCCAGCACCACCAGCGCATCGGCGGCGACCACGCCTTCCCCGCGAGGGCGCACAAACACCGGGTTGATGTCGATCTCGGCCACCTCATCGGCGAGGTCGGCGGCCATATGGGAGACGCGCACCAGCAGCTTGGCCAAGGCCTCACGGTCCGCAGGCGGTGCACCGCGGAAGCCATCGAAAAGCGCGCGTCCAGCCAAGCGGTCCATCATGTCATGCGCGACCTGTGGCCCGAACGGCGCGATGGCGTGCGTCACGTCCTGCAGCGCTTCGGCCATCACACCGCCGAGCGCCAAGGCAACGCAAGGGCCGAAGTTCTCGTCCACGACCACGCCGATCAGAACTTCAAGACCTTCCGCCATCTCGGAAACCAAAACGCCCTCGATCTTTGCATCGGGACGAGCGGCGCGCGCGCTTTCGCTGACGGCTAACGCGGCTCTTCGCACGCCCTCATCATCGGTGAGGCCCAAGCGGATGCCGCCCACCTCGGTCTTATGTGCGATCTCACGCGACAGGACCTTGACGGCGAGCGGGCGGCGCAGGTTGGCGCTCAAGCGAACTGGATCATCGCCGGCCGGAACGCTCACTTCCCGCGTGATCGGAACGCCGTAGCTTGCGATGAGCGCCTTGCTTTCGGCTTCCGACAGGGCGGCGGCACCTTCATCGCGGGCCGCATAAAGCGCGCGCTTGTCGATCCCGTCCGGCACCGCAACGGCCGGCTGGCGCAACGCATCAGCGCGACGGCGGTCGGCGGCAAAGCGTGCGAGCGTGGCCGCAGCGGTCGCCAGACGCACCGGTGTTGGCACGGTGGGGATCGCGTGCTGCTTAAAGAGCGCGGCCGCTTCCATGCTCTTCTCGGGTCGACCGGACCACGCGACATGGACGGGCTTATGCGTGCGCGCGGCCGCCGCGACGATGGCTTCGGCCGCACGGGCCACAGGCGCGCCCGGGATCGAAGCGAGCAGGATCGCCAGTTGGTCAATGCCCGGGTCGTCGAGCACCACATCGAGGGTGCGGGTGAACAACGACATATCGTTGAAGACGCCGGCGGTGACATCGGCGGGGTTTTCGATCGAACCGAACGCCGGCACGATCTCAGCCAGCGCTCGCGCCGTCGTCTCAGAGAACGCCGGCAACTCTAAGCCGCCATGCACAGCGCGATCGGCGAAGACGATGCCAGAGCCGCCCGAGATCGACATGACGCCAACGCGGTTACCGGCCGGCAAGCGCCCTTGCGCGACCAACATCGCAAGGTCGGTGATCTCTTCGACGTCGTGGACTTCGATCAGCCCCGCTTGGCGGAAGGCGGCGCGGTAGAGGTCGTAGCTGCCCGTCATGTTGGCCGTGTGCGAGGCCGCCGCCGTCGCACCCGACGCTGTGTTGGCGGCTTTCCAAATCAGCACGGGCTTGCCAGTCTGCAGCGACTTGGCGCCAACATCGAGCAGCGCGCGCGCATCGGGCGTGCCCTCCATATAGGCGAAGGCGAGGTCGGTCCCCTCATCATCGAGCATGCCTGAAAGGAGCTGCGGCGTGGTGAGGTCGGTTTCGTTGCCCGTCGATAGGCAATAGCGGAAGCCCACGCCCTGGCGCTCTGCCAAGTTGACGATCGCGTAGCCGAAGCCGCCTGACTGGAAACAACACGAAACGCCACCTGGCGTCAGGTCCGTCTCCTCCGCGACCGAGCCGAAGACCCCAAACATGCGCGCCGGCACCGAAATCATGCCCTGGCAATTCGGGCCGATGATGCGCACGCCCGTTTCCGCGCAGGCCGCGCTCAACGCGGCTTCAAGCGCCAACCCCTCGCCTTTCGTCTCGCGAAAGCCCGCCGTGAGCACCACCGCGAACTTAATGCCCGCTTCCCCGCAATCGTGAATGGCATCGACCACGCGGGCGGCGGGCACGGCGATGATGGCGAGGTCACAGCGCTTACCGATGGCGGCTGCGCGCGGGTACGCCTTCAAACCTGCGATCTCATCGCGGTTGGGATTGACCGGGTAAATCCCGTGCGGGTAGGCTGCGCGTTGCAACGCGCGGACGGGATGCCCGCCGATCCGGGTGGGATCGGACGACGCGCCGATGATGGCGACGCCGACTGGATGAAAGAGCGCGTCGAAGGACGCGGGCATGGTGGTGCGGGCGGGCGTGTACGACGAAGTCCCAGCGCGCGCGTTCATGGCGGGCGGCGTTTTAGCGGGCGAAGTCTCAGCGGGTGAAGTCTTAGCGGGCGAAGTCATGGCAGCGATCGTCCTTGAACCGTCTTGCTTCGTTCAACCATCAAAATCGCCCCGGCATAACCCGCGGCAGCGCACAACGGCGTGCATCAACCATCCGCACGCTCATCGACCTTGGCGGCCACGGCTTCGATCTCGACTTTGATGCCGGCACGTGGAAACCGATCGACCAGCAGGAGGATCGTCGGCGGGTTGTGATCCTTCAGATGGCGGGCGCGCGCCGCCACATAATCATCGATGAACGCTTCTGAGGTGACGTAGACCGTCAGCCGTACCACGTCGGCAAAGCCCATCGAGGCTGCACGCAAAATTCGGGCGAGGCGCTCAAACACGATCTCCACTTGCGCGGCGACGGTATCAGGAATGCCGCCATCGTGCGCCATGCCAACCTGGCCGTTGCAGAACAGCAGTCGCGCGTTGGCTGGCACTTCCATGGCGTGCGCAGCGCCCTCGCGATGGGCGCCGATCTGATCGTCCAGCGTGAGCGCTTTCAATGGCATCTGATGCGTTACCCTTGCGTGTCAGGCCCCCGACGCGTCAGCCCGCAGGCCCACGTTAGCGCCCTTTGAAAGCCGGTTTGCGCTTTTCAAGAAACGCATCCATGCCCTCGCGTTTGTCTTCTGAGTCAAACAGCAGCCACAGCATCTTGCGTTCCAGATTAACCCCGGTCGCGAGCGAGGCATCCGCCCCCGCCAGCGCGGCTTCCTTGGTCAGCTGCACCGCCACGGGCGCGTTGCGTGCGATCCGGCCAGCCATGCTGATCGCTTCGTTGACCACCTCGCCATCGGGCACGATCCGGCTGACAAGCCCCATACGTTCGCATTGGGCCGCCGTGTAGAGATCGCCGGTCAGCACCATCTCCATGCCCTTGTATTTGCCGACCGCACGGAACAGGCGCTGCGTCCCCGAGCCACCCGGCATGATGCCTATCTTGACCTCCGGTTGGCCGAATGTCGCGTTTTCGCCAGCGATGATGATGTCGCAATGCATTGCCAATTCGCACCCACCGCCCAACGCGTAGCCGTTGACGGCGGCAATGAAGGGCTTGGTGAAGCCAGCAATGCGATCCCAAAGTTTGTCAGTCGCTAAGCGGCGCATATCCATCGGGCCGCGCTCGCGCATCTCGCGGATGTCGGCTCCCGCCGCGAACGCTTTGTCATCGCCGGTCAGCACCACCGCCCGCACATCATCATCTTCGGCGGCGGCGGTGAGCGCATCGGCAATGCCCTTGCGCACATCGTAGTTGAGCGCGTTGCGCTGCTGCGGTCGGTTGATCTTGATCAGCATCACATGATCGGCCGGGCGTTCGCGCAGCACCACGGCTTCGTCAGTTGGCGCGGGCTCTTGGCGCGCGGCGTCCGGATCGGACATGGCGGTTCCTCCTGCAGGTCGGATGGGGCGGCACGGGTGGGCCACTATGAAAAGGGTGTCCCTATCAAGAAGGCGTGGGCGAACGGGCAGGGTGTGAGGCCTCGCGTTCGGCGCAAGACGTGACGCGGCATCACGCAGCGTGGCGGATGCTACCATGCGGCCCAGCCGCGGCAATGGTCGCGTGCGTCAAGCTTTGCGTCGCGCGCGCCGCAGCACGCTCTCGCGGTAGGCGATGTAGAAGCTTGAGCCGAACACCACGGCCGCGCCTACCCATGTGAACAGGTCGGGCACTTCGGCGAAGATCAAGAAGCCGAGCGCGGCCGCCCAGACCAATTTCAGAAAGTCAAACGGCAGCACCACCGTGGAATCGGCGACACGCAATGACTCGGTCAACATCAACTGCCCCAACGTGCCCGTGACACCGATCGCAATCAGCGCGAGCCAAACTGTCATGCTCGGCCACTGCCACACCCAAAGCGCGGGTCCGAGCGTGAACAACGACAATAACAACGTCATGTAGCCGGTGATCGTGAGCGCGCTGTCAGTGCGGCCGAGGACCTTGATCACCGCCATCGTCACACCCCAGATGGCCGCTGATCCGAGCACCAACAGCGAGCCCAGATCGAGCGGGATCATGCCCGGGCGCAGGATGATCAAAGTGCCGGCAAAGCCGACAGCGATCGCCGCCCATCGTCGCATGCGGAAGCGCTCGCCCAACAGCAGCACACCGATAAGCGCTGTGAACAGCGGGGCGGTGAACCCGAGCGCCGTCACCCTTGCGACGGGCGCCATGGCGAGCGCGGTGAAAAACGCCGTCATCGCAAACGCGTTCAGCCCTGAGCGCAGCACGTGCAAGGGCAGGCGCCGGGTCCGCATGAAGCTGAAGCCGTGACGATGGATCACCGGCAGGAAAACGATGGCGCCGAACACGCAGCGCGCAAAGACGATCTGAAACGAATGCAGGTCATCGGAAATGTAGCGGATCAACACGTGCATGACGGACATCAGCACGGTCGAAAGCACCATCAGCAAAATCCCCTGCAGCACGATAGGCAGCGCATGCCAGCGCGCGAGAGGGCGCGCCAGCAGGCCAGGTGGCGGCGGCGGAGACGGTGTCAGGGGGTACATGGTCTATGGCTAGGATGTGGACACGCCGCCCACAAGATGGATCGGCGCATGGCTGCCACGCGGTGGCGCATAGCTGCCCCAGGCAGCGCGCGATGGCGACGGTCGCTGGTGGCCGCAAACGCTGCTGGCGGAGCGCGAGGATGAGGGCGCTCGTGGCCGCC
>JBCBJZ010000118.1:0-11663 GCA_038522635.1 Pseudomonadota bacterium | reverse complement strand
CTACGCGCACGAAGGAGGGCCGCCGAAGCACCCTTGCGCGCCTTCCTGACCACGATTCAACGATCAGCAGACTTGGCGCTACGGCTGCACGATCCCTACGCCGCACGTTGCGCGCTGGCCGGATTGGTACGGTGGGCGCAGGCCGGCGCTTGGCTGGGCGAGATGCGCCAGAAACAGGCGGCCTACCAACGCAACTGGGATCTCGCGGGCGCAGCACTCGCCTATCTTAAGGTGCGCCGGTTTGCGTCTGCCCATGAGCGGGGCGTGATCGAGCCGTGGCTGCTGCGTTGGGCGCATGCGAACGCTGCGTTTTTCGCGCGCAAGGGTGTAAAGCGCAACAATCACGTCTACTGGATGGGCCTTGGCGCTTTAGCGACGGGCCTTGCCACGCAACAACCCGCGCTCATCGCACGGGCGCGCGAGGTGATGCATGAGGCTGCAGGCGCGATCCGTGATGATGGTGCATTGCCGCTTGAGTTGGCGCGCGGTTCGAGGGCCTTGCACTATCACGCCTTCGCGCTGACGCCGTTGACGCTGATGGCGGAGCTGGCCGCGCGGGGCCTTGGCGAAGACTGGTACGCCCTTGAACGCGGCGCGGTTCACAGGTTGACCGCGCTGACCGCATCGGCGCTGGAACGGCCTTCAACTTTTGCTGCGCTCACCGGCACGCGGCCGCATCGCGCGACCAAGCCCGGTTACGGCTGGCTGTACCTATACCGCGCGCGCCATCCAGGACGCCTTGCCGGCGTGGCGCTTGACATCCCGACGCACCATCGGTGGCTTGGCGGCGATGTCCGCCTATGGCGACTTTGGCGGCCGGCGCGTTAGAGTTCATCCGCATCAGGTGGAGACATCTGAGGCGAAAGATGAACGGCAAAACAAGAGCTTAGATGTCGGTTCTGCTTCAAGATGAAGCGAACCGACTCTAGCGGTGGTGCACATTTTCGCGCTGAAGCAGAACTTTGCTCACGCGTCCTGCCGTCAAAGTGGCTCCGGCGCTCACGCCGCCAGCGTCTCTTTCACCTTGGCTGCAAGCTCGGGCAGCGTGAAGGGCTTAGGCAGAAACGCGAAGGTCTCGCGCGCATCCAAGCTCTTCTTGAAAGCATCGTCCGGATAGCCCGAAACGAAGATCATCTTCAGATCGGGGTTTGATTTGCGCAATTCGGTCAGCAATGTAGGGCCATCCATTTCGGGCATCACCACATCGGACACCACGATGTCGACGTTGCCCGCATGCGCGCCGAAGACTTCGAGCGCTTCAACGCCGCTGGCGGCTTCCAGCACCTCGTAGCCCTGCCGCTTCAAAGCGCGCGACGCAAACCCGCGCACGGCATCCTCATCTTCGACCAGCAGCACGCGCCCGCTGCCGGTGAGATCGCGGGGCAGTTCGCGCGGCTCCTGCGCGGCCTTTTGCGCCGCGACCACGCCGTCCGCATCATCGAAGCGCGGCAGGTAGACGCTGAAGCGCGTGCCTTTGCCAGGTGTGCTGTCCGCGAAGATGTAGCCGCCCGTCTGCTTGACGATCCCGTACACGGTGGAAAGACCAAGGCCGGTCCCCTTGCCGACGTCCTTAGTTGAAAAGAACGGCTCGAAAATCTGTTTTACCACCTCAGGCGGCATACCGGTCCCGCTGTCGGCGACCTCAAACAGCACGTATTGGCCGACCGCCATGCCCTGGTCGCTGAGTTTCGCCGACTCACGCTCGGTGATGTTCTTGGTGCGGTAGGTGAGTTGGCCGCCGTCGGGCATCGCGTCGCGCGCGTTGACCGTCAGGTTCCAGATCACCTGCTCGATTTGCGATTTGTCGGCCTTCACCAGCCAAAGATCGCGGTTCGGCATGGTTTTGACCTCGATCGTCTCACCGATCAGGTTCTTGAGCGAATGGACCGTATCGGTCACCACATCGTTCAACGAGAGCACCGCTGAGCTCAGCGTCTGTTTGCGCGAGAACGCGAGCAGTTGGCCCACAAGGTCGGCGGCGCGCTGGGCGTTGTTCTTGATCTGGGTGATGTCCTGATAGCCAGCGTCGGTCGGCCGCCGGGTTTGCAGGAAGAGATCGGAAAGCCCGATGATGACGGTCAGCACGTTGTTGAAGTCGTGCGCGATGCCGCCGGCGAGTTTGCCCACCGCCTCCATCTTCTGGCTTTGCGCAAACTTCTGCTCGAGCTGCTTCTGCTCGGTTGTATCGATCGCGTAGACGATGACGGCGTTGACCTCGCCCGGCGTCGCGCCCGCTTCGCGCATGGGTAAGATCATGATCTGGCGGTTATGTTCGCCACGTGCCCCAAACGTGATGTCGACAGGCGCGCGCAACGAGGTTCCCGCGCAGACTTTGGCAAGCGCTTCGTTGAACAGATCGCGCGCATCGCGGTTGGCGGCCCCCGGCAACAATCCCGCCACCGTCGCGACCCGCCGCTTGCCATCGGTAAAAAACATGCGCGCGAAAGCAGGGTTGCTGCTCAGCAACCGGCCGTTGGCGGCAATCGTGGCGATGCCGAAGGGGGCCGCGGCCACGTATTGGGTCAGTTCGCCTTCGCCCGCAGTGATGGGCGTGGAGAGCGCGCGCGTGATCGCTTCATCGAGGCCATCGACAGCGCGCGGCTGCACGAGCAGGCAAAGCCCCGCCGAAGCTGCCGCCGTATCACCTGTGACGTGCTCAGCACCGATCTCAAGACGCACGGGGACCGGGCGCCCGTGGCGGCCGATCAGATCCGCATCGAACGCGTCCGCACTGGCATCCCCGGCGACAACCTTGTGCAGGTGCGCCAGACCGGCCGGCGAAATCAGGTCTGCCAACTCAAGCGCGCTCACCTCTTCATCTGCGGCATCGATCCCGAGCCAGCCGCGCAGCGTCGCGTTGATCGTGGCAACCCGCATGGCATGGTCGGTTGCGAGCACGCCCACGGGCAACCGGTCGAGCCGTGCTGCGAGATCGGACGAGTGCCGCTGGATTTCCGCCTCACGTGCCTTCTGAGCGGTGATGTCGGTCAGGCGCCACAGGATGAGAGGCTCGCGACGACCATCGCGCGGAGGCCCGTCCATCGGCGCGACGCTGAGCCGATACCAGCGCGCCTTCCGGTCCTGCCCTGGTCCGACGCGCAGGCGGAAACGCTCACTGAGCGGCTGACGGGCATCGGCCGCCCGCGCCAGACGGAACAGCGCTTCGGCCGCATGCGGCTCACCGGCGACCCACTGCTCAAGCGTCTTCAGTTCGCCGGACGCATCCGTGCCGACGACATCGCGAAACGCCGTGTTCGCGTAAACGATGGTGGCATCAGCACCGGTGACACGAAACCCGTCGGATGACGCGTCCGTCATCGCGAGCGCCAAATCACCCTGGTCGCTCCCATCATGCAAACGGATGAAGTCGGCGGCGATCCCGAACAGGAAAAACACACCCACCACGGCGAGCACGAACAAGACGGCCAGCGCGAACGGTTCACCACTGCCCGTGGTGATCAACGCCAAAAGTCCCAGCGCCCCGGCCAGAATCAGCCCAAGGATCACCAGAACGCTGCTGTGCCCGCCTGCCTCAAGACGCCCCCCGGCGGTGTGTTCGCGCGGGCGCCCCTGATCGTGGCCCATGAACGGCAGCCGTAGCTGATTCTTCATCGCAAGGGCTTGGAATGGGCGCATCTTCAACAAACTCGAACTCTTCAACGCTTAGACGCTTTCATCATGGAGGCAGAACGGATTTGCGTGACCCTTGAGCGCGTTGGTGGCTGCACCATCGATTAGCCGTGGTAGGGCGCCCGCGAGCGCTTAACCTTGGTTGAAACGACTTTACGGTTGGGAGGCAGGGCACCGCGCTCAGGGGCAACACGTGGCCCGTTTTGGCTCATCAACAGATCAATCATTAGGGTTAAAATCTGCTGAATTTGGCGCTATAGCCGCGTGGGGCTAGGTGGCGTTGAAGCCCGTTGTGTTGATGGCGCGTTGGTCAAGCGTGAGACAGCCGACAAGGCGTGAGAAGCGCAGGCATGCGGACACGCTGTTAGCGCATGGAACCCCAACAAAAAGGGTCAGGCTCGTGCTCACGGGCTGGCAAAGGTCGTCATGGAAATTCTGACATGGGTTATCGTGCTGGCGGTACTGGGCTGCGTCAGCGCGGCCGGCTACTGGTACATCACCACGCAAACCGGTGAGGGCGAAACCGGCAAACTGTTCGGTCAACGCCAGGAGCGCCGCCTCTCGATCAGCGAACAGGCGACGATCGATGGACGCCGCAAGCTGGTCCTGATCCGCCGCGATGGCGTCGAGCATCTGATCATGACCGGCGGCCCGGTGGATGTGGTCATCGAAACCGGCATCAATGACAACGCGGCGGGCACCAGACGGTCGGCAGCGCTGTCTTCCACAACCGCATCGGAGCGTTTGGGCGACGGCAACGGCCTCACGCGTCAGCCCCGTACATTCGCCCGTCAGGCGCAAGAACCGACCGCATGAGGGCTGCCCTGCCAGGCCTAGTTTCAAAGGGTGTTGCGCGTCGGCTTGGTCCGCTTTGGGCTGGCGTTAGGGCGCGGCTGCGCAGTGTTCGAACGGCCAATGCGCCGCGGGCAGCGGCTGCGCCGGCGCACGCTTGGGCCGTGATGCTCGCCACTGTTATGGCCACTGTCATGGCCGTCACCTGCGCGGCCCTGCTCCCGGCAACCTCGCTCGCCCAGGAACGCGCGCCGCTTCCTCTGCCCTCGCTGACCGACGACAGCGGCAAGCCAACCCGGACGCGGCCTGGGACACCGGCCAAGACGACTACGCCGCCTGAAACCACCGCACCGACACCGAGCGCTGGGCCCTCTCAACCGCAGCAAGCCGCGCAACCGAGGAGCGCGAAACCGTCACCACCAGCCTCGCTGAACGCCAATCTTCCAGAAGATATCGCGACGCCGCTGACGCGCCTTGAAGCGCGCCTCACCAACATCGAACGCACCATTGAGCGGCTGCGCGACAACGACCTCAGCCTGGCGCGTCAACGCACCGTTCTCGATGAACTGCCCGCACAGACCAGCGCGTTGCGCGCGCTCATCGGGCCCAAGCTCCGCGAAGTCCAGGATCTCGCGACCAACCTTGGGCCCGCGCCCAAAGCCGAAGAAGCGCCCGATGCGCCTGCGATCGCGCAGCAACGCAAAGCGCTACTTGACTTGCAAAGCGCGCTGCAAGGCGCCCAGAAGCGCACCGACCTTGTAGATGCGCGTGTCCAGCAGCTGATCCGCAAAATCCAAGAGTATCGCCAGGTCCTTTTCACCGGCAATTTGCTGCGCAAATCCGCAAGCCCGCTGTTGCCGCAGCTGTGGCTGAGTTTCGGCCGCGAAGTGCCAGACCTGTTGCGGCAAACAGCGCGACTCACCGAGATGTTCGTGACCCGCCTGTTGCGCCGCCCGCTCGATGTTTTGATGCTGTTCGCGGGCGTGATCGCGCTCTTCATCGCGCTGCGTGTGCCGGTGCGCTTGCTCATCACGTCGCGCTTGCAGCCCTACCAACAGTCTGAGCTCACCTTCACACGCCGCGCTGCAGCCATCGCGTGGGTGGCGCCGACCCGGGCGGTGCCCGCGACCGCTGCGGTGCTGCTGGGATGGGCCGGTCTCACCGCGCTTGACGTGTTGGTTCCGCCGCTCGATCGCCTCGCCTTCGCCGGCCTGCTTGCGATGCTGATCGTGGTTGCGGTCTCCGCGCTGTCACGCTCGGTGCTGGCGCCCAATCAACCGGCCTGGCGACTGTTCGATGTGTCGGACCGTACCGCCAAACGCATCGTTTTCTTCCTGTTCGCGATCGCGGTGGTCTACGGCATCGATCTGATCACGCGCGAGTTCAACCGCGCGCTGTTCCAGCCGCTCGCGGTCGGCATCATCCAGTCGTTCATCGCCTCGATGGCGTTCGCAGCCCTGCTGTTCGGCCTCGCGGCAACCCGCTTCACGCCCAACCCCGTGACCGCCGACCCGCCCACAGCGCTCATCACCTCACGGTGGCGCCCGTGGTGGTTGAAGGTCCCGTTGTTCACGCTGGCGCTCGCGATCATCGCCGCCTCGATGTTGGGCTACATCGCGCTCGGCCGTTTCCTGGCCGGACAAATCGTGCTGAGCGGCACCGTGCTCGCAACCGCACTGCTGATGCACGTGGGCATCACGGGCGCCACGGCCGAGATCGCCGACGGCGAGAGCGGTTTCGGCGCGGATTTGGTGAACGCGTTAGGCCTGAGCGAGGATCGTCGCGCCTCGCTCGCGCGCGCACTGCGTTTCTTGCTCAACGTTGTTTTGGTGCTCGTGGTCGCGCCATTGCTGCTGGTGCAATGGGGCGTGTCGACGGCCGACCTTGCGGGCTGGACGCGCGCGATGCTGTTCGGCTTTGAGGTCGGCGGCGTGAAGATCTCGCTGTGGCGCATTTTCATGGCGATCGGCCTCTTCATTGGCCTGCTCGTGCTCACCCGCTTGTTCCAGCGCTGGCTTGACCGCTCCGTGCTGCGCAAGCCGAACGTCGACACGGGCATCGCCAACTCCGTCAACACCGCCGTCAACTACACCGGCTTCATCATCGCCGGCCTGATCGCGGTGTCCTATGCGGGCTTCAACATCACCAACCTCGCGATCGTCGCCGGCGCATTGTCGGTTGGCATCGGCTTTGGCCTCCAGTCGATCGTCAACAACTTCGTATCCGGCCTGATCCTCCTGGTGGAACGCCCGATCAAGGTGGGCGACTGGATCGTTGCGGGCGAGGACCAGGGCTACGTGCGCCGCATTAGTGTGCGCGCGACCGAGATCGAGACTTTCGACCGGGCGAGCGTGATCCTTCCCAACAGCGAACTCATCACCGGACGGGTGATGAACTGGACCCACCGCAACGCCATGGGGCGCGTGGTGGTGGATGTGGGCGTGACGTACGGCGCGGATGCCGATCAGGTGATCGACTTGTTGTTGGGCTGCGCGCGCCAGCACCCGCGTGTTCTGCAGTACCCCGAACCACGCGTGTTCTTTTTGAACTTTGGCGCCAGTTCGCTCGATTTTTCGCTACGCGCCTACATCTCCGACATCAACTCGAAGCTGAGCGTGGAGACGGACCTGCGCTTGGCGGTGCTGAACGCGTTACGCGCTGCGGATATCGAAATCCCATACCCGCAGCAGGATGTGCACTTGCGCGATTTGGACGGGCCCAAACAGGCCTTGATCCGGGCCATCGAACGCCAGCGGATGCCAGGGCCGGGCGGCGCGCCACCTGCCAACGGGGGCTATGGCGACGCTCACGCGGCACAGGGCACGCCGCCTCACCACGGCGAGCCTGGACAAAGTAAGCCTGGACCCAACGAGCCGGGATATGGCGACGGAGCACGCACGCCCGAAGGCGGCTATCCTCCGGCGCGCTACACCCCGCCGCGCGACAAGCCTTGACCGCTTTATGCAGGGGCCGCCTCCAAACTGGTGCTGGTGCATCGAGCGCGCGCGACAAACTACGGTGCGACACAGTTCATGCTACGTTTTCCCATCGGAGAGAAACATGGGAGCTCCGATCACTAAAGGCGGCGGGCATCGGGCACCCGCGATGGTTGGTCAGCAAGGGACGGTTGATGATGGATCAGCAAAGTAAGACCGTGCGGCACCAGGGCAGCCGGCGGATCAATCATACTACGACCTTCAGTCAGGCATGCGGCGCACTTGCGTTGGGCGCACTTGCGATCGCATCAGCGATGAGCCCGGCAAGCGCAAACGCCGCCGAGCGCTGGCAGTACGCCACCGTCAACGCCGACCAAGGGCCCGCACCAACGCTCACCTACGGCGTGCCAGAAACCGACCAGGTGACGCTGCGTGCAACCTGCCTCGACACCCAGCGGGCCCGCGTTTTGATGAAGGCGGACGTCGGCGATCTTCAGGCGGGTGAGCCCATGCGCGTGCGTCTCGCAGGGAACGGGTTCGTTAAAAGCCTGCGCGGCGCCGTGGTGCGCCAAACGGGCGAAGGCATCACCGGCGTTGCCGCACGCCTCGCCTTCAGCGATGGCTTGTGGCAGCGCTTAAGTACGGCGAGCCCGGTTAGGCTAGTGGTGGCTGGTTACCCCGTCGCAAACCTCAAGGCGGACGGCGCGCAAGCTGCCATCAGCCAGTTCCTGCGTGCTTGCCGCGGCAAGCCTACCTCGCCATCGCGTCCGCTGGCGGGCTTGCCGGCTGCCACGCAAACGCCGCTTACGGCCGCGCCACAATTTCCGCCGCTGCGCGCAAACACGCCGCAACCGGCGCAAACGGCCACGCAAGCGGCCACGCAAGTCCCCCCTCCCGAGCCACCGCAAACCAGCGTCGATCAGCCAACGACGGCTTCAGGTTTTCCGGTGGCGCAAGCCTTTGCAGCCGCCCGGGACCTCGGTACGGCCGACGCTTGGCGGGCGTTTTTGCGCGCCTACCCCAATGGCTTTCATGCCGATCTGGCGCGCGCGTATTTGGCACGGGCGAACACCGCGTCCAGTCCAACGCCTGACCGTCCGGCCACTGCGGCTCCAGCGCGCCCCTCGACCACGCGTTCGCCGCTGCCGCAGGATCGCCCTCGCCGTCCACGCACCGCACCGCGCCCGGGTGCGCCCGTTACGGCCGATCTGCGCCCCAGTCCAAGGCAAGGGCCATCGCCACGACAGCCAGGCCCAAGCGCACAACAAACGCCGGACCGCGCGTTGCCACCCCTGAGCATCGAACCGCAGGGCCGGCCAAGCTGGCGCCCCATCCGCACCCGCCTGCCCGGTTCAAGCTTCACCGTGAATGCAGCCAGCGTGGCCAGCGAGGGTCTCGAACTCGTGGCCTACTGCGGGCGCGATCGCCGTTCGAAGCGCGCCGGCCTGTATCTGCTGATCCGCGAACGACGCGCACGCACCTATCCGCAGCTCGTGCGTTACTGGCGGCGTGCGCTGCAAGAGGGGCAGCCCTCAAACGTTAATCCCGGCTACCGCTCCGTGGCGCTGACCTTCAACAACGGCAAGCGCAGTACGGCGATCACGGGCCATCTGCCGGCAGGCACCAGCGCGTTGCACCTGTCCGCGTCGGGGCGGCCCGTTCACACGCAACCGGGGTTTCCAAGCCTGATGGCGGCGGGCTCGACCACTTTGCGTTCAAGCGCGATCACGGTTCGGTTTTCGCTGCGGAATAGCCGGCGCCAGATTTGCGGCGTGATGCGGCGGTGCGCGATACGCTCACCGGAATGCGCGCGCTTCGCCCGTTAGAGCAACGGCCGCAAATGCGAATCACCTCCTCACATACTGAGGCGTCGCCTTTGCGCTCAATCCTTGCCTTGTAGCGGCGGCTGATAGGCCAAAGCGAGGTCCCACGGGAAGTAGATCCAGGTGTCCTGCGAAACCTCGGTAACGAACGTATCGACCAGCGGCGCGCCGGCCGGCTTGGCGTAGACGGCGGCAAAATGGGCGGCTGGCAACCGCTCGCGCACCACTTTCGCCGTACGCCCGGTATCGGTCAGGTCATCCACAACGAGAACGCGTGCGCCACCCGCCCGGTCGTCATCGGCGGCAGCGCCCGGGGCATCCAAGGCGCGCGGGCTCAAAATCGTATCCCCGATGTCCTTCAACACCTCCAGCCCACGCTGGTTCTGGTGGTCGTAGCTCGCGATCGAAATCGTCTCGATGACGCGGATGCCTAGTTCGCGCGCGACGATCGCGGCCGGCACCAGGCCGCCCCGCGTGATCGTGACGATGGCATCGACCCGCTTAGCGGCGATCGTGTCGGCAAGGCGCCATGCCAGCACCCGCGCATCGCGGTGGAACTGGTCCCAGGAGACGTGAAAGGCTTTTTCGGGAGCCCGGCTCATCTGTGGTCCTCATACCAGGTGGTCGCACGTTCGTTGGGCCGGATGCGAATTCGACGCGTGGCCTTCCCGTCGCACTGCCGACGTGTTCTATGGCGATGGGCCCGCATGCCCGACCGCTTCAACCCGCCGTTAGATCATCTTTGGTCGCTTTCGAGCGCACCTAGAGTTCATCCGCTTCAGGTGGAATCACCTGAGACGAAAGATGAACGGCAAAACAAAAAAGCTTAGATGTCGGTTCCGCTTCAGGCTGAAGCGAACCGACTCTAGGTGTCCCGATCACTCTCCCATGATCTGCGTTTCCCCAAGCCCTACAGGAGCTCACCGCCATGCTCAAAGTCTACGGTCGCGCTAATTCGATCAACGTGCGCAAGGTGCTTTGGTGCGCGGGCGAACTGGGCCTCGATGTTGAGCGCGAGGACTGGGGCCGGGGCTTCCGCGCCACCAGTGATCCGGCCTACCAGGCGATCAACCCGCTCGAGCTTGTGCCGACCACCGTCGACGTTGATGGCGATGGGGAAGTGACCTTACGCGATAGCCACGCCACGATCCGCTACCTGGCGGCGAAATACGGCGATGACGCGTTGTACCCTGCCGACCTGGTGAAGCGCGCACGCGTGGATGCGTGGATGGAGTTTGCAGGCGCTGATACGGCGGTCGCGCTGCGGGGGATTTTCATTGGCGGCGTGGTGGGCCAGGCCCCGTTCAACGCGCCTGAATTCATCGCCACCGGTCGCGCGATGATCATCGGGCTGATGGGCAAGGTGGATGCGACCTTGCGCGAGGGCCACGCGTTCATTTGTGGCGATACGTTCACGCTGGCCGACATCCCCCTCGGCTTGGTTGTCAACCGTTACTTCGTCCTCATCGAAGACGGCCCCGAATACGCCGCTTTACGGACGTATTACGACCGCCTGAACGAGCGCCCCGCCTATCAGGAGCACGGCCGCAACGGTCTACCCTGATCCATAAGGAGCTGCAGGCGGGCGTTGCCAATGCCGACTGGCCGGCGGGAGTGGGATCAATGCGCAAACGGGCATCGTCACGTCATTGGCGCGCAAGCTTAGGGCCTGCGCGCGCGGCGCGCACGGTGCTAGGCGGCCTGATCGCTTTGGGCGTGGCACACGCCGCCACCTTGACCACCAGCAGCGCGCAAACCAGCCAACCAGCGCCTCGGACGTTATGTGTGAGCTGCAGCGGCCCCAACGCGACCTACCGCTGCCTGATCGCAAAGGCGAAGCCTGGCGCGCCCCAACAGTTGTCCTGCATGACCGCCCTCGCGGACCACGGCCGCCACGACAGTTGCGCGATCCGCCGCGGCCAGGGGGCGCGCTGCGCAGGTCCCGCGATGACGCTGGGGTACGGCGCCGACGGCACACCGCAGATCGTGGCACGGCTTGAAGGTGAGCCGCGCGACCGGCGGGCTGGCCCAGACGGTAGCGTGCCTCCTTCAGCGTTGGCGGCTCCCGTGGCGATCCTGCCGCGCAGGCTGAAGGCCCGTCCCGATGACGCGCGCCCGTTGCGCCCGCGTCCAGCCCCTTCAACCGCACAGCCGCCCTCAACGGTGTCGCCGCCGCCTGGGCCTCGCCCCGCCACGGCCGCACGGGACCTGAGACGCCCGCCTCCCGCAGCCCCGGCAAACGAGCCAGCCTCAGCGCCCAAGCCTGCACCGGCCACGACGGCTGCCAGGCCCAAGCCGCCGACGCGCACCCGCCGTCCCAAACGCGAGCCCGAAACCGTGGAAGCGCTCGCTAAGCAAGTGACGCGCGCCACCAACCGCCAGCTCAAAAAGACCAGCCGCGACATCAACAATGCGGCCAAGAAGACCTGGCGCTGCGTCGCCTCCCTTTTCCAAAAGTGCTGAGCGACGGCGCTGTCGTTCG
>JBCBJZ010000117.1:0-12057 GCA_038522635.1 Pseudomonadota bacterium | reverse complement strand
CTTGGATCGTCTTCCGCGTCCTTGACGATCGAACGGACAAGCGCCTCCGTGGTGAGCCCCTGCACCAGGATCGAGAACACCACCACAGCGTAGGTCGCGGTGAGGATCGCGGCCTTGTAGGGGCTGTCGGGTAGCGACAACGCGAGCGCTACGGAAATGCCGCCGCGAAGGCCCGCCCAGGTGAGGATGCGGATCGCCCCGTCGGTGAACGTTTCGCGCAGGCGCAGCAGGCTGATCGGCGCTGAAACCGCGATAAACCGGCCGAGCAGCACGATGGGGATCGCCAACAGCGCCAGCCAGATGTTGTCGAGCGAGCGCCCGATGATGATGAGTTCCAACCCGATCAACAGGAACAGGATCGAGTTGAGGATTTCATCGAGCAATTCCCAGAACTGGAACACGTGGTTGCGGGTATCAGGGCTCATCGCAAAGCGCGCGCCGTGATTGCCAATCAGCAGCCCCGCGACGACCACGGCGATCGGCCCTGAGACGTGCAGCTTCAGCGCGATCGCGTAAGCGCCTGTGACCAGCGCCAACGTCATCAGCACTTCGATGTTGTGTTCGTTGATGGCGCGCATGCCGTAGTAGGTGAGCAGGCCCGCTGCGAGGCCGAGCAGCGCACCGCCAAACGCTTCCTGCACGAATTTGCCAAGCACTTCGAGTGCGCCGACCTGCCCGTCAGCGGCGACGCCGGTGCCCGCAGCAAGCGCCACCAGGATGGTGAAGACGACCACGCCGACGCCGTCGTTCAACAGTGATTCACCGGCGATCTTGGCCTGCAACAGCCGTGGCACCTTAACCGTTTTCAGGATCGAAAGGACGGCCACGGGATCGGTCGGTGAGATGAGCGCGCCGAACACGAGCGCCCACAGGAACGGGATCTGCGCGCCCAGCAGCCCCGAGATGAACCACGTCGCCGTGCCCACCAGGAACGTTGAGAGCATCACGCCAGCGGTCGCCATGATGCCAATCGCCCATTTGCGTTCGGCAAGCTCGCTGAGGTCGACGTGTACCGCGCCCGCAAATAGCAGCGCGCACAAGATGCCTTCCATCACCACGCCGTAAAAATCGATGGCGCCGACCATCGCGCGCACTTCCTTGGCGATGCCCAGTTCAGGCACGAGCGCTTCGGCCACCACCAGCGCGCCGGATGCCAGCAGCGCGATCAGCACCAGGCCGATCGTGTGGGGAAGACGCAAGGTGGTATGATTGATGAAGCCGAACAGCGCGGAGAGGCCGAGCAAGACGGCCAGGATGTCGAGAATGGTCACGGCGGATCCAGCTCAAGGGTTGGAGGTTGGCCGGAGGCGGGCCAGTCGCACCTATGGCATGCGGCGCAGTGGAAGCAAACGACCAACGCCACCCGCGCTGCCCGTTTCGTCGCCATCCGCGCGCCCACCCGCCGCCACCGGGCCCACACCGCCACCACCACGATTGGGCCAGCGGCAGGTCAGCGCCCGCACGACCTTGCCGCAGCGAGACCCCCCACCCTATAACCGCCGCCATCACGAGCGCCGCATCACGCGGTCCCCCTGGCGCCGCGCGCCCTTCGAAAAAGGCCTGAGCCCATGTCTTCGTCATCGCAATCGTCCGCGCCCCCGTCAGCGCTCTCCTCAGCGCTCTCCTCAGCGCCCAAGAAGGTCGTGCTCGCCTATTCAGGCGGGCTTGATACGTCGATCATCCTGAAGTGGCTGCAGACCACATACGGCTGCGAGGTGGTGACCTTTACGGCCGATCTTGGACAGGGCGAAGAACTGGAACCAGCGCGCCGTAAGGCCGAAATGCTCGGCATTAAGGACATCTACATCGATGACTTGCGCGAAGAGTTCGTGCGCGACTTCGTGTTTCCGATGTTCCGCGCCAACGCGCTTTACGAGGGCGTCTACCTGCTCGGGACGTCGATCGCGCGCCCGCTGATCGCCAAGCGGCAAATCGAAATCGCCCATGAGACCGGTGCCGATGCCGTGTGTCACGGCGCGACCGGCAAGGGTAACGATCAGGTCCGCTTCGAGCTGAGCTATTACGCGCTTGATCCGGGCATCAAGATCATCGCCCCATGGCGCGACTGGGCGTTCAAGAGCCGGGAGGACCTGATCGCGTTTGCCGAGCAGAACCAGATCCCCGTGCCCAAAGACAAGCGCGGTGAAGCGCCGTTTTCGGTGGACGCGAACCTGTTGCACTCCTCGTCCGAGGGCAAGGTGCTGGAAGACCCGGCTGTTGGCCCACCGCCTTACGTGTTCCAGCGTACGCTCAGCCCGCAGGAGGCCCCGGACGCCATCACGACGATCAAGGTTGGGTTTGAACGCGGTGATGCCGTTTCCATCGATGGCGTGCGCCTGTCGCCCGCCGACCTGCTGGCGCGTCTCAACGATCTTGGCCGCGACAACGGCATCGGCCGGCTCGACCTCGTGGAGAACCGGTTCGTTGGGATGAAGTCGCGAGGCATCTACGAGACACCCGGTGGCACGATCCTGCTGGCGGCGCACCGCGCGATGGAATCGATCACCCTCGACCGCGGTGCCGCGCACCTGAAGGATGAACTGATGCCGCGCTACGCGGAGCTGATCTACTACGGCTTCTGGTACGCGCCCGAACGTGAAATGCTGCAGGCCGCGATCGATAAGAGCCAGGAGCATGTTGAGGGCGAAGTCACGCTCGACCTCTATAAGGGCAACGTGATCGTCAAAGGCCGGGAGAGCGATCAGTCGCTCTATTCGGAGGAACTCGTGACCTTTGAAGATGACCAAGGCGCTTACGATCAGCAGGACGCCGCCGGCTTCATCCGGCTGAACGCGTTGCGGTTGCGAACGCTTGGCATGCGCAAGAAGCGGCAGGGCTAAAGGCGTGATGGGTGGGCGTGATGCGCGTTGAGGCGCAGCTTCGATGAGGAGCGCGCCCGCAAGCGTTGGCGCGCGGAAGAAAGCGGAGTTGGTGATGAGCGCAGAGAGCGGCCTGACCACCTGGCGGCGTGAGAGCAATCATAACCGGATGATCGAGCTGCAAGCGCGCGGCGGCGATCCCGATGCAGCCGGGCCGGTGAAGCTCGCGCACTTCGCATCATCGGCGTTTCGCATCACGTCACCTGCCGGCCTGACGCTGATGCTCGATCCCTGGCGCAACCTGCCGCCGCGCACCTGGGACTGGTACTTCCACGATTTTCCCGAGACCGCTGTCGATATCGGCGTCTCAACGCACGCGCATTTCGACCACGACGCGCTGCATCGGCTCGACGCAAGCGTGCTCCTCGATCGGCCGATCGGGACGTTCGCCATCGCCGATGTCCGCGTGACCGGCATCGCCGACAAGCATGCCGTCGACAGCACCTATGCGACCTACGACATGCGGTTGATCAACGGGCGCATGGGCGGGCAGAAGCTTGATCCGCCGGATAACGCGCGGTCGTGGGATAATGTGCTGACGCTGGTGGAGACGGGCGGCCTGCGCCTGCTGCATTGGGGCGATAACCGTCCTGACCCGCCCGACGAGGTGTGGCAGCGCTTGGGGCGTGTGGACGTTTTGCTGATGCCGGTGGACGACAGCCAGCATGTGATGGGCAACGTCAAGGTGGACGAAGTGATCGCGCGGTTGCAGCCGCGGGTCGTGGTCCCGCACCACTATTACATCTGGTCGATCGTCCAGCGGCAAAGCACGCTGTTGCCTGTCGACGGTTGGGTCGGCGCGCAAAGCCAAGTGCGCCGTGTGGAGGCAGGCGAAGTCACCTACCGGGCTGACGATCTGCCTGACGCCACGCGGGTGGATCACTTCGGCGACCACGTCGCGTTCGACGTCGCCGCGTGGCATGCGGCCCACGGTATGGCGTTCAAGCCGGAGCCGTGAAGCGGCCCGTCGTGGAGCGGTTTATGTGTCGTGGAGCCGCTTATGTCTTGTGATCAGCGCGCGGCTCGATCGTGACCGCGGTGCCGTCCTGCGCTGCGGACGCCAGGATCGCTTCGGCGACACGCAGCGCCTGCAGACCGTCCGCTGGCGTTACCAGCGGCGCCTCCTCACGCGTGATCACACGACAAAAATGTGCAAGCTGAAGCTGCAACGGGTCATGCGGCGGCGCATGCGAACGCTCGACCACCAGCGGGGCGGTCCATGACGGTTCGTGCAGCGCTTCTGCCGACGCGTCGCTCGCAGCGGTGGCCGATGCCCCGTGACGCCAAAACGCGCCCTGCGGCAGCGTGATCGATCCCAGGCTGCCACCGATGCGATAGCAGCCTTCGCTCGTTGGCGGATACATGGGGTTCTCGCCCGACGTCATCTCCCAGCTCCACGGTGCGGAGATCGCGTCGCTTGCGTTGAGCGTCCCAAGCGCGCCGTCAGCGAACCGCAGGAGCACCACCACGGTGTCTTCAACCGCTGTGCCGCGCGCCGCACGTGTGCTCATCGCGCGGACCTCGACGATGTCGCCGCAAAGATGGTGCAGCACGTCGATATCGTGGATGAGGTTGATCATCACCGGTCCGCCGCCCGCGGTGACGCGCCAGGCGACATCAAAATAGGCGCGCGGCTTGTGCAGCCAGAAGCTGCCTTCGACGCTGCGCACGGTGCCAAGGTCGCCGCGGCGGATGCGGGCGTAAGCCTGTGCGATCTTCGGGCTGTGGCGGCGATGGTGCCCGATGAGGATCGGCACGCCGGACGCGCGCGCGGCATCCGCGATCCGCCGCCCGCTTGCGCCATCGGTGCTGATCGGCTTTTCGATCAGCGTGGGGATCCCGGCGGCGATGGTGCTCAACGCGTGGGCTTCGTGGTGCTGGTTCGGCGAAGCGATGATGATCCCATCGAGCGGGACCTGCGTGAGCATCTCGTCGATGGACGCGAAATGTGCCATGGCCGCGCGGTCATCGCGGTGGCTGTCGCCGCTGAGATCGCGTAGAAAGGCGGCAGCGCGCGTCCGTTCGGGTTCGGTGAGTGCCACGCAATGCGCCTGCACGCTGGCCTTGATGAGGCCAGCATGAACACGCCCCATGGCGCCTGCGCCGACCAGACCGAGCCTCAACATACCAAGCCACCTCATCGCCAACGGCAAGGCGTCACGCGATGGTGAGCCCTTGGTGATCATCACGCGCCTTGCTCAGGGCCATGGCCTGCCCAGATCAAGCTTAGTTCAGATTGAGGACAAGCTGAGTTCTGGCCCAGATGAGTGCGCGTTCTAGTCGCGTCCACATTCAGATCGGCGAAGCCAATCGACCCTCAAAGCCAGGGCAGACCTTACCCCCGAAGTCCTCGTGAAAGCTTCACGCAGTCATCGCGAAATCCTCGCACAAGGAGCCACCCGATGTCCCGCACCATCATCATCACCGCCCTCGTCTGTGGCACCCTGGGGTTCATCGCCGGGAATGCTTTTTGGTACCTCGCCTCGCCGCTGTTTTTCGATGAAGTCGTCTCGGAACAGGCCCCGGCCGCCGGGCAGGCACGCACGCTTCGCACAGGGCAATTCAAGGATGCCGACGCGGTTCACAAGGGCAGCGGCACCGCCACGCTGTTGCGCACCAACGATGGCAGCCACGTGGTGCGCTTCACCGATTTTCGCTCAACCAACGGGCCTGACCTCAAGGTGTACCTCGTGGAAGCGGCAACCATCACCAAGTCAAGCGATGTCACGGCGAGCCGGTGGATCTCGCTTGGCCGGTTGAAAGGCAATGTGGGCGACCAGAATTACACGCTGCCGACTTCGGCTGATCCTGCCGCCTACAAGTCGGTGGTGATCTGGTGCGAGCAGTTTGGCGTGCTGTTTTCATCAGCGCCTTTAGCGCCTGGCGGTTGAGCCACACCGCCTAACGTACGCACGAAAAAGGCCGGTACCCGCAGGGACCGGCCTTTGTCGTTCGGGGGTAAGCCTAAGGTGAAGCCCAGATCAGATTAAGCCCCAGACTAAGCAAGGTCGAAGCGGTCGAGCTCCATCACCTTCTCCCAGGCGGCCACGAAGTCCTTGACGAACTTCGCTTGTGAATCGTCACAGCCGTAGACTTCGGCGATCGCCCGCAGTTGCGAGTGCGAGCCGAAGACGAGGTCACAGCGGGTGCCCGTCCATTTGACATCGCCGCCCGCGCGTGCGCGCGCCTCGAACACCTGTTGGCTGTCATCGACCGCTTCCCACGCCAGCGTACGATCCATCAGCACCGTGAAGAACGCGTTGTTCAACGTTTCAGGCGTGGTCGTGAAGACGCCGTGAGCGCTCCCATCGGCGTTGGCGTTGAGCGCACGAAGCCCGCCGACCAGCACCGTCATCTCGGGCGCCGTGAGGGTGAGAAGCTGCGCACGATCGACGAGTTGCTCTTCGGCTGAGCGGGGATCGTTGCTGCTCAGATGGTTGCGGAACCCGTCGGCCTTGGGCTCGAGCACGGCGAACGAGTCGACGTCGGTTTGCGCCTGCGTCGCATCGGTGCGGCCCGGACGGAACGCCACCTTGATCGTGTGCCCAGCGTTGTCCGCGGCTTTCTCCACCGCTGCGCAACCACCCAGCACGATCAGATCGGCCAGCGAGACCTTCTTGTCGCCCGCCTGCGCGTCGTCGAAGGACGCTTTCACGCCGCGCAGTTTATCAAGGACATGGGCAAGCTGCGTGGGGTTGTTCACCGCCCAGTCCTTCTGCGGGCTCAGCGCGATCCGCGCGCCATTGGCGCCGCCGCGCTTGTCGCTGCCGCGGAAGGTCGAGGCTGACCCCCATGCGGTGCCGACCAATTCCGCGATGCTGAGGCCGGACGCCAGAATGTCCACCTTCAGTTTGGCGATGTCCGCATCATCGACCAGCGTGTGATCGGCGGCGGGGACCGGGTCCTGCCAGATCAGCTCTTCGTCGGGCACATCGGGGCCGAGATAGCGCGGGAGCGGACCCATGTCGCGGTGGGTCAGCTTGAACCATGCACGGGCAAACGCGTCAGCGAACTCGTCGGGATTGGCGTGGAAGTGGCGCGAGATTTTCTCGTAAGCCGGGTCCATGCGCATCGCCATATCGGCGGTCGACATCATCGGCGCATGGCGCTTGTCGGGATCGTGGGCGTCCGGCACGAGGTCTTTTGCGGCCGGGTTTTTCGGCGTCCACTGCTGCGCACCGGCGGGGCTCTTGGTCAGCTCCCATTCGTTGCCGAAGAGCGTGTCGAAGTAGCTCATGTCCCAGGTCGTGGGCGTTGGCGTCCACGCGCCTTCAAGGCCGCTGGTGATGGTGTGCACACCATGGCCATCGCCAAACGTGTTCTTCCAGCCAAAGCCCATGTCTTCAATGCTCGACCCTTCAGGCTCCGCGCCGACGTACTGGCCCGGATCGCCCGCGCCGTGCGCCTTACCGAAAGTGTGACCACCGGCGACGAGGGCCACGGTCTCTTCATCGTTCATGGCCATGCGCGCGAAGGTCTCGCGAATGTCGTGCGCGGAAAGCTGCGGATCGGGGTTGCCGTTGGGACCTTCCGGGTTGACGTAGATCAGGCCCATTTGCACCGCGGCCAGCGGATCGGCGAGCACGCGAGCGCCGCTGTAGCGCTCATCGGCGAGCCACGTCGTCTCGGGGCCCCAATAGATGTCGTCTTCAGGTTCCCACACGTCTTCGCGGCCACCGGCAAAGCCGAACGGCTTCAGTCCCATCGACTCGATCGCGCAGTTGCCGGCCAAGATCATCAGGTCGGCCCAGGAGAGCGCCCGGCCGTACTTCTGCTTGATCGGCCACAGCAGCGCGCGCGCCTTATCGAGGTTGCCGTTATCGGGCCAGGAGTTGAGTGGCGCAAACCGCTGTGTGCCTGAACATGCGCCGCCGCGGCCATCGTGGATGCGGTATGTGCCGGCGGAGTGCCAAGCCATGCGGATGAAGAAGGGGCCATAGTGACCGTAGTCGGCTGGCCACCAGTCCTGCGAGGTGGTCATCAGCTTGAAGAGGTCGGCTTTGACAGCGTCCAGGTCCAGCGTCTTGAACGCTTCGGCGTAGTTGAACGCCTCACCCATCGGGTCCGCTTGCGGGCCGTTTTGGTGCAGCATCTTGATGTTGAGCTGGTTCGGCCACCACTGTTGGTTTGCCGAACTGCCGGACTTGCGCGTGTCGCCCATAAAGGGGCAACGGCCTTCGCTTTGTGATCCGTCCATGTGGTCCTCCACTTAGGTCTTGTTTGTGAGGGTCGTTGGAATTGGGTCGCGGGCGCCTTCGTTTGCGCCAGCGGTGGCGCCTTGGTAGCAAAGCGCGACCATCAGGCGAAATTGGATTTAGTGATCTATACGATAAGCTTTTCTGATGAACCACGCGACCTTGCGGCAAATGCGCTACTTCGATGCCCTTGCACGGCATGCTCACTTCGGCCGGGCCGCGCAGGCGTGTGCGATCTCGCAGCCCGCTTTGTCGATGCAAATCAAGGAGTTTGAAGAAGCGCTGGGCGCCAGCCTGATCGAGCGTGGCGCGCGTCAGGTGCGTCTGACGAAGTTTGGCGAAGAGGCGGTGGACCGCGTCCGGGAGATCCTTCGTGCGGTCGATGAACTTGGGGATTTGGCGCGCGCCTCGCAGGATCGGCTGGTGGGCCGGTTGCGGCTCGGTGTGATCCCTACGGTGGCGCCCTACCTGCTGCCAGCGGTCGTAAGAACGTTGAGCGCCATCAACCCTGAGCTTGGCATCCACGTGCGCGAGACGATGACCCAGAGCGTCATCGCAGGCCTGCACGAGGGACGGTTGGATATGGGGATCGTGGCATTGCCGGTATCGGAGCCATCGCTGCACGAGGTTGAGCTCTTTCGCGAGCCGTTCTTGCTGGTGCGTGCGGCAGCGGATGCCGGCCGGCCTGTGCCGAGCGTCGAGACGTTGTCGGAAATGCGTCTGCTGCTGCTTGAAGAGGGGCACTGCTTTCGCGATCAGGCGCTCGCGTTCTGTAAGATGCAGCAAGCGCCGCCGCGTGAAATTCTGGAGGCCAGTTCGCTGTCGACGTTGGTGCAAATGGTCGGCGCAGGGCTTGGTGTAACCTTGGTGCCGCAGATGGCCGTTGACGTGGAGACGCGGTCGGCTGAAGTCGCGGTCGCGCCGTTCGATGAGCCGCAACCTGAGCGCATCATCGGCATGGTGTGGCGCAAGACGAGCCCGCTCGGGGGCCCGTTCCAGCAGATGGCGGACGCGGTCCGCTCAGCCGTTGCACCATCCGGCGGCGCGGGCGTGCAGGGGGCACTGACGCGATGACAGGCGAAGGCAGGAGCGGCCGGGAAGCTGGGGCAGCGGGCGAACCGGTTGCGCGCGAGCGGCCCCCGCAGCGCGTGTTCCTGGCAGGTGCTACGGGCACGATCGGACGTGCGACGGCCGCCGCACTGGTGGCGCGTGGGCATGACGTTGCAGCGCTGGTTCGCCCACCGCGCAAAGGTGGACGCCGCGCACAGACGAAGCTTGCTGCCGGTGTCTCGATCCGCAGCGGCGACGTTACGGATCCCACAAGTCTCATCCGCGATGGTTTCAACGGTGAGCGGTTCGACGTGGTCGTCTCCTGCCTCGCTTCGCGCACCGGCGCGCCCGACGATGCCTGGGCCATCGATCATGACGCGCACGTGCAGTTGCTGGATGTCGCGCGGGACCATGGCGTGCGCCGGTTCATCCTGCTGTCGGCCCTATGTGTGCAAAGGCCGATGCTTGCCTTCCAGCACGCGAAGCTGGCGTTCGAAGCGAAGCTGATGGAATCGGCCTTGGACCACGCCATCGTGCGGCCGACCGCCTACTTCAAGTCGCTTGCCGGTCAACTCGACCGGGTGCGCGCGGGCAAGCCCTATCTGTTGTTCGGTGATGGACGGCTGACCGCTTGCAAGCCGATCAGTGATCGCGATCTGGGTGACTATCTGGCCCGTTGCGTGGATACGCCCGCCCTGCGCAACCGCATTCTACCGATCGGCGGGCCCGGTCCTGCGATCACGCCGCGCGATCAGGCTGACCATCTGTTCGCCAAACTTGGGCTGCCGCCCCGTTATAAGCATGTCCCGCTGGCGATGATGGACGCGATCGTTGCCGGGCTCGGCGGTTTCTCTCGGGTTGTGCCGTCGTTGCGAGCGAAGGCTGAGTTGGCGCGGATCGGTCGCTACTACGCGAGCCAATCGATGCTGGTGTGGGATGAGGCGCGCGGGCGCTACGATGCGCAGGCCACGCCCGTTCACGGCAACGATACGCTGTTTGCCTATTACGACGAGCTGATCGCGCGGGGCGCTTCGGTCGACCGCGGCGACCACGCTGTGTTTTGAAGCAACGTTCGATGGCCCAACGCTTGCCGCTCAACGCGCGTTGCGGGGCTTCACGATAAAGCCCGCGATGGCGTCAATGACGCCGGGCGCAAGCGGCAACCGTGGGTTCGCGTAGGTGGCGATGTTTGCTGCACGGCTGTCACCGGTGACACGCTTGAGGACATGGTTCGTCTCGGCAAGACGCTTGAAGACGGCGCGCGGCGCATGGGCCTTCAAGCGCCTGGCATCCGCCAAAGTCACTTGAATGTCCTTGTCCCCTTGCGCGATCAACAGCGGCAAACGCACCGTGCTGGCGAGCTTTGCTGGATCATGCGCCATCAGATCGATCAGGAACGCTTGCACGGACGGTGCGAACAACCGCTGCAAGGCCGGGTGAAGACCGCGCACGTCAACCCGCTGGCCCCGCTCAAACCGGCTGATGGCGGCCAGGGCTGCAGGAAGCAAAGGTGCATTCGCCGGATTGGCAGCTAACTGTTCGCGCAATATCGTTCCAAACGGGCGCCCCGGTGCGGCGACCAGGATCACACCGCAGAGCTTGGGCTGGCGTTGCGCAGCAACCAGCGCGACGAGCCCGCCCTCGCTATGGCCGACCAGCCAGGCGCACGGTTGGCGCGTTTGACGCAGCGCGGTCGCGACCCATCGCTTCACGTCGCGTGCGTAGGCGGCGAGGGTGACCGCGTTCGCATCCGGCACCGCAGCGCGGCTGGCGAACATGCCACGCTTGTCGAAGCGCACCGAAGCGATCCCGCGGCGTGCAAGCCCTTGCGCCAAAAGCCGATAGGGGGCCGCGCGAACACCGTGGCGGTTGTTGCCGTCACGATCCGTGGGACCGGAACCCGGGATGATTACCACGACCGCGCTTTCGCGATCAGCGGGACGCAGCAAGGTGCCGTGGAGCGCGGCCTGCGGACCGGACGCAGCCTGCGGGCCGGGCGCAGTCACGGCGATGCCCTTCTCCCCCAACGCGTCCGCCGCGTCATGGGAAGCAGCATTGGCCGTCAGAACCGGCACCGCGATCACGGCCGGCATCATGAGCAGGGCGGTGGCAAGGGCGCCGCGCAGGACAGTCAGCCTTGTCCCTTGAGGTCGGCCTCGCCGCTTCCGCCCGCCCATCGCCACCCTCATCACACGATGAAATTCGACACCATCTCGTCTTCGGTGATGTCTTTGAACTGGAAGCCGGCGCTTGTCATGGCTGCGTCCAAGCGCTCGAAATTGACTGGCGCCTTGGTCTCCACGCCGATCAGGATGGAGCCGAAATTGCGGGCAGACTTCTTGAGATACTCAAACCGCGTGATGTCATCGTCGGCGCCGAACAGATCGAGAAACTCGCGCAAGGCGCCTGGCCGCTGCGGTAGGCGCAAAATGTAATACCGCTTCAGGCCTGAGGCCTTGAGCGCGCGCTCTTTGACCTCGGGCAGGCGCTCGAAATCGAAGTTACCACCCGATGTCAGACAGACGACGTTACGCCCTTTGAGCGTTTCGGCCGGCAGATCGCGCAACACATCCACTTCAAGCGCGCCAGCGGGCTCCATCACGATGCCCTCGATGTTCAGCATCTCGATGATGGTCTCGCACAGCCGATCTTCGGGGACGAGCAGCACATCGCGGGCGGAGCGGTGTTTGAGGATATCGAAATTATGCTGGCCGATCTGCGCCACCGCCGCGCCGTCCACGAAATTGCTCAAGGTCTCGAGCTGAACGCGCCGGCCCTCTTCAAGACTGCGCTTGAAGCTTGGCGCGCCTTCAGGCTCCACGAAAAGGATCTGCGTGGTTGGCGACAGCTGGTCCATCACCTGACAGACGCCGGCCGCCAGCCCGCCGCCGCCCACCGGGATGATGAGCATGTCGATCGGGTCCGCCGCCTGC
>JBCBJZ010000116.1:0-12148 GCA_038522635.1 Pseudomonadota bacterium | reverse complement strand
CGCCTGAAGCGAAAGATGAACGGCAAAACAAAAGCTTAGATGTCGGTTCCGCTTCAAGCTGAAGCGAACCGACTCTAGGGGCGAAGGTTGCGGGAGCGAACCGAACATGACGCCTGCTTCCGCTGATGCGTTTCCGGTTTCGTCGTCTGGAGATCAGACCTGCGCCAGTGCGGCGAGCGAGCCTGCACCTGGGTCCATGATCGCCCTGGCGAACGTGGTCTTTCGCTGGCCGGGCGCGGACACCTTCACGTTGCGCATCGACCAGCTTGAGGTTGCGCGAGGTGCACGCGTTTTGCTGACAGGCCCCTCAGGAACCGGCAAGACCACTTTGCTGAACCTCTTGAGCGGCATCAGCGCACCACAGCAGGGCCAGGTCGTGATCGACGGCACCGACTTAACGGCGTTGTCTTCATCGGCGCGCGACCGCTTCCGGGCCGAGCGGCTCGGTGTGATCTTCCAGATGTTCAACCTGCTGCCCTACGGCTCAGCGCGCGACAACGTGGTGCTGGGCTTGAGCTTTGCCCCTGAACGCCGCGCGCGCGTGAAAGCCGCTTCAAAGCAAAGCGCCGGCGCAGCGCCTGACATGGCGGAAGCCTCGCGCCTGCTCAGCGCGCTTGGCCTTGCCGACGAGCACCATCGCGCGTCGGCCGCCTCCCTCAGCATCGGACAGCAACAGCGTGTGGCCGCCGCGCGTGCCTTGATCGGGCAGCCCGCCCTGATCATCGCCGATGAGCCGACCTCAGCGCTTGATGCCGCCAACGCCGGCCGGTTCCTCGACCTGTTGTTCGAGCAGGCAGCCTTGAGCGGCTCAACGCTGGTGATGGTGAGCCACGATACCAGCTTAGCGCCGCGGTTCGATACAACGCTGAGCCTTGCCGATGTGATCGCGCGCGAGGGTGGAGCCCCGTTCACGGCAGCGTCCGCAGCGCCTTCTGCGGCCGCGCCCGCGCCTGCGAAGGAGACCGCACCGTGACCGTCGCTCGCCTGGCCTTGCGGTCGCTCGCCAACCGTTGGCTCACCGCGCTTTTGACCGTGCTCGCGATCGCTGCCAGCGTGATGCTGCTGATCGGCGTCGAAAAGGTTCGCACCGGCGCGAAGGCGAGTTTCGCCAACACCATTTCCGGGACCGACCTCATCGTTGGCGCGCGCAGCGGCGGCGTGCAACTGCTGCTCTATTCGGTCTTCCGCATCGGCAACGCGACTAACAACATGAGCTGGCGCAGCTACCAACGGCTGGTGCGACGCCCTGAAGTGAAATGGACGGTGCCGTTGTCGTTGGGCGATTCGCACCGCGGCTTTCGCGTGCTCGGCACCACCAAGGCTTACTTCACGCACTACCGCTACCGCCGCGATCGAAAATTGGTCGTCGCGCAGGGCAAGCTGTTCAACGATCTCTTCGATGCGGTGATCGGGGCCGATGTGGCCGCGAAGCTCAACTACAAGGTCGGCAGCAGCATCGTGGTCGCGCACGGCCTCGGCGCGCTGGAACTCGCCAAGCACGACGAACTTCCCTTTAAGGTCTCCGGCATCCTGGCCAAAACGGGCACGCCCGTGGATCGCACGGTGCACGTTTCGCTGCGTGCGATCGAAGCGATCCACATCGATTGGGATGGCGCGACGCGGCGGCCGGGCGCGCCGTTGCGCTCAGCCGATTCGGTGCGTCAGATGCGGCTGCAGCCGCGGGCCATCACGGCCGCCATGTTCGGCCTGAAGACGCGGTTCGCGACGTTTTCGATGCAGCGCTACGTCAACACCTACCGTGGTGAAGCGCTGTCCGCCATCGCGCCGGCACTGACGCTTTATGAGCTGTGGGGCTTGATCGGCACCGCGGAGCGCGCGCTGGTGGTGGTCTCGATCATGGTCGTGGTGACGGCCCTGCTCGGCATGATCACGATGATCTTAGCGACGCTGAACGAACGCCGCCGCGAGATCGCGATCCTGCGATCGTTGGGCGCCGGACCGCGCACGGTGATCGGGTTGTTGCTGGCGGAGGGCGCGGTGCTGACGGCGGCCGGCGTGGTGGTTGGTATCATCGCGACGTATGTGGCGCTGTTTGCGCTGCGACCGGCCGTTGACCGCTGGTATGGCCTGTATCTTGATATCGCGCCGCCCGGCTGGAGCGAATTGACCGCGCTCGGTGCGATCATCATCGGCGGCACGCTCGCCGCGCTGATCCCGGCGCTTCGGGCTTACCGGCAATCGCTCAGCGATGGCATGAGCGTGCGGAGCTAGATCATCGGGCGATTTATCGGGGTCACCACAGGTGAGCCCGAAATCGCCCAAAGATGATCTAAATCTAAAGTGCAGAGCAACTTTGGGCGCTTTGCGCCCGTTGCTCTAGCGTCGTTTCCGGTGAGTTGCTTGGTTGGTCGACGACTACAGGTGTGGTGGACGTCAGCGCTGTGGCAGCACCCGGCTGCGATTGTAGCCGACGGCCGCGCGCCAACCCCATGGTGAGAGCCGCCGACGCAGCGCCACCCGCCGCCAGTCATAGTGGACGCAGCTAGCGCAGTACCCTCGTGGCGAGCAGCGGCGAGAGGCACCAGATCGTATCAGCCACGATCGCCCGCCTACTGCTGCATCGGGATGACCTTGATGGTCCCATTCACAAGGCGATAGCCGACGGGCACAAACCTGCTGCCGTCACCCAAGGTCAATCTCTTCCTGACCGGCGTAGCTTTAAGTTCCCCCGTCAGCCAGACGGCCGTGAACATGTCGGCGACCTTGAACTTCTTGCGCAACATCACCGACACCATCTGATTGGGCGGCGGCGGGGGCACATGGATGCAAGCGCCGACGTAGGGCACCAGCAGAAACTCGCGTTCGCCATCTGGCGAGAACTCGAGCGGCAACAGATAGCCCGGGATCTTGATGGTTTTACCGTCGAGGCTGGTGTTCAGCTTGCTTTGACGCTTCTTCGCGGCGAGCTGGTACTGCATGTAGTTTTGGATCAGGGTTTCGACGTTGATGCCATCGCGGGCGAATTGCTCCGTGAACGCGCGCGCGTCCTCAATCGTCTGCTTGTTGTGCTCAAGGTCGCGCTCCTCGCCAACAAGGGTGCGCGCCCACGCGATCGTCTCGAACTCGAAGCGCTGGTCCTCGGTCATGGCGGAGAGCGGATCGACCAGAGGCTTAAGCTTCGGCAGCAGCGTACGCCACTCGATTGTTTGGGCCGCGAACGCAGGCGCCAAAGCCACCGTGGTGATGCCGACGCCGAGCAGCGCCGCAAAAGCGATGTTCTGGATTGTGCGGATCATCATGGGCTTTACGTCCTCGTAAGCGTGCGCCCGCGCCGTGGGCTGCAGAGCCGCGCTCTCGGGTCAATCTCTCACAACGGGCTGTCCGCCTGTCGCCAGGCCGGTGCCCTGCAGAACTCGTCAGCCATACGCGCGTGCCCCCCACTTGGCGTTCATCCTGGCGCCAGCGAGCGGGGCGATTGTGCGGACGAACGGTAAACGAATTGCCGCTTCGCGTCACCAGTCCGCGACTGACGGTTCCGCACTTAGAGCAACCTGCGATCGATTGGGATCACACCCAGGCCGCACGTTGTGCCCGGTTCCCTAGGCGTGAGAAGCGGCGAAACAGCGGCACAACACCCTGATCTAAAATCGCTCGGTCCACGGACGAAGCTCGACCTCCAGGCTCCACGCCGAGCGATGCTGCTTCAACACATCCATGTAGGTTTGAGCGATCGCGTCGGGATCAAGGAAGCTGTCGGGCGTATCGTCCGGACCTTCCATGCGGCCTGGACGATGTTCAGCTCGGACCCCGCCATCGATGTTGAAGTGTGCGATGTGGATGCCCTTGGGCTGCAGCTCGCGGGCCATCGATTGGGCAAGGCCGCGCAAGGCGAACTTGCCCATGGCGAAGGGGGCCGACTGGGCATAGCCCTTCATGCTGGCCGAAGCGCCGGTGAAAAAGATCGCACCGCTGCCCCGTGGCACCATGCGCTTTGCGGCCGCTTGCGCGATTAGGAAGCCGCCGTAAGCGGTGACTTCGAGCGTCTTGAAGACCTCAGCGGGGACCAGTTCGAGAAGCGGGCCACGGACCCGGTAACTTGGATTGTAAAGCACCACGTCGGGGATAACGCCGCGGTTATCGAGCTCGCTGAAGAGCGCTTCAACGGAGATATCATCGGCCGCGTTGCAGGCGATGGTGGACGCGCCCAGGTGCGTGCTCAACTCAGCGATCTTGTCCGGTGTCCGGCTTGAAAGCGTCAGATCGTAGCCGGCTTCGCGCAGCAGGCGGGCGAAGGAAGCGCTGATGCCAAGGCCGGCGCCGACGATCAGCGCGGACTTGGGGGGCGAGGAGGAAGTTGAGGCCATGCGTCTTCGGTCCTGTCCTGTCCTGATGTTGGGAGGTCTTCCACCGCGCGGCAGTTGCAAGAGGCCCGTTGCTTAGACCATCGGGCGATTCAACGGGATCACCATCAGGTGAGCCCGAAATCGCCCAAAGATGATCTAAGTCTTAAAGTGCAGAGCAACTTTGGGCGCAAAAGCGAGGCGTGCATGTTCAAGCGGATGCTTCGCACTTTGCGCCCGTTGCTCTAGGCCGGTGCGCTGTTGTCGACGGGCGCGAACGGTTTTTCGTCATCCCACGGTTTTTCGGGCATCGGTAAGCCATCGAAGGTGGCAGGGGGCAGCGGGCGGTCAGGCGCGATGTGCAGATGCTCTTCCAAAATCAGCATCACTTGGCGCACGTGCTGCCCGGCATGCCACGTGGTGCGTTCGAGGAAGTCGTGCTTGGTCTGATCGCCATAGTAGACGTCTGCCGTCGCATCGAACGCGGTGGTCGGTCCAGCCTGCTTCCACCACACATCGAAGCGCTCCATCACGCCAACGCCATAGGCGTGCAGGTCTTCGCGGGTGGCCAGCCGCGGTGGCGGGGTGCGGCCGTAAACGCCTTCGATCAACGGCAGGTCATCGACCTCGTGCTCAAGCCAGCAGTCGGCGATGTTGAAGATGTGGTAGAACAACGTGCGGTAGCTGCGGGGGCGGTTCGGCAGCATCCGATCGAGTGTGTCCTCCGGGAACTGCAGCAGATAGCGCTGCGCCGCTTCCTGGATGAGGCGCGTGCGTTCGACGAGCGCTGCCGGGCTGAGCATGGTCGGCGCGCCGTACGCGATGCCAGCGACCCGGGCGACATCGCGGAGCACTTGGCCGTTCGCCCATTCGTCGCCCTTCTGACAGATCGGCACAGAGCGTGCGCCGAGCCGCGCGAGTTCTTCGAAGGCCGCCTGATCCTCGATCACGTTGATCGACACGAACGGCACGCCGTGGCGGGTGAGAAATTCCTTCATGCGCAGGCAGCTTGTGCAGCCCGGTTGCCAGTAGGCGCGGACCCGTGGTTCGCCGTCAGACGGATTTGATGACGGGTCTGATGACGAGTCTGGCGATGCAGAGGCTGTTGCGCTGGCACTCATGGCGGGGGTCCTTCCGTGACGTGGTAAGCGGGCGAAGGATAACCCGCGGTGCGTCCAAGGCCAACGGGCGGGGGCTTACCGTGCAGCAGGGATGCCTGCGGCGGCGCGAAGCGCCTACCGGTTGGCACCTTCAGCGCAGATCGAGCGACTCGCTGAACATCGCGACGACGTCCACGTAGACCGCACGCTTAAAGGGCACGATGAGCTCGGGCAGCGTGCTGACGGGCGCCCACTGCCACGCATCGAACTCGGCTTTATGATCGAGACCCGGCGGCGGCTCGATGGTGATCTCGCTTTCATCACCCTTGAAACGCGCTGCGAACCACTTTTGCGTCTGGCCGCGAAACCGACCCTTCCAGGCGACCCCAAGGAGGGGCTCGGGGAGATCGTAGTTCAGCCAGCGCGGCGCCTCGGCGATGATCTCAGCGTGTCGGACGCCCGTCTCTTCGTGGAGTTCGCGCAGGGCAGCATCGCGCGGCTCCTCGCCTTCATCGATGCCGCCTTGCGGCATCTGCCACCAGTGACCGGGGCCTTCGTCATCGCCGGGCATGTCGATCCGGCGACCAACCCAGGCGTGGTTGTGCTCGTTGAGCAGCATCACGCCAACACCAGGGCGGTAGGGGAGTGTGGCTGGATCAACGCCCATGGCTTAGGCCCTCATGCGGTGGTTGACGGCGCCTTGATGGGCTAAACACGCCATCTGCCGCGCACTAAAAAAGGCGAATCGGGCACGCCGCCGACGATACCCGTTCCTTATGTGATTCTGCCACTAACGCCGATGATGTGTGCGACCGCAAGCGGCATGTCCGCTGCGATCGCGACCGCCTTAAGCCGTTGGAATTTGAACCAACCTTAGTTGGCGCTTTCCTTGGCTTTCGGCTTGGCAGGCGTGGCTGGCTTCGGCGCAGGCGCTTTCGGTTTGGCTTGAGCGGCTTTGTCCTGCCCGCGCAACACGCGTAGCGCGTAGATCAACTGCGCATCCTTCTTGGGATCGCGAGGCACGTAGGACGACGAACCCGTCTCCTCTTTGCCCGAGCCCTTCAGGTGACCCGGCAGGCTCGCCTCGCCGCGTGAGCGGAAACGATCGCGCTGGGCTTGCAGTTCAGGCGGGAGCTTCTGTTCAACGTTCACGTCGGGCTTGATGCCGAGCGCCTGAATCTCACGATCAAACGGTGTGTAGTACTTCGCCGTGGTCAGGCGGATCGCCCCGTTGTTACCGAGGGGGATGATCGTCTGAACCGAACCTTTACCGAACGAGCGGGTGCCGAAGATCTTCGCTCGCTTGTGGTCTTGCAGCGCGCCGGCAACGATTTCGGAAGCCGATGCTGAGCCCCCGTTGACCAACACCACGATCGGCTTGCCGTTGGTGATGTCGCCTTTACGGGCGTGGCGCTTGATCCGCTGATCCGCGTTGCGGCCCTTGGTGATGACGATCGCCCCTTGGTTGAGGAACGCGTCGGACACGGCCACCGCCTGATCCAACAGACCACCAGGGTTATTCCGCAGATCGATGATGTAGCCTTTCAGCTTGGGCCCGATTTGCTTGCGCAGCTTTTCGACCTGCTCGACGAGGCTGGCGTGGGTCTGCTCGTTGAAGGTCGAAATCTTGATGTAAGCGACATCATCTTCGACGCGCGAGCGCACGGCGCGGATCGAGATGATCGCGCGCGTCAGCTTCACCGACAGCGGGGCCTTCGCACCCTTGCGCAACACCGTCAGCACGAGATCCGTGCCCGGCGCACCGCGCATTTTCTCGACGGCCTGGCTGAGCGACAAGTTGGTGATGTCCGAACCATCAAGATGGGTGATCTTATCGCCGGCGAGCAAGCCAGCTTTGGACGCTGGGGTGCCATCGATCGGCGCCACCACCGTCACAATGCCCTTTTCCATTGTGACTTCGATGCCAAGCCCGCCGAACTTGCCGCGCGTTTGGGTCTGCATCTCCTCATACCCTTTGGGGGTCATGTAATCGGAGTGCGGATCAAGGCCTTTCAGCATGCCGCGAATGGCCGTCTCGATGAGCTTTTCATCGTTCGGCTTTTGCACGTAGTCGGACCGAACGCGCTCCAGCACGTCACCGAACAGGTCAAGCTGACGGTAGATCGCCGAGTTTGGAGAATTCGCCGAATAGGTTTGTGAGACGTTGAGGACCGTCGTGATGCCGGCAAGGCCGGCCATTAGCAGGAATGTCCAAAACGCAAAATCCGGTTTCCGCATAGGGCTTTTACCTTCCAGCCGTTGTCTTAACGTTTGTCGCCTGGGCCCGGATGTGCGGTCGGACCCTCGTCATCGCTTCTTGTGCGCGCAGTTCGCGCCTGATTGAGCCTTTGCCGTTTCGCCCTGAATGCCCGTTGCATCCCTAGGCCACACGCTCAGATCCGTTTACAGCTCAGACTTAGCCGTAGCCTGAGCCTGTGTTCAGCCTTGCGCTCTTTGCAAGGCGCGGGCCCACCAGGGATCAGGATCAATCGGCCGGCCGTTCTTCCTGAACTCGATGTACAACACCGGTGACGCATCTTTCCCGCTCGTGGCCCGCTGTCGCGGTGCCGGCGACATCGTACCGACCGGCTCACCGGCGAGCACGAACTGTCCGAGTTGAACGTCAATCTGCGCCAATCCAGCCAGCAGCAAATGGTAATCCTGGCCCGCGTTGATGATCAAGAGCTGACCGTAACTGCGAAACTGGCGCGCGTACAACACCCAGCCATCCGCTGGCGATGTTACCTGTGCGCCAAACCGGGTCGCGATGACGATACCGGGAGAGCGCGAATTGAACTGCGTTTTCTCACCAAAACCGAGCACGCGACGCCCTTGCGCGGGCAGTGGCAGCCGGCCTTTGGCCTGGATAAACGGAACGGCCGGTTTCAACCGCGCAGGGTTCCAGCGGGCGTTCGCGCGCGGCGTGGGCTGCAGCACGGTGATGTTGGGATCATCAGGCGGCGATGGCCCGGTCGGTGGCTGCGGGGCTTGCGGTGTTGCTGGCGGTTTCACGATCGCCGTTTGCGGCGTGCTCGGCGGCGGAGCCTTGGGCGCGGGCTGCGCTGGCTTGGGCACATTGAGCGCGGCGATGTCACGTTCTTTTGATTTATCGCGCCCTCGACGCACATCGCGGTTGTACTCGCCAAGCTTGGTGCGCGCGGCAACGGCCTGATCAAGCCGCGTGATGAGTTCGTTCAGCGATTTGTAGGACCGGCGGATGTCTTCGGCCTCACGCTGCAGGGCAAGCAATTCGGTTTGGCGCGAAATCAGCTTACGCCGCTTCTCGTTGACCAGCGCGGTGAGCCGCACGCGTTTGTCCGAGAGCGCTTGGGTTTCCTGGCGCAGCTTGGTGCGTTCAGCGACCCGTTCACGCCGCACCTCGATGATCTTTTTGATCTCGCCACTGATCACCAACGCTTTCTGCCGCAGCTCCGGAAAGGTTGCCGCCAGCAGCATGGCGCTGCGGACCATCTTCAGCGCGTCATCGCGTTGGGTCATCATGACCGGCGGCGGGTTGCGTCCCATCCGCTGCATCGCCGCCAGCAGTTTGGCGATCGTATCATGGCGTTTCGCAAGGTTGCCACGCAGGACTTTCTCGCGGGCGTCGAGGTTGGCGATGCGCCGCTCGATCTCGTCCAGTTGCGCCTCGTGGCGCTTGATCAGGGCGGCGGTTTCCAGCAGTCGACGGTTCAAGCGCTCGCGCTCGGCTGTGAGCTGCGCCATGTCCGATTGGATGCCGCTGGCACGCCGTTGGGCATCACCGAGCGCCTTACGTTGCGCCTCGAGCTTGCGGCGGGCAGCTTCGCGCTCCGCTGCCGTTTGCGGCCCCGTGTTCGCAGCCTGGGCCTGCGCGCTCCCAGGCAGAACCGTCAGAAGCGCCAGACCCGTCAGTGATGATGTGGTGACCCATAGCGCCGCGCCGACAAGGCCTGCGAAGCCTCGCGAGGGCATGGCGCAAAGTGAATGCGCGCGCGCCCCGGTTCGCCGCGGGATGGCGCATGGTTCAGGCGTCAAGGGGTCGATCAGGGCCATCATGCGGTTCGATGTCGGTTGCTCGATGCTGTGCGGTCGCGGTCGGCTGCGAGCTGCCGCAGTTCCTTACAACGAAAGGCGAGGTGCCGGGATGCGGCGCGCCGCAAAGACCTGTGCGCGATCCGTTGCATGCGAGAACAATACGGCATTAATGGACCGACGCCTCGTTAAGAGTAGGTTAGGCTTGGTCAACAAACCGCTAATTCGTCGCGGTCCGGCCGCTTGATCTTGTGGCATAGCGTGGGAGCTTGGCATGCGGTTGCGGCGAACGGCGCATGCCGTTGCGCGGCCCCTACGGCCTGGACAACGTTGCGTGCCAATCGCGTTTCTGCCGAAGCGCGGGGCCCGCTGCCTCCCCAACGACCACGCGAAGGGACGACGCAACTGATGGATTTTGCCCTGCCCGTTCTTGCGACGCTTGCCACGGTGACGGTGGCTGGCGTGCTCGTTCTGGGTCTGCGCACGATGCTGAAGAACGAAAGCGGTAACGCGAGCCAGACGTTTATGCGCTGGCGGGTGCTGCTGCAGTTCGTGGCAATCATTGTCATTATGCTGACGGTGTGGCTGACCCGCGGGGGCTGACGTGAGATGAACGCGAGCGCGCTAAAGCCAACAACGCGTGGGCCGACGCCCTTGCGTGAAAGAAGAAAGACGGCCCGCCATGGTCAAACTCAACAAGATCTACACGCGCACCGGTGATGCCGGGACGACCGCGCTCGGCACCGGCGCCCGCCTGGCCAAGGACGCGCCGCGCATTGCCGCCTACGGCACGGTCGATGAGACCAACGCGGCGATCGGGGTGGCACGCGTGCATTTGCGCGACGGCCGCGCGGCGTCAGACGCGATGGACGGCTGGCTCGCCCGGATCCAGAACGACCTGTTCGACCTCGGCGCAGACCTTTGCATGCCTGACGACGGCAAGCCGAAAGACTACGAGCCGCTGCGCGTCAGCGAGAGCCAGGTAGGGTGGCTTGAAGAGCGCATGGACGCGATGAACGAGGAGATGGATGCGCTCAAATCGTTCGTGCTGCCCGGCGGCACCGAGGGCGCAGCAGCCCTTCATTTGGCGCGCACGATCTGCCGGCGGGCGGAGCGCGAACTCGTGACGCTTGCAGCGATCGATGATGAGCCGGTCGGCGATGCGGCGATGAAGTACGTCAACCGCTTGTCGGATTTCCTGTTCGTCGCCTCGCGCTACGTGAACGAGAAGGGTCGCGGCGATGTGCTTTGGGTGCCCGGCCAAAATCGGTAGGTCAAAATCGATAGGCCAGAATCGATAGACGAGAATCGTTAGACGAGGACCGTGCGGGTGTAGATCCGGAGAGGGGCCGCGCTTGCACGGGCCCGAAGCTAACCGTTAGGTTGAGGCTCGTTACGTTCGCATCGGGTCTTCTCATCAATCTTGTGAGCTTCGCGACATGCCTGAAACCTTGGCCGCTGCGCCGCCCTTGGAACCGCTTGACGCGCTCGTGGCGCGCATTCCTGACGGTGCAAAAATCGCGCTGCCGCCGGACTATTCCTATTGCGCGATGGCCGCGACCGCCGCTTTGATCCGGCGCGGGGCGCGCGATCTGCATCTGGTCGGTGTGCCAACCGGCGGCTTCCATGCCGACTGGTTGATCGGCGCCGGCGCCGTCGCAAAGGTCGAGGCCGCCGCGATGTCGCTGGGTGAGTACGGCCTGCCGCCGCGCTTCGTCGAAGCCTATAAGGCGCAACAGCTGCGTATGATCGACAGCACCTGCCCGGCGATCCAAGCCGGCTTGCAGGCGGCCGAGAAGGGCCTGCCGTTCATCCCGCTGCGCGGCATTCTGGGCTCCGATCTGCTGCGCTACCGGCCCGATTGGCACGTGATCGCAAACCCGATGGCCCCGGCCGACGCGTCGCCTGACCCAACCTACGGTGTGGTCGACCCGATCGTCGTCTTGCCTGCGATTAAGCCCGATGTGGCGTTGTTTCATGCGCCCAAGGCGGATCGATTTGGCAACGTTTGGATCGGTGTGCGGCGCGAGCTGATGTTGATGGCGCATGCTGCACGCGCAACCTATGTGACGGTCGAAGAGGTGGTGGACGGTGATTTGCTGCGCGATGACGCGACGGCTTCGGGGACCATCCCGGCGCTCTATGTGAGCGCGTTGAGCGAGGTACCGCTTGGTGCAGCACCGCTTGGCCTACCTGGAAGCTACGGTCCCGATCGCGCGGCCTTGCAGGCCTATGTGCACGCGGCGAAGACCGCCGATGGTTTTGCCGCCTGGGCCGAAGAGCATCTCCACGCTCTGATGCCGGCTCTGATGCCGGCCCTGATGCCGGAATGAGCGCGCCCGTCGACATGCCCCCCGGCAGCGCGGCCTGTGGCGTTGCGGCGTCTCATGCCGGGGCATCGGGCGAGCACGTTGCCGACGTCGACGCCAGACCGCTCTCCACGCCAGAACTCATGATCGTCGCGATCGCGCCCATGCTACGCGGTTTGCGCCATGTGGCGGTCGGTGCGTCATCGCCCATCCCAGGCAGCGCGGCGCTGCTCGCCAGCGCGCTTGACGGTGGTGCGCTGCGCGTCTCCATGTTGGGCAGCGACGTCAACAACCCGTTCACCGATGGTGCAAAGGAACTGTTCGACTGCGCGGCACAAGGCCGGATCGACGCGTTTTTTCTATCCGGAGGCCAGATCGACGGTGGCGGCAACATCAACCTGATGGGGATTGGCAGCTATCCAGACCT
>JBCBJZ010000115.1:0-12152 GCA_038522635.1 Pseudomonadota bacterium | reverse complement strand
CTCACGCCAGGTGTGGGGCTTGAGCGCGACGTCACCGGAGATAATAAAGGTGGCGCAATGGCCGACGATCTTTTCCTCGTATTCGGCCACGATCTGACCGTCGGGGAAGTTGTTGATCTGGCCGCGGATCATGCGCGCGGAATGCGCATTAGCCGGCCCGTAGATGCGGCGCGACAGGTCGACCATGGCGCTGACATCTTTGGGTGTGGCCCGGCGCACCGTCAATTTGGACTTTGACACAGCTTTTGAGGGCCGCGCGGACGGGGGTGACGCCGGCGTCACCTCAGGCTCAGCCAGCGGGATCGCCGTCGCATCGCTCGGCGCATCGCTCGCGCTATCGCGCGGCGCATCCGTCGGTCCCTCGCTCGGCGCGTCGGTGTGGTCATCCATCGCTTGATCCCCTGGGCTATCATTCGGCGGGCGCGGCTTTCTTTAGCGCCGCAACTCCTTACAATGAATGGGGAAGCGGCCCAAAGGGTTCAACGCCCCGTTGGCGGGGCTCTTCCAGGGGAGAGTTTTATGAGCGAACGCCGTTTGAAACACCCGCACGATGACGCGCTGCGGCCGGCCCAGCGCGATGCCATGGCGGCGTTCGAGGCAGAACGTGGTTACCGGGTCCATGGCCCCTTCGATGTGATGCTGCATGCGCCTGATCTGATGATGCGGGCTGCCACATTGGGAAGCCATGTTCGACTGAACAACGCGTTGCCCAAGCGCCTGAGCGAATTCGCCATTCTCATCACCGCCCGCCACTGGCGCCAGGATTTCGAATGGTCGCACCACCGCCCGCACGCGCTCGAAGCGGGCCTCGATGAAGCGCTGATCGAGGATCTGGCGCTTGGACTGCGGCCGCGCGCGATGGACGATGATGCCGCGCTCGTCTACAGTTTTTGCAGTGAGTTGCTGGTCAACCGAAGCGTAAGCGATCCGACGTTTGCGGCGGCCGAAGCGCGCTTCAGCGCCGAAGGTGTCGTCGACCTGACGGGCGTGTGCGGCTACTACAGCCTGCTGGCGATGATGTTGAATGTGGCCCGAATCGGCGGCGATGAGAGCGCAGCACCGCTGCCCGCGTTACCCTGATCGATGCAGGGTGACGACGTGGCGATGGTGAGAGCGTCGTGGCGAGAGCAACGTGGTGATCGGCAGCGCAGGCGTGGACGCAAGCGGCAAGCAAGGGGACAGGGGACATGGGGGAACGGGGTTTCAAGGCCCTTCGTGTGGGCCGGCTCAGCGTGAAAAGCGCGCTCGCCGCTCTTTTGCTGGTGTTGGCGTTGCCGGTGTCAGGCGCGTTCGCCCAGTGCAACGCGCGCGCGATCGAAGGCTTTCTGGAGCAGGATTATTTCTCGCTCGAACCGATCGACAAGATTGAACTCTACGCGCCGATGGTTGAGCGCTTTTTCACGAAGCGCTTCGTCACCCGCCGGGCTGTCGCCGCGGAGATCCGCAGGTTCGTGCGGCGCTGGCCACGCCGCGATTACCGGCTGTTGTCGATCCGCAGCCTGCGCAATATCAGCCAACGGCGCTGTCGGGTCACATTCGACTATCGGTTTTTGGCCGAGAGCGCTAACGGGGCGCGAACCAGCGCCGGCATCGGCGTAACGACCCTCGTCTTCCGGCTCAACAGCGCGAACCGGACAGAAATCGTCGAGGAGACGGGCACCGTGTCCTGTCGCGGCATCTTGGCCTACCGGCGCGGCCAGTGCTAACGCCGTGCGGCGTCGATCAGCTCACCTTCGCACCAGGGCCTCACGGGACGCGTTGCTACTTCGACGGAGAAGCCGGAACTTTGGCCTTCTTGCCGTCGACGCCGCTCGGGTGCGCGAGCGCTGACCCCGCCGGAGGACGCACCGACCGCCCGGTCTGCGCATCGATCGAGCGGCGCATGGTCTTGCGCTCATCCGACGGCGTGCGACCGAAGTACTCGCTGTAGCACTTTGAAAAGTGCGAGGCGGATACGAACCCGCATGCAAGCCCGATCGACAGGATCGGCATGCTTGTCTGCAGCAGCAGATACCGCGCCCGCGTCAGCCGCAACTGCAGGTAATAGCGCGTCGGCCGCTCACCGATGTACTTCTGGAAAAGCCGCTCCAACTGCCGCGCCGACAACCCGGCATGGCGCGCCAACTCCACGCACGACAACGGCTCCTCGAGCTGCTTTTCCATCTCCGAAATCACCGCAATCAGCTTGGGGTGCGAGATGCCAAGGCGCGCGCGCAGCCCCATCCGCTGGTGCTCGTGCGCGTCGCGGATGCGGTGATAGATCAGCTCATCCACTACCAGATTGGCGATCTCGGAGCGGTGGCGCCTCGCGATGAGCGCCAGCATCATGTCGATCGCCGCGGTCCCACCTGCGCAGGTGTAACGGTTGGCGTCGATCACGTAGAGGTCCTGCGTGACGTCGATGTCGGGGAACTGCTCGCGAAACGATTCAAAGTTCTCCCAATGGATCGAGCAGCGCATGCCGTCGAGCAGACCCGCCTTTGCCAACACGTAGGTGCCCGTGCAAAGCGCGCCGATCGCTCCGCCGTAAAGCGTCAACTTCCGCAGTTTCGGGATCAGCTTTTCGTGGCCGCCGGCCTGCACATCGATGCCCGTGCACACGTAAAATTCAGCCATCGGCCCGATGTCGGCGAACGTCCCGTCGACGCTAAGCGCAACGCCGTTGGACGCCTGCACCGGCTCACCGTTGGCGGAATAAAGCCGCCATGCGTAGAGCTCCTGGCCTGAAACCCGGTTTGCAAGTCGCAGGGGTTCGAGGGCGGAGGTGAAGGCCACCATCGAGAACTCGGGCGTGAGCGCAAACCCCACAACATGGGTCGGCGCGTTGTCATAGGAGACGCTCATGGGCATCCACGCGTTGGCCGAAAGCGAGGGGCGATGAGGTCACCGCCACCACCGAAAACCACCGGGTTTCCCGATGCTTGGCACGGAACGCGACGTGATCGGGCATCAATTAGTCTGTTTTAAGAAAGCCAAGCGCAAGTAAAAAAATCTCGAAACCCACCGCCCTGCGCGGGCCGTGTCTCGCGCGTTGCTTTGGCTGCTTACCCTGTGGCGGTCATGCCGGTTCGCGCGCATCAGTTTTTCTGCATTCTCGATACTTGGCGGCCAAACTTTACGTTAACGTCAAGAGCGGCGGGGACGGCACGGCCAACACGGGCCAATCCTTGGCCGCAACAGGTCTCGTTTGCGTGACGAGCGACAAACAAGAAAGCAAAACAAACGATCAAGCCCGGGAGGCCCGCATGACACGTCCTAAGATCCTCGCCATCGCCCTCACAGCCAGCTTCGCAGCAAGCCTTGCGATCACCACCACCGCTGAAGCCGCTTCGCCCAACGGCACCTGGCTGCGTTCAAAGACCGGCGGTCACATCAAGGTCTTCACCTGCAAGGGCGGTCTGGGCATGCGCGTGGTGAAATCGAAGTCGTCCAAAAAAGTCGGCAAGGTCATCATGTGCGGCGCCAAGAAGACGTCGGCGAACCGGTGGGATGGCACCGTAAAAAACCTTGATGATGGCAAGCTTTACAAAGGCATCGTTAAGCTTCAGGGCAGCAAGCTAACCCTGTCAGGCTGCGTGTTGGGTGGCATCTTCTGCACGAGCGAGGCGTGGTCGCGCTTGAAATAGCGGGTCTGCGCTTATACACAGACAGTGCATAAAGCGACGCCGGTGGCTAGGACGAGGCCACACCACGCCATCGGCTCGCTCGCTTTTTGAGACACGCCTGGTGGGCAAAAGTTGAGTGGCGATTGCAACTCTCAGGTGCGATCTCCGCGCTCTTTATGCCTCTTGGAACACGGCAGGGCAGAACGCGATGCGCGCTTCCCTGGGCTTTGCGGCCACGGACATATTCAGTTTTTTTAGGTCGTGCGGGATGTCGACCACCCACAGGTTTTCAACACTACGCCCCATAGCTGCGCGACTCGCCTTGATAAGCGCCGCCGCGTTCGCCGCTGGCATCCTTTGCCTGACGGTCGGCCAGGCCACGGCGGGCTCGCCCCATGGTCTTTGGCAAAAAGCAAAGACCGGCGAACGGATACGGGCGTACCGCTGCCAAGGCGGCCTCGGCCTGCGGGTCAAGCGTCACAAGCTGCGCGCGGTTGTCGGCAAGATCATCCTTTGCGGGGCCAAAGCGAACGACGCGGGCCAGTGGACTGGCCGTTTCACCAGTCCGGACGACGGCAAGATCTACCGTGTCGTGGTGAAAGTTAGCGGCAGAAAGCTGCTGCTTTCGCGCTGCGTTCTGGGAGGCTTGGTCTGCAAAACGGAGGCTTGGCAGCGTTTGCGTTAGCCGAGGATAACGCGCAGCGGGGCCCCGTGGCCCCTGTCGGGCAGGGGGAAACACCGGGTTCAAGTTGTGGGGGCATGAGTTCAAATTTCGGTATCGTTTTTTAGCTGGCATCGGCGGTATCGTCGCCATCATCACCATACTCCCCGCGCTCGTGCGACCGTGCGCATGCTGCTCCAGACGCGTCCCTCACCGCCCGTCTTGCGCCATAAAGGCGCGCTATCTTCTCTTGTGATCGACGAGGGGTATCGGGACGCCCCCGATAGCGGTTATTAACAGGGTTCAGTTAGCACGGTTGCGGCCCCTTCAGGGCCGGAGCGCAGGCCGCCTTCGGCGATCGCGCGGCACCGACTGAGCAAGACGCCGAAGGTTGGGTCCGCCTTCGACGTTGAAGCGTAATGCGTTAGGACACCGGGGACAGGAACGTGGGTCATTCGATTGCCGTGATGAACACCAAGGGTGGCGTGGGCAAGTCCACGATCGCCATGGCGCTCGCCGAAGCGCTGACAATCTACCACGGTAAATCGGTGCTGATGATCGACAGCGACAGCCAGGCTTCGCTGAGCTGCATGCTGTTGCCGGCACCGAAGCTACGGGCTGACCAAATGGCCGGGCGCACCGTCCTGGGTTACCTGGCGCAGCAGGTGCTGGGCCTTGACGGGCCCGACGATTGGCGGCGCTGTGTGGCCAGCGGCGTGTCCGACGTGGACGATACCGACCGGCTGTTCCTGATGCCGAGCCACATGAAGCTCACCCTGTTTGAGCGCGAGGTCTCGACCCAATCGAAACACGGCAGCCTGCGCCGGGCGGTCGCGCAACTGCTGCGTGATGCGACCGGCGTGGTCGATGTGGTGATGGTGGATTGCCCGCCTGGCCTCTCGGTGCTGACGGAGACGTGGCTGCGCGAGTGCGACTTCCATCTCACGCCGATCAAGCCCGATTTCCTCGGCCTCGCCGGTCTTGAAGTGCTGGACGAGTTCAAAACGCTCGATCCCGAGATGGGGTTTGCCGCGAACCTCGGCCTGCTGGTCAACATGAAGGACCCGCTGTCGTCGTCCGACATGCAGTATCATGACTACCTGATGTCGCGGCCCGAGCTGCGCTGCTTTGAGCAGGCGATCCCGCGGCTCCTGCCGATCCAGCACGCGGCCCGCTACGACGAGGGTGGGCGCTCCTACCTTGGCAAGTACCCTGGCATTTGCGGCGATGCGCTACGCGTGGTTGCCGCCGAGATCATCCACCGCATGATGATGGACAGCCAGAGCGCCGCGTCGCGCGCCGCGCAGGCCGAGCGCCGTCAAACCGCCGCCACCGCCGCTGTGTCTTAGCCCCGGTCCGGCCCGGAATGGACAGGGTTATGGTAGACGCTTTCGTGCTGCGGATCACACAACGGAATCTCGACTGCGTTAGGAACAGCCATGGGCCGAAAGGTGCCTTCACCCTGCGTCGACGTTTGCAAATTCAAACTTAATGGCCATTGTCTGGGCTGTGGGATGACCAAAAGGCAAAAGAAGAGCTTCAAAAAGCTCGACGGCAAAAAGAAAAAACGCATCTTTCTACGGCAGCTCATCGACCAGCAGGCTGATATTGGGCTTAAAGCCAACTGGCTGCGGTCGTACCGGCGAAAATGCGACAAAAAAGGCATCGAGTTTCCACTCGACGCCTGAAGCGATCTCAAGTTGTCGGCTAAAGTTCATCCGCCGCAGGTGGAATCACCTGAGGCGAAAGATGAACGTTAGAACAAAAGCTTAGATGCCGGTTCCGCTTCAAGCTGAAGCGAACCGACCCTAGTAGCAAGTGTCGGCACCTATTCGAGGTGTGCGCGCAACATCCAAGCGAACTTATCATGCTTTTCGGCACGCCCGATCGCCAGATCATTGGTCACGATATCCTCGTGCTTCTCCGCCGTCATCGCCAATGCCCGCAGCGTAGCCGAGATCTGCTCCTGTGAGGCTTGCAAGTCAGCGATCATCTCTTTGTCGCTCGCGTGGCCATCATGCTCTTTAACGCGGCTGCGCTGCAGGTAGACAGCATAGCGACCCTCGGCAAAGCCACCGATCGCCTTAATGCGTTCCGCAAGCTCGTCCTGGCCCACGAAATGATCTTCGTAGATCTCTTGGAACAAGGCGTGGAGAGGACCAAAGCCCATACCCGTAACGTTCCAGTGGAAGTTCTGTGCCTTCATCGTCGTAACCGACGTTTCTGCAAGAGACTGAGTCAAGCCCTCGACAATCTCAGTAACGGCGGCAGGAGAAGTATTTGTTGCAGCATCGGCCATTGCGAACACCTCTGTGTTTTGTTTCAGACGCCACGCGTCATAGCGATTAACTCTTGTGTCAACCCACTTGATCGAGTTCGTCAACCGTCGCAAAGCCGGTGGCACAGCAGCATTCGGCTTGCGCAAAAGCCTCATGCAGCCCTCGCACAAGGAAGGCGAGACGCCGACGCCCAGGTTGTGAAGCCCTAAAGCCAATAAGCGCCGCGAAGCTGTGGTCGTCATTGTTGTCGAGAGCCGCAAAGACCGCAGCAAACCAGCGCTCACCGTCGCTCAACTCGCGGGCCGGCAACTCAAAGAACACAGTTTGCCGCACGCCGAATGTATCCAGAGCGCCGAGCACCGCGCCAGCGTAGGCCTGCAGCGTTGCACAACCGTCGACCGCGATCACACGGCAGGCAAGCTCCCAGTCCTGCTTGGGCGTGATCAGCAGATGGCGTGCAAGTTGCCGAAGGCCAATGATGCGGCGATCGACGGCGGCATGACCAACGCGAACCACAGACTCGTCAGGGGCCACGTTACGCTGGGACGGGAATGCAAGAATGTCGTTCGTCATAAGCTTTGCACAGTTTCACTGGCTCTACCGGATACGTCTGAGCCCTTCGACGACGATGATTGTAGCACAGCCCGCTGGCCTATCGTCGATGGATTTGTTCAACACTTGGTAGCAAGACTGGAGCAGGTTGGTTCGAGCGGCGGGCGGAAAGCCCGTATCACCGGCTCAAGCACTTGCGCCTTGCCTTCGCGCCCGATGTTGCTCCGCACTTTAGATCTTCGACGATCTTTGGGCGATCTCGGGCTGACCTATGGTTATCCCGATCGATCGCCCGATGATCCAACGCGGGGATCACACTTCATCGGCGCGGGGGCCGGCCTACCATCCTCAGCGACGCTCAGGGACTGCCAACGTCTGGCGTACGGCCAGCGGCAGGTGTGCGGGGCTTGCGCCGCATCTCGCGTACCAGCGTATAGGCGGACGCGGACACGATGATGAGCGCACCGCCAACCGTCGTCAGCGAGGGCAACTGGGCAAACAACACAAGGCCGAGCAGCGTTGCCCAAACGAGGCGCACGTAATCCACGCTGGAGACCACCACCGCTTCACCCGCCCGGTACGCGCGGATGTTGCAGAGCTGCCCACACACCGACGCAAGCCCGATCGCCACCGCCAGCAGCGCGTCCTCAACCGTCATCGCCCGCCACTCAAACCATGCCATCGGCGCGACCAACAGCCCGACGAACACGGCCTGATAGCTCAAAATGGTTGTGGGCGCCTCGACCTGCGAGAGCACGCGAATGATGATCGACACGAAGCCCGCACTCAGCGCCGCAAGCACAGCGAACAGACCGTAGACGTTGAAACCCTCGCCCGTTGGCTGCAGCATGATCAGCACGCCGCCGAAGCCGACGGTGGTCGCCAGCCAACGGCGCGGGCCCACCACCTCTTGCAGCAGAACGATCGCGAGAATCGTGATGAAGAACGTGCGCGAAAAGCCGATCGCCGTGACGTCGGCAAGCGGCAGGTGAATGGCCGCGGTAAAGCCCGCGTACATGGCAACCAGTGCGCCAACCACGCGGGCCGCATGCATCCCCGGACGACGTGTCATCAGCGATTGTGGCGCGCCGCGGACGATCACCGGGAGCACGGCAAGCAGCATGATCGTCTGTCGCATCACCAGGATTTGGGACACGGGCAGGCGCTGGCCAAGCACCTTGATCATTGCGATCATAACGGTGAAGAAGAGCGCTGCCGCGGCCACCCAGAGGGCACCGCGCACGTTCCCGGGCAGTCGCGCCATCTGCGCGATCCACCGCGTCGCGCTTGAAGAGATCATCGCGCGAGTGTGGCAGCTAGGCGCACGCAGGTCACGCGCACGCAGCGCACAACTGCCATGCATGAGGCGGCGACCGGGAAGCGACCGGGTGAGCCATCAGGGGCCACCCTTAGAGTCAATGGATCTCGGATCGGCGCGCGTCAGGCCCGTGGTGGAGAGCGGCGAACGTAGAGGTGGTTGCTCCAGGCGTAGGTGTCGTCCGGCCCGGCCTCGAACTGCGATACATCCTGCCGCTCCCAGACGTCGGGATCGAGCGGGGGAAACGACGTGTCGCCGTCAGGGCGCGCATGGATGCGTGTCAGATGGACCGCATGCGCCTGCGGTAATGCCAGGCGATACAGCTCCGCACCGCCGATCACCATGATGTCGCCACACCCGCGCGCGTGCGCATCGCGGGTGGCGAGCGCCAGCGCATCCTCCCACGTCGCCGCCGTCTGGACGTCAGGCGCCTGCCAGCCAGCCTGGCGGGTCAGCACGATGTTGGTCCGCCCGCTCAACGCGCGCCCAATCGACTGAAACGTCTTGCGGCCCATGATCACCGGCTTGCCGATCGTCAGCGCGCGGAAGCGCTTCAGATCGCCCCGTTGGCGCCAAGGCATCGCACCGTCATGCCCGATGACCCCGTTTTCGGCGACCGCAACCACAAGCACGATCGCCAGCTGCGCGTCGCTGCCTGCGCCAGCCGCGTCAGCCATATGGGCCGCGTCAGCCACGCCGGCCACGCCGTTCGACGCAGGTACCGCCTGGGCCTCATCTGACATCGCCGCCGCCTCGCCGCTTATCTCTCGCCGCTTCTCTAGAGTCGGTTCGCTTCAGCTTGAAGCGGAACCGACATCTACGTATTTGCTTGCCGTTCATCTTTCGCCTCAGGTCATTCCACCTGAAGCGGATGAACTCTAAACCGCCACGGGCGCGGGAATATGCTGCCAGGGCTCGTAGCCGACCAGTTCGAAATCCTCATAGCGGAACGCGAACAGATCGCGGACTTCCGGATTAAGGTTCATCGTCGGGCGTGGCCTGGGTTCTCGGCTCAACTGCAGATCGGCCTGCTCCAGGTGATTGATGTAGAGGTGGGCATCGCCGATCGTGTGGACGAAGTCGCCCGGCTTCAGGCCGGTCACCTGCGCCATCATCATCGTCAGCAGCGCGTAACCGGCGATGTTGAACGGCACGCCCAGAAAGATGTCCGCAGAGCGCTGATAGAGTTGGCAGGACAGCCGCCCCTCCGCGACGTAGAACTGGAAGAGGCAGTGGCAAGGCGCCAGCGCCATCGCTGGCAGATCGGCTGGGTTCCAAGCCGACACGATGATACGCCGCGAGTTGGGCTCGCTCCGGATCATCTCCACCGCTTGCGCGATCTGGTCGATGGTCGCGCCATCACGGCTTGGCCATGAGCGCCATTGTTGGCCGTAGACCGGCCCCAGATTTCCGTCGGCGTCGGCCCACTCGTCCCAGATCGTGACCCCGTTTTCGCGCAAATAGGCGATGTTCGTCTCGCCACGCAAAAACCAGATCAGCTCGTGAATGATCGAGCGCAGATGCAGCTTCTTGGTGGTGACCAGCGGGAAGCCGTCCGCCAGATCAAAGCGCATCTGATGGCCGAACACGCTCAGCGTGCCGGTGCCCGTGCGATCGCCCTTGCGAACGCCCTCGAGGCGTGCGCGGCGCATGAGATCAAGATACGGTTGCATGGGCGTCTTATAGCCGATTCTTAAGTGCACCTGCAGCCCGCCATGGCCCGATCATGCGCGCTGCGGTCTCGCGCCACAGCGCCCGCTATTTCAGACTGGCCCGCCGAAAAAACGCAAAAACAGCGTCAGGCCTGCGTTGTAGGCCCCATGGCAGGCGATCGCGACCCACAGCGAGCCTGTCCACCACAAGACCGCGCAAAGGAACAGGCCGATCAAGAAGATCTCCAGCAGCCCTGTTGGCGAATAGCTCAGATGCAGGCTCGTCCACGCGACGCTTGAAAGCACGCTTGCACCGAGAAAGCCGAGCGGCGTCTTCAAAAGTGCAGGAAACAGAAATCCGCGGAACAGCATCTCTTCCGATAACGGTGCGCCCACCGCAACCACGAGCAGCAACAGCCACCACCACGTATCCGAGCGCACCAACGTCATAAAGGGCGCGAGGTCGGATTTCAGGTCCTGAGGCCGCAATTGGTAGGCGAGGATCGCGTAAACCACGACGCCGACCGCCATCACACCGAGGCAAACGATGTAGGCTGCGCGACCACCGCGGGCGGGTTGCAAGGCCAGCAGCGCATCAGGACGCGCGCCCCACGAGCCGGCCGCCAGGTAGACAAGCACCACCATCAGAACCTGCGCGATCAGCATCACGAGCAGCATGAGCGGCGTCACCGCGCCGTTGGAATCGATGCCCTCACCTTGAACGAACGGCGACAGCAGCAGCACCGCCAGCGCCGTTGACGCCAACACGATCGCAAAGGTCGTCACGCTTGCGGAGAGCCATCCCCAAGGCGTTCCCGCCAGGTAGTTGCCGTAGCGGGTGATCTTGACCCCGTCGCCGCCGTCCATGGCCCGTCCCCGCTGCGCCCGCTGACATCAGATCGGTCGGCTGCAAGTGGGCGCACCGCAGCTTCGATCATGTGGGTTTCTGGCGGTGGTTCGCGCCACAACGCCCCCGGCGATCAAGGCGACAGGGCGCATCAAAGCGCAAGCTTTGATCAGGGCTCATCACAGATTTCGCTTGCACCCCGGGCGGCCCGGCAACTTTATCAGCGCCAAGACATTGTTCCGCACAACGCGAGGGTTGCCGTGTGATCGTGGAAACGTGATCGCGGCCACGAAGCCTGTGGGGCAACGAGCGGTGGCGATGGCTCAGGACGACACGACGGGAGACGAGAGCGCCGTGACCACCACAACCGGCCTTGCCGGCTTCAAGGAAACGCTGCGTAGCCTCTATTTCGGGCTGGATGGACGATCGCGCGCGTTCCGCTTCGGCTTGATGCTGTTCGACATCGCGTCGATCGCGTTCTTCATCGTCTCATCGCTCGAACACAACGCCTGGACTTACGCGGTCGACTTGATGATCGCGCTCATCATCATCGCGGACTTCAGCGCGCGCTGGTGGCTGTCGTGGTCGACCCGCAAGTATTTCGCGCAAGCCACGACCTGGGCGGACCTCGTGGTGATCGCGACGCTGCTGCTGCCTATGCTGTTTCAAAGCTTCCTGTTTTTGCGCGTCGTGCGGGCGCTGCGTCTGCTGCGCTCCTACCATGTGCTGCGCGATCTGCGGCGCGACTACCCGTTCTTCAAGCGCAACGAAGAGATCATCCAGTCGGTGCTGAACCTGCTGGTCTTCATCTTCGTGATGACCGCGCTCGTTTACGTGCTGCAGGCGCGCGTTAACCCGGCCATCACCAACTACGTCGATGCGCTCTATTTCACCGTCGCAGCCCTGACCACCACCGGCTTTGGCGACATCACGCTCATCGGATCGACCGGCAGGTTGCTGTCGGTGCTGATCATGATCATGGGCTTTGCGCTGTTCCTGCGGCTCGTGCAGACGATCTTCAGGCCGACCAAGGTCGCCTATGAGTGCCCGGACTGCGGGCTACGCCGCCATGATCCAGACGCGGTGCATTGCAAGCATTGCGGTCGCACGATCCACATTGAGACCGACGGCGCCAACGAGGTCTGAGCATGATCTAGCGCGTAGATCATCGGGCGATTTATCGGGATCACCACGGGTGAGCCCGAAATCGCCCAAAGATGATCTAATCTTGAAGTGCA
>JBCBJZ010000114.1:0-12191 GCA_038522635.1 Pseudomonadota bacterium | reverse complement strand
GGTCGCTCACTGTGGTGGTCCGTTCACGGTCGCAACAAGCGCTCGATCACGGCGAATTTGAAGTCGGACGCTGGACGCAAGATGGTCCTCGATGTCGCGCGCCAGTGTGACGTTGTGGTCGAGAACTTCAAGCCGGGGCAACTTGAGCGGCTTGGGCTCGGCCCGGACGTGTTGGCGGGCGCCCGCGCCGGCCTCGTGATCGTGCGCATTTCGGGCTACGGACAGACTGGGCCTGATGCAAAACGCGCCGGCTTCGGCGTGATCGGCGAAGCGAAGGGCGGCCTGCGCCATCTCACCGCAAACCCGATGGATGCCGAGCACCCGCCGGTGCGTGTCGGCGTCAGCATCGGCGATAGCCTTTCTGGGCTTTACGGCGCGCTGGGCGCTCTTGCCGCCGTCATCGACCAGCGTGCCAGCGGGCGCACCGAACCGCGCATCATCGATGTGGCGCTGGGCGAAAGTGTGCTGTCGATGCTGGAAGGCTGCCTGCCTGAATACGGGCATCTGGGGCGCGTTCGCCAGCCGGAGGGGTCGACGATCTCGACCGCATCACCCTCCAATGCCTACCGCTCCGTTGACGGGGCGTGGGTGCTGATCGCTGCCAATTCGAACCCGTTGTTCGCCAAGCTCACCACCGTGATGGGCCAACCGGACCTTAAGGATGATCCACGGTTTATCGACAACCCATCACGCGTGCGCAACCGCGACGCGCTCGATGCGCTGATCAACGGTTGGGCGAGCGCGCAGACGGCGGATGCGATCCTGCAGGCGCTCGACGAGGTCAACGTGCCGGTCTCAAAAGTCTATACGATCGAAGACATCGCGGCCGACGAGCAATACCGTGCGCGCGATATGGTCGTTGAAATCGCCGACCCGTTGCTTGGCCCGACGCTGCATCCAGGCGTGGTGCCGGTGGTCGAGGGGCTTGAGCGCACCGCACAAATCCGTTGGACGGGTCCGCAGGTCGGCGCCCACACCGATGAGGTGCTGCGCGACCTGCTCGGCTACGAAGACGATCAGATTGAACGACTGCGAGAGGAGGGTGCGCTGTGAGTGCAACGCAAAATGATCAGATGTCCGGTTCATCGCAAGGGAATGGCGCGACCAAACCCGCCGTCGACATCGTCGAAGTCGCACCGCGCGATGGCTTCCAGGTGGTCAAGCCTTTCATCGAAACGGACTTGAAGATCCGCATCATCGAAGCCTTGGCGGCAAGCGGCCTTAAACGCATGGAAATCGGCGCGTTCGTATCGCCCAAGGCCATCCCCCAGATGGCGGATATCACTGAGATCATGCAGCGCGTGACGTTGCCTGCGGGCCTGCGCACGGCCGTGTTGGTGCCCAACCGCAAAGGGCTTGAGATGGCGGTGGAGGCCGGCGTGAAGGACATCCACTGGGTGGTCTCGGTCTCTGAAAGCCATAACCAGAATAACGTGCGCCGCTCCGTCAACGAGAGCCTGCAGGAGCTGCGCGCGGCGTGGGAGGGCGTGCAGCGCGATGATGTGCGCGTGCGTTTCAATCTCGCCACCGCGTTCGATTGCCCATTCGAAGGGCGTACCGACGAAAGCGCCGTTTTCGCCTGCCTTGATGCGGCGTTGGCGTTTCTCCCCCCTGGCGAAATCGGCATCGCGGACACCACGGGCCGTGCGGCAACAGACCATGTGCGCAGCCTCTTCACGAGCCTGCAGGAACGCTATGGGCCGCAAGGCGTCACGTTCGCGTTCCATGGCCACGACACCTACAACCTGGGCGTTGCGAACGCGCTTGCGGCTTACGATGCAGGCATCCGTTCGTTCGATGGTGCGGCGGCGGGGCTTGGTGGCTGTCCGTTCGCGCCGGGCGCTTCGGGCAACACGGCCACCGAGGACCTCGTGTTCGCCTTCGAGCACATGGGGGTCTCGACAGGCATCGATCTGGAGGCGTTGTTGAACGCGGCTGACCTTGCGATGACGGTCGCACCGGAACTCGCAGCTGGGCGCATCCGTCAGGTGCCGCGGGCCCGCGCACTCTCAGGGTTTGGAGCAGCATCGCAAGGCATCGCCGCTTAGGGTCGCGTTCGCTTCAGCTTGAAGTAGAGCCGACAACTCATGGTTGGAACCCGAGCAACGGGCGCCAAGGATAGCAGGAGCCGGCATGTTCGTCGTCGTCGTTTTTTTCGAGATCAAGCCTGAACGTATTGAGTCCTTCCGCCACGCGATGTTGCGCAACGCGCGAATCTCCGTGGAGCGCGAGCCCGGCTGCTCGCAGTTCGACGTCAGCATCGACCCGACCGATGGCGGCAGTTTTTTCCTCTACGAGGTCTACGACGACGAGGCGGCCTTCAACGCGCACACGCAAAGCGATCATTACAAGGCGTTCGCAGAAACTGTCGCTTCCTGGGTGGTGAGCAAGCGTGTGCTCACCTACGAGCGCTTGCCAACAAGCGGGCTTGTATGAGACGGCGCCGCCGATCGATCGATCGATCGAACGGGCGGCGCGGGCGTGCGCTGTCGATTTCGGGCTCACCTTGATCCCGATCGATCGCCCGATGAGCTAAAGCGCATCGAGAGAACTGGCAGGAAAGAGAGGTGCGATGGCCGCTGCCACCCCGGCCGTGTTGTGCATCGGCAATGCCGCCTTCGATCGCATCCACCGGATCGCCGCGTTTCCACCGACGCCCATGAAGGTGCCCGCGCTCGACTACCTTGAGGTTGGCGGCGGCATGGCGGCGAACGCGGCCGTTGCGGCCGCTCGGCTTGGCGCGCGCGTATCGCTTTGGAGCCGAGTCGGCGATGACCGGGTTGGCGGTGCCATCATCGATGAACTGACCCAAGAGGGCATCGCAACCGGCGGGATCGCCGTCCATGCCGGCTTTCGCTCGCCCGCCTCTTCGATCATCGTTGATCAGGTCGGCGAACGCCTGATCGTGGGCAACCGGGCGCACGTTATGCCGTCCGATACAACCATGCTGTCGCTTGAGGACGTCGAGCGCGCCGACGTCTTGATGGGCGATCTTCGGTGGCTGGAGGCGGTTACGCTTGGTTTCCGCCACGCGCGCAGCATCGGCCGCCCGACGGTGCTCGATGCTGACCTTGGCAACCACGATCAATTGCCTTTGCTGCTGCCGCTGACCGACTACGCGATCTTTTCCCAGCCCGCGCTTCAGCAATACACGGGCACGACGAACGATGTGGAGGGCCTTGCCAAAGTCTGCGCTGAAGGCGTGGCGCATGCGGGCGTGACGCGCGGCAGTGCTGGCTACCTGTGGTCCGACTGCGAGGGGCGCTCGGGCGAACAGCCTGCCTTCGCCGTGGACGTGATCGACACGACAGGCGCGGGCGACGCGTTCCATGGGGCCTTCGCCTTCGCCATCGCGCAAGGCATGAACGTCGAAGCTGCAGCCGCGCTCGCGTCAGCGGTCTCCGCCATGAAGTGCCGCGCGCTCGGCGGCCGAGCGGGCCTCCCGACCCTCAAGAAAGCTCGAGCCTTCCTGGCGCAGGCCGCTCCGCTCCCGACGAGCTAGAGCAACGGGTGCAACATGCGAGGCCGCACCGACATCTAAGCACTCACATCGTCATTCATCTTCAGCCACGCGCCCGCCACGGCTTCCTACCCCTTTTGGGTAGGACGGAGGTCAGACGCGGATGCGTTCGGACTTGGGATCGAGCAAGGGGCGCAGGCTGGCCGTGGCTGGGATGCGTTTGCCGGCGACCTCGATCTCGTAGCCAGCACCCGTCACGTCGGCGGCCGATTGATCCGGCGTGGTGGTGACGTAGCCAAGCCCGATCGCACCGCCCAGGTGGTGCCCGTAATTGCCTGACGTGATGTGCCCTGCGATCTTGCCGTCCCGCACGATGGGCTCGTTGTGGTAGAGGAGGGGTGCGGCGTCCTCTAGCTTGAACTGCAGCAGACGCCGGGTGAACCCGGTCTGCTTCTTCGCCAAGACCTTGTCGCGACCCAAGAAGTCCCCGAACTTCGAAGGGCGCTTGTCGAGCTTGACAGCAAAGCCTAAGCCCGCTTCCAGCACATTATCCTCGCTTGTCACATCGTGGCCCATGTGCCGGAACGCCTTTTCAAGCCGGCAGCTATCGAGGGTGTGCATGCCGCAATGGCGCAAACCGTGCTCGACTGCACCGCTAGCTTCAACGATGGTGCGGTAGACGTGGCGGGCCATGTCGGTGGGCATGTAGATCTCCCAGCCCAGTTCGCCGACGTAGGTGATGCGGTGGGCGCGCGCGAGAGCCATGCCGATCTCGACCTCCTGCGCGGTGCCAAAGGGGAAAGCGTCGTTCGTCAGGTCCACGTTGACAAGCGGGGCGAGGATCTTGCGCGCGTTCGGCCCCATCACCGCGATGCACGCTTCACCCGCGGTCACATCGGTGATCACGCAGTGTGCATCGTCAGGCGTATGGGCGCGCAACCACTTGAGATCACGCGGCACCACGGCAGCACCCGTAATGATCAGGAAGGCGGTCTCATGCAGGCGCGTGACCGTGAGGTCGGCTTCGATACCGCCCATCGAATTCAGCCACTGGGTGTAAACGATGCGGCCTGGATTAACGTCAATGTCGTTGGCGCAAATGCGTTGCAGCACCGATTCAGCATCGCGGCCTTCAACCCGGATCTTGCCGAACGGCGAGAGATCGAAAAGTCCGGCCGTCTCGCGCACCGCGCGGTGCTCGCCCGCGGCATGTTCGAACCAGTTTTGGCGGCCCCAGTCGTAGGCGTAGTTCGGCTTTTCACCGCGCGCACGCGCCTCTTCAGGTAGGTACCAGAACGCGCGCTCCCAACCGGCCGCTTCGCCAAAGCACGCGCCGGCGGCGGCCAGGTCCTCGTGCAACGGCGTATGGCGCACCCCGCGGGCGGTCTCGTAGTGACGGTAGGGCCAGTGGTCGGCGTAGAGCAGGCCCAGCGTTTCGGTCACGCGGGACTTAAGGTAGGTCTTGTTCGCTTGGAAAGGGAACAACCGCGCGATATCGACATCGCCCAAATCGAAGGGTGCTTCGCCGCCTTCCATCCACTCAGCCAGCGCTTTGCCGGCGCCGCCCGCCGATTGAATGCCGACCGAATTGAAGCCCGCGGCCACGTAGAAGTTCCTCAATTCAGGCGCCTCGCCGAGCAGGTAGCGGTCATCCGGCGTGAAGCTCTCAGGGCCGTTGAAGAACGTATGGATGCCCGTGTTGGCAAGCAGCGGCACGCGCTCCAACGCCTGTTCAAGCTGCGGCGCGACGTGGTCCCAGTCATCTTCAAGCGTGGTGAAGGACGCATCGTGCGGGATTCCGTCAACCGCCCAGGGCTTAGCGACCGGCTCAAAAAAGCCGACCAGCAACTTACCCGCATCTTCCTTGAAGTAGGCGCATTCGTCAGGAACCCGCAACACGGGCAGGCCCTTCGGGATCTCTTCGTTGGCGTCGGTCACCACGTAGAAGTGCTCGCACGCTTGCAACGCGACGCGCACCCCGGCCATGGCACCGACCTCGCGCGCCCACATGCCCGCGGCGTTGACCACGTAGTCAGCCTTGATCGGGCCTTGAGCCGTGGTGACGCCGGTGACCCGGCCGTCCTGCTGAGTGATGCCGGTGACGCGGGCGCCCTCGATGATGGTGGCGCCATGCATCCGCGCGCCTTTGGCCAGCGCCTGCGTGATGTTCGCGGGATCGGCCTGACCATCTTTCGGGATGAACAGCCCACCAACAACGTCGTGGTCCGCGACAAGAGGATGCTTGGCTTTGACGTCGCCCGGGCCCAGCACTTCCACATCGATCCCGAACGGCTTGGCCATCGAGGCCTGGCGGCGGAATTCCTCCATGCGCGCCTGAGTCAACGCGACCGCGACCGAGCCGTGCTGGACGTAGCCGGTGGCAAGCCCGGTTTCCTCTTCAAGTGCGTGATAGAGATCGGTGGAGTACTTCGCGAGCAACGTCATGTTGAGCGTCGCCCGCAATTGCGCGATCAGGCCGGCCGCATGCCACGTGGTGCCCGACGTGAGGCGATCGCGTTCGAGCAGCACCACATCGCGCCAGCCCATTTTGGCCAGGTGATAGGCCACCGAACAACCGATGACGCCGCCCCCGATGATGACCGCACGGGCGTGAGTGGGCAAAGGGCTCATGGGCAGCATCCTCAAGGTTTGGCACGTGTTGATGGTTTCAATCACGCGGTGGCAAGTCGGGCACGCGGTGGCAAGTCGGGCACGCGGTGGAAGGCTGGGTGGAGGGCCAATTAAGTTATCGTCAACCGGGTCGCGCAACCCATCATGGGCAGAGCTACGCCCGCACGCCAGCCCCGCATTGCCGCACGGCGCGCGGCGCGTCTATCGTTGAGGCGACCGGCCGCGTCGGGGATGCCGTCGGGAATAGGCAACGGGAGGCCGCATGGACAACGTTCTCTACGAACGCGATGGGCGGATCGCGCGCATCACCCTCAACCGCCCTGAGGTCCTGAACGCCATCGATCTTGATCTGCCTGACGCGCTGCAAGCGGCGGTGCAACGGGCTGACGCGGACGAGAAGATCCACGTGATCGTGCTCGCGGGCGCTGGCCGGGCCTTCTGCGCGGGCTACGATATGACCGCCTTCGCGCACGGCAACGCAGATGGGCTCACGCAGACGATGCCGTGGGACCCGATGAAGGACTACGCCTTCATGAGCCGCAACACCGAAGCGTTCATGAGCCTGTTTCGCTCGCGCTGCCCGGTGATTTGCAAGGTGCACGGCTATGCGGTGGCCGGCGGCTCGGACATCGCGCTATGCAGCGATTTGGTGATCATGGCGGAGGACGCGCGTATCGGTTACATGCCGGCCCGCGTGTGGGGCTGCCCGACGACGGCGATGTGGGTCTACAGGCTAGGGGCTGAGAAAGCGAAACGCATGCTGTTCACCGGCGACAAGATCAGCGGCGCGGAAGCGGCCGAGATGGGGCTGATCCTGAAGGCTGTGCCGAGCAGCGCGTTAGACGCCGAGGTCGATGCCCTCGCGGACCGCATGGCGCGTGTGCCGAAAAACCAGCTCACCATGCAAAAGCTGATGATCAACCAGCCGCTGCTCAACATGGGCCTGCAAACGACGCAGACGCTGGCGACCCTGTTTGATGGGATCACGCGGCATTCACCAGAGGGCATGAATTTCAAGGCGCGAGCAGAAACCCACGGCTGGCAACAGGCGGTTGAGGAGCGCGACCAGGGCACCTTCGACTGGACCACCAACATGCCGTTCGAGGTAACGGAAGGCGAACGTTAACGGCGCACGTACAACGCGGCCGGCGCGCGCCGCAAGGGGCGAGGCACAACAGGCGTTTGGGGGCAAACGTTTTCGCCTCCACGCCCCTGGACGCTGCGCGGGCGTTTGGCTAAGGAAACGGCCCAAACACCACACCCACATCACCGTTGTGCCCGGTCGCTTGAGCGGTACGCCCGCGAACCGTGCTTGCGTGTTGTGGCCGTGACCCTTGTTGGCGCCGACAGCCCGGACGCTTGCCCTTACGCTTGAAGGTAAACCGATGACCGCAACCAGCCCGTCAGGGCCGACGTCAGCCGCGCCCGTGGAGGCGACGCCCGCCCGCGCGCTACGCCTGCGCATGGCCGATGCGATCCGTGTCCTCGCGATGGATGCCGTGCAAGCGGCCAATTCCGGGCACCCGGGCATGCCGATGGGCATGGCGGATGCGGCCACCGTGCTTTTCACCAAGGCGTTGCGGTTTGATGCCGCCGACCCCGCGTGGCCCAACCGCGACCGCTTCGTGCTGTCGGCAGGCCACGGTTCGATGCTGCTTTACGCCTTGCTCTACCTCACCGGCACCACAGGCATGGAGCGCGGTGATCTGGAGGCGTTCCGGCAGCTTGGCAGCAAAACCGCAGGGCATCCTGAATATGGGCATGCGCCGGGCATTGAGACGACAACGGGGCCGCTCGGGCAGGGCATCGCCAATGCGGTTGGGATGGCGCTTGCCGAACGCGTCTTGCGTGAACGTCATGGCACGGATGTGGTCGATCACCATACCTACTGCATCGCCGGCGATGGCTGCCTGATGGAGGGGATCTCGCAAGAGGCGATTTCGCTCGCGGGCCACCTGAAGTTGTCGCGCCTGATCGTGCTCTTCGACGACAACGCAATCTCGATCGATGGCTCCACCGACCTGTCGACGAGCGATGACCAGATCGCACGGTTTTCCGCCAGCGGCTGGCATACCGAGCGCGTCGACGGGCACGACCACGACGCCGTTGAAGCAGCGCTCAACGCTGCCAAAGCATCCGATCGCCCGACGCTGATCGCCTGCAAAACCACGATCGGTTACGGCGCGCCAACGCTGCAGGGCACCGCAAAGACCCACGGCAGCCCGCTCGGCGCCGACGAGATTGCTGCCACGCGCGAGGCGCTCGCCTGGGACGCAGCGCCGTTTGATGTGCCAAGCGATGTGCTCGATGCGTGGCGGGCGGCCGGCTCACGTGGCGGCGATGACCGCAAGCGCTGGGATGAAAGCCATGCGAAGGCGCGCGCAAGCTTGACCGATCCACTCGGCGATGAGGCTCAAGCGAGCGCGCTTGCCCAGGCCTTCAAGGACGTGAAGGCCGGCTTCTTGAGCGAACAGCCCAAGCTCGCCACACGCCAGTCCTCGCAAAAGGTGTTGGAGGCGATCGTGCCAGCGATGCCCGCGCTGCTGGGCGGATCAGCAGATTTGACCGGCTCCAACGGGACGCTCACCTCACATCATAAACCGCTGCGGCCCGATGATTTCTCGGGCAGCTACGTCCATTACGGCGTGCGCGAACACGCGATGGCGGCTGCCATGAACGGTATCGCCTTGCACGGCGGGCTGGTGCCCTACGGTGCGACGTTCCTTGTCTTCACAGACTATTGCCGCCCCTCCATCCGGCTGTCCGCGCTGATGGGCCAGCGTGTGATTTACGTGATGACGCACGACTCGATCGGTCTTGGCGAAGATGGACCAACGCACCAGCCGGTGGAGCATTTGGCGGCGCTGCGCGCGATGCCGAACTTGAACGTGTTCCGCCCCGCCGATGCCGTGGAAGCCGCAGAAGCGTGGGCGCTCGCATTGGCCAGCAGCACAACGCCGTCGATCCTGGCGCTGTCACGGCAGGGGCTGCCGGCGCTGGACCGCGGGGGGCTTGCTGAACCAACCGCCAACGCCAGCGCGCAAGGTGGCTACGTCCTTCAAGGTGGTGAAGACCGCGCCGTCACGCTCATCGCGACGGGCTCGGAAGTTGAACTTGCGATCGAGGCCGCCCGCCAGCTCAGCGAGCAGGGCGTGAAGGCCGCCGTGGTCTCGATGCCCTGTCTCGATCTGTTTTTGGCGCAAGAGGTGAGCGCACGGGCGCACGTGCTCGGCGAGGCGCCTCGCGTCATCATCGAAGCGGGGGTGCAACAGAGCTGGGATCGGCTGATGCGCGACGGTGACCGCTTTATCGGCATGTCGGGCTTTGGGGCCTCGGCGCCGGCTGGCGAACTCTACAAGCACTTCGGCATCACGAGCGATGCCGTGGTTGCCGCCGCAAAGGCTGCGCTCACTTGAATTCGCAACGTAAGGCAAGCGGGGCCTTCGCTTGCCCACGACCAACGCTCGATAGGGTAGGGCTCCCATGAACATTGATGGTCTTCGCGAGGTTGATCCTGGCGCGGTGGCGGGCAAGCGGGTCCTCGTGCGCGCGGACCTGAACGTGCCCATGCAAGATGGCCTGGTCAGCGATCTCACGCGGCTTGAGCGCGTTGTGCCGGGATTGGCGGCCTTGGCGAAGGGGGGCGCCCGTGTGGTGGTGCTGTCGCACTTCGGCCGCCCCAAGGGTGAGGTGAAGCCCGCTCTATCATTGCGGCCGATTGCGGAAGCTCTGGCTGGCGTCATGGGACAGCCGGTCGGCTTTTGCGAAGAGTGCCTGGGCGCGCCTGCGCAAAGCGCCATCGCGGCGATGGTCGATGGCGATGTTGTGCTGCTTGAAAACCTGCGCTTTCACGCTGCGGAAGAGGATAATGACCCCGCCTTTGCGCAAGCGCTGGCCGAACTTGGCGATCTCTACGTGAACGACGCGTTTTCGTGTGCCCACCGCGCGCACGCGTCCACGGAAGCGATCGCGCATCACCTGCCGTCCTTCGCCGGCCCCTTGATGATGGAAGAGCTGAACGCGCTGACCGCGGCGCTTGAGAAGCCTGAGCGACCCGTCGCAGCCGTCGTGGGGGGGGCGAAAGTCTCAACGAAAATCGATGTGCTGCGCCACCTCATCGCCAAGGTCGACACGCTGATCATCGGCGGTGGCATGGCGAACACCTTTCTGCACGCGCAAGGCCATGATGTGGGTGCCTCGCTGTGCGAACGCGATCTGGCTGACACCGCCCGGGCCGTGATGGCGGAAGCGCAAGCGCATAGCTGTGAGCTCTTGTTGCCAACGGACGGCGTTGTCGCCACGCGCTTTGAGGCGCACGCGCCGCATCAGACCGTGGACGTAAGCGCCATTCCCGCCGACCACATGATGCTCGACGTGGGCGTTCAGACCATCGCGCGCTGCAAGGCCGCGTTGGACGCCTCCAAGACGCTGCTTTGGAACGGCCCCATGGGGGCATTTGAAATCGCGCCGTTCGACGTGGGGACGAGCGCGTTGGCCCGCCATGCGGCCGCACGCACGAACGCCGGCGACTTGATGAGCATCGCAGGTGGCGGCGATACGGTCGCAGCCCTGAACGCTGCTGAGGTGGCCGATGCATTCAGCTATCTGTCGTCAGCAGGTGGAGCGTTCCTGGAATGGCTGGAGGGGCGGACCTTGCCGGGCGTTGCAGCGCTGAGGCGCGCGCATCACGCATGAGGGAGGTTGCCAAAACGAAGGTGGGGGCGCCGGCAAACGCAAACATGGCTGCCCGATGCCCAAACGATCGAGGCCTGTCCAATCGAGGCCCAAACGATCGAGGCCTTTTCAATCGAGGCCAGGCATGACGCGCCCGATCGCGCTCACCATTGCCGGTTCAGATAGCTCAGGTGGCGCTGGGATCCAGGCCGATCTGAAGGCTTTCGGCGCTTTCAAGGTCTATGGCGCAAGTGTGCTGACCGCGCTCACGGCCCAGAACACGCGCGGCGTTCATGCGATCCACCCGGTGCCGGCCGCCTTCGTCGCAGCCCAGCTGAGCGCCGTGCTCGATGACTTGGATGTCGGCGCGATCAAGATCGGCATGCTGGCTCAAGCCCCGATCATCAAAGGAATCGCTGAAGGGTTACGCGACAAAGCAAAGGCCCCGATCGTCCTCGATCCGGTGATGGTCGCCACCAGCGGCGATGTTCTGATCGACGAGGCAGCGATTGCCGCGCTCCAGAGCGATCTGTTGTTCCAGGCTCACCTGATCACGCCCAACCTGCCCGAGGCCGCCCGTCTCCTCACAACCGACCCGGCAACGTCAACCGACGAGATGGTGAGCCAGGCCGAAGCCTTACGGGATCGCCACAACACGAACGTGCTGCTAAAAGGCGGGCACAGCGCCTGGGGCGAGGATGTGGTCGACGTGCTCGCCAAGCGGGATGGGCGTACGGTTCAGTTCACAAGCGTCCGTCTTGGGACCACCCACACCCACGGGACCGGCTGTACGCTCTCAGCGGCCATCGCCGCGGGGCTGGCCCACGGCAAACCTCTCGATGCGAGCGTGGCGGATGCAAAGCGCTACCTTTTTGCTGCCCTTGAAGCAGGCCAAAGATTGCGCGTAGGAGGGGGAAAGGGCCCCGTCGACCACTTGATCGATTGGACACCCGACGCCTGAGCGATCCACAGCAAATCCAAGCCGCCGGCTTGGCAGGTGCGAGTGCCTCCCAGGATTAGCGCTTCTTCAGCGCGGTGACTTGATGCAATAAGAGGCACTAACCATAGCTATGGCAGGGTTGGGCTCGGGCAAAGGTCCGCATGCAACCGACCGGTGAGGGAGACCATGATGATCACGAACGCACGCCGCGTCGCGCGCCTGTCGGCGCTCGCCTGTCTGACTTGGATGCTCATGATGGTGGTGTCGCTGACGGCGGCGCAGGCCAGCGCGGTGAGCAAGCTGCCGGGCCGCTGGACGGGCTGGGGCTCGGTCACGCTCGACAACGGTTCCAAAGAGAAGGTTCGTTGCGTCGCCACGTACTTTTTGAAGTCGGGCGGGCGCGCGCTTAACCAGAACCTGCGCTGCACCACCAGCTCGAGCTTCAAGATCTCGGCGCGCAGCGCCTTTGACCACCAAATCGCTGCG
>JBCBJZ010000113.1:0-12390 GCA_038522635.1 Pseudomonadota bacterium | reverse complement strand
GCGCGCCGGCCCGGTGCCAAGACCAGGTGCCAAGTGCCGGGTGCCAGCGGGCGCGCGTGACGACGTGGCGGCATGAGGGCGCTGTGGCCGCACGCTGTCATCGGGCGCGCGCCGTTTGCGAACTTTGAGTCGGGTATGCGTTGAGCCGAACCGACATCTAAGCCTGTGTGGTGCCGTTCACTCTTCGGCTCAGGTCATGCCACCTGAAGCGGCCAAACGCTAAAGCGGCCAAACGCTAAAGCGGGATGTTGTCGTGCTTCTTCCACGGGTTCGTCTGCGCCTTTGTGCGCAGCATGTTCAGGGCCCGGCAAACCCGCATTCGCGTGTTGCGCGGTAAGATGATGTCGTCGATGAAACCGCGCTCGGCCGCGATCTGTGGGTTGGCGAACCGCGCCTGGTATTCATCGATCCGCCCTTGGATCTTGGCGGCATCACCGAGCTCGGAGCGGTAGAGGATTTCCGCTGCGCCCTTCGCGCCCATCACTGCGATCTCGGCTGAGGGCCAAGCGTAATTCACATCGCCTCGGATGTGCTTGGAGCTCATCACATCGTAGGCGCCGCCGTAGGCCTTGCGCGTGATCACCGTGACCTTGGGGACGGTCGCCTCGGCGTAGGCGAACAGCAGCTTCGCGCCGTGTTTGATCAGCCCGCCGTACTCCTGTGCGGTGCCCGGCAGAAAGCCCGGCACATCGACCAGCGTGACGAGCGGGATCTCAAAGCAGTCGCAAAAGCGTACGAAGCGGGCCGCCTTGCGCGACGCATCGGCGTCCAGGACCCCCGCCTGCACCAACGGTTGGTTGGCGACGAAGCCCACCGTCTGCCCCTCCATGCGGCCAAAGCCGGTGACGATGTTGGCCGCGAACGCCTCCTGGATCTCGAAGAAGTCCCCTTCATCCGCGATTTTGCCGATCAGCTCTTTCATGTCGTAGGGCTGGTTGGGGTTTGCGGGCACCAACGTGTCGAGCGATCGATCGGGCGCTTCGGAGGCTTGCTTGGTCGGCAGCAGCGGCACGCCGTCGGTGTTGTTGGAGGGTAGGAAATCCATCAGGCGCCGCATTTGCAGCAACGCTTCAACGTCGTTGTCGTAAGCGCGGTCCGCGATCGAGGAGCGGGTGGTGTGGACGCTGGCGCCACCCAGTTCTTCGGCGGTGACTTCCTCATTGGTCACCGTTTTGACCACGTCCGGCCCGGTCACGAACATGTAGCTGCGGTCACGGACCATGAAGATGAAGTCGGTCATGGCGGGCGAATAAACATCGCCGCCCGCGCACGGGCCCATGATCACGGAGATCTGCGGCACGACGCCTGAGGCGAGCACGTTGCGCAGAAAGACTTCGCCGTAGCCCGCCAACGCCGCGACGCCTTCTTGAATACGCGCGCCACCGGCATCGAAAAGCCCGATGATCGGCGCACGGTTGGTGAGCGCCATGTCCTGGATTTTGGTGATCTTGCGCGCGTGCGTCTCCGACAACGAGCCGCCGAACACGGTGAAGTCCTTGGCGAACAGGTAGACCACGCGGCCGTTGATCGTGCCCCAGCCGGTCACCACACCATCGCCGGGGAAGGTCGTCTCCTGCATGCCGAAGTCCGTGCAGCGGTGCTCCACGAACATGTCGAACTCTTCAAATGAACCCTCATCGAGCAGCAGCGCGATGCGCTCGCGTGCAGTCAGCTTACCACGGCCATGCTGGGCATTGATGCGCCGATCACCGCCGCCTTTGCGGGCGACGCGTCGGCGCTCTTCGAGGTCAGCGATGACGTCGGTGGGAAGGGGGGCGGCAGAGCTCGTGTCGGACATGGGGGTGCTTTGCGTTCGGTTGGATCAAAAGGGCGTATGCGCGCGGCAGGCCGACCGGCGCTTGGCGCCAGTGCATGGCCGGCGGCCATGACATCGTCGGCGGCAGGGCATAACATGGTGGTGATGAAGCCGGCAAACGGACCGTCGCGCGACGCCTTATGCCAACAGCGCGGGCAGCCCATCAGCACCAGTGGTCAGCTCAAAGCTGGTCTGGCGCGCGTAGGTGAAGGCCTGGATCGCGGCAGCGCTTCCCGGCATTGCGGTCATGGCGGCCATGTGATCGCCAGCGTGGTGAGGCGCCATGCTGAGCGGTGCTGCGTAACGCGAGACGCCGTTGACGATCAAGCGCCTCGCGTTCGCGTGTTCGCGCACGCTGCGCAGCGTCGCGCCCGATGCGGTCAACACGTGCAGCGCGTGGTGATAGCCATGCTCGTTCAGCGCTTCGCAAACCTCGCGCAGACGGCTCGCCTGGTAACGCAACACATGCACCACCGGCCCGTGCATCACGGTTGGCAGCGCCTGCAGCGTTTCAACCTCGAACGCACCTGGCGTGACGAACGTACCGATGCAGGTGTGCGGCTCCTCCGGCAGATCGATGATCTCGCGCGCCTCACGCCGCAAGCGCATTTTGTGCGCTTCGACTTCATCCTGGACAAGTTCGCTCAGCACCGGCCCGATGTCGGTTTCGGGATCGAGCGGATCGCCAAGCCGAAGCGTCTCGATCATGGTGCCGATGAGCGCGCAGACCTGATCGGCCATGCGCTCATCCACGAAGATCGCGCGGGTGGCTTGGCAGCTTTGACCGGCGTAGGCGAACGAGGTTTCTATGGCCGTCTGCGCGACCTGGTGGGGATCAGCGCTCGCATCGGCGATGAGCGCGTTCAGGCCGCCGTCGTGCGCGACGAAGGCGGCGCGGTATCGCTCTCCCATGGCGAGCGCCTGGGCGATGTGCGCCGCCGTCGCTGTGCGCCCTGTCATGACAACGCCAGCCGTAGAGGCGTGGGCGACGAGGGTGCCGCCAAGCGCTGCGGGGCCGGTCAAGAGCTGGCACGTGGCGGCCGGTATGCCCGCTTCCAACATCAGCTCAACCGCCACCGCCATGGTCAGCGTTGAACGCGGGCCCGGTTTCACGATGACCGGATTGCCCGCAACGAGCGCGCTCATGGCGGTCGCGGCAAGCGCGCTCAAAGGCTGGATGTCGCTCAGCAGGCAGGCGATCGGACCCACACCGCGACGTGCCTGGCTGCGATAGTGGTGGGCGGCGGGCGCGAGGATGGCACCTTCGAGCGCGGTGGAGCCGAAGGCTGCGCGGGCGGCTTGGGCGCTGCGGTGGGCAAGATCAATGGCGTGGCGCACGTCGTGCAAGGCGAAAGGTACGGTCATGCCGGTTTCGCGGACCATCAGTGCGACCAGCCGAGCTTTGTCGCGCTCAAACAGGGCCGCCACGCGCTCCAACTGGTCCGCCCGACGCTCACCGCCACGGCGGTCCCAGGTGGGCGCGGCGGCAACGGCGTGGGCCACCGCAACGTCGACCTCATCGGCGGTGGCTGTCGTGACGGTGCCGATGCGCTGGCGCAAGTCGTGAGGGCAGCGGCGGATCGTTGCTGTGTCCGCGTCGGCGCGTTTGACGCCTGCGATGATCGGGCCGGCCTCGCCCAAGCTTGCCAGGTGGTCCTCGACGGCGCGCAAGAAGGCCTGCTCGTCCTCCGGGTTTCCGGGGGCGACGCCGATCCCCCGCCGGCTGTCTTGGGCAAGCGGGCGGACGTTCGATGTTGTGGGGAGCAGGCCTTGGCCGCCGCCGCCGGCCTGCCAGGCGCGTTCAGCCTTGGTGACGGGATTGTCGGCCAGGGCGGCGGGCTCGATGTTAGCGTTGGCCATTTGTGCCAGGGCGCCGTGGGGTGCAGCCCGCTCCAGCGCTTTGCGCAGCACCGCGCGTCTCTGGTCCGCGCGCGCGCCTATGCTGAGCGCAACGCGGGTTGGTCGGCCTAGCCCAGGCGAGCCGGCCAGTTCATCGCCAAGCGCGTTGCCGAGACCGTCGGCGAGCTGGAATTCAAACGGCGTCGTGCCGCCCACCACATGTGCGGTCGCGATCGCATGCGGCGCGTGCGTGGCGATCATCGGATAGAACGTCTGCGGCTCAGACAGCGCCAAGCGTAGCATCGTCAGATAGGACAGGTCGGTGTGCAGTTTGCGCGTGAAGACCGGGTAGTCGCGAAGCCCGGCATCCTGCGCCGCTGCGATTTCGTTATCCCAATCGTAGCCCTTCACCAAGCGTACAGGGATGCGCTTGCTCTCGCGCGCGCTCAGGCGGCGCAGCCATCTCAAAATGGGGAGCGCGCGCTTGCCGTAGGCTTGCACCGTGAGGCCGAGGCCGGACCAGCCCCGCAGCGCCTCATCTTCAAACAGCATTGCGAACAACGCCAACGTCATGTCGGTTTGCGCTTGCGTGTCAGCCTTCAGGATGAGGGGGATGGCGTGGTTCCGCGCCGCTTGTGCAATGGCACGCAGTTCCGGCGCCAGCGCCTGGTTGATGAGTGCTGCACGCGCAGGCGCAAATCGTGGCCACAGCGCCGGGAGGCTGATCGACAGGCTCGGCCGCTCCATCAGAACGTCAGGGTGATCGCTGTCGGTTGGCGCACAGGCGCGCGCGATCGTTTCGATCGCCTCGTGGACGGCGGCGCGGGCGCTCGCGGCTTGCTGTTCGTTCAGCGCGGGCGGTTGGGCCAGGTCGAGATCGATGCGGAAGCCCTGGCTTTGCAGCGCCGCTGCACGCTTGAGGCCTTCTTGAACGGTGGCGGCGCCTTGCAAATGCTGTGCGATCACATCTGCCGTGCGCCGCAGGCTCGCGCGCGTGACACCGTTTGAGGCGACCGCGACGAGCCGGTCGACCGTGCGCAAGGGATCATCGCCAGAACGCAGCGGGTTGGGCGCTTCATCCGCTACGCCGGTGGCGTCATGCCGCGCAGTTTCTCCCTTTTTCTGACGGCCCATCAACACACGGCGCATTTGCCGCGCGCGCGCCATCAGGCGTTGCGCAGGCGACAGCGCGAGGTTGTTCGCATCATCGCGCGTATGCAGCGCTTCCAGGTCCGCTTCATCGCCGTCACCCTTCGCGAATGTGGGCCATCCCGCGATGCCCAAGCGATCGGCGAGCAGCGCATCGGTGTGCGCGCTGTTGTCAAGGCGCAGCAGCACGTCGAGCACGCTGAAGAGCACGCGCGCCTCGTCGGTGTCGAGCGTGAAGCGCGCCATCTGGGTTTCAAACTCGGAGCGCGCGTGGGGGGAGCGGCGGGCGGCCTCCACGATATGGCGGGTCAGATCGAAGATGCGTTGGCGCTCATCATCAGTGTAGACGGCGCGCTCGATCAGCCCGCCCACCACGCGGCGCTCATCGGCGAGGTGGTAGGACCAGATTTCTTCGCGCCCCGGCGTTCGCTGCGGCGGCTCGCGATCCTCGATGGCGGCGGCTTCCCAAGCTGGGCGCATGCTGGTCCTCGGTTCAGTGGGCTCGCTTTAATATGGAACTCATCCGGCTTTGGCGGACGCACCGGAAAGCGGATCACATCCACGCGGGTGCGATGGGGTACGCCTCAACCCTGCGAACGGCGGGTACCAGCCATGCAGCGCGTGCGCGATGATCAGCGACTCACACGCGTTTCGCATATGATAACAGAATGGCCCGAGCAGACGCGCCGAACGCGCGCTCGCCAACAGGCGGTTACGGCACAGAGCCGGGGCCGTGGCTGGCCGCGCTAAACCTTGAGGACCGCTGGCGACGATGACCGAAACGACGCAGGCCCCCGTCATAGCGACGCAACTTGATGATCTGCGCACCCGCGTGCGCGTGTGGCGCGAGGCGGGCGCGACGATTGCGCTGGTGCCGACCATGGGCGCGCTGCACGACGGCCACTTGAGCCTGGTGCGCCACGCCAAGGAAGCGTGCACGCGCACGGTCGTATCGATCTTCGTAAACCCCACGCAGTTCGCGCCAAACGAGGACTTTGCAACCTATCCCCGCGACGATGAGGGCGATTTGGCCAAGCTTGCGGCGAAGCAGGTTGACCTTGTTTGGATGCCGACGCCGGCGCTGATGTACCCGCCCGACTTCGCCACCACGGTCGAACCGCGCGGGGCCGCGCAAGGGTTGGAGAGCGAGACGCGGCCGCACTTCTTCGCAGGCGTGGCGACGGTATGCACGAAGCTGTTCGTTCAGGTGGCGCCCGACGTCGCGGTGTTCGGCGAAAAGGATTACCAGCAACTTCAGGTGATTCGGCAAACCGTGCGCGATCTGGATTTGCCGATGTCGATCTTGGGCGCACCGACGATCCGCGAAAGTGATGGGCTCGCGATGTCATCGCGCAACGCATATCTTGACGCCGATGAACGCAAGCGGGCAGGCCAGCTTTACGCGGCACTGCAAAAGGTCAGCGCAGCCGTTCGCGCAGGCGATGACCATGACAAGGCGCTAGGCCAAGGGCGCAAGGTGATCGAGCGCGCTGGCTTCAAGCTTGACTATTTGGTGTTGCGCGATGCGCGCACGCTCTCAGAGCCGCGCGCCAAGGCCGAGCCCGTAAGCTTACGCGTGCTGGTGGCAGCCCATCTCGGCAAGACGCGGCTGATCGACAACATCGCGGTGGATGAGGCTGGATAGGGAACGCAACGGGCGCGCAAGAAGCGTTCAGGTCAGGTCAAGACGCTTACGCATCAGGTGTTCATCCTGGTCAGGCCGGATCAGCCCATCCAGGTGCGCCACCTTCGTGTAGCCCTGGCGCGCGTAAAAGCGCTGTGCGGCATGGTTGAAGGCGGAGACGCAGAGCCAGGTGTTGCTCTGGTGGGCGGCGCGCGCGTCAGCCTCCATGAGCGCGAGAAAGCCCGCGCCAATGCCGCGTCCTTGTGCGTGGGGGAATACCGCGATCGTTTCCAGATAGGGGCCGCGCAGCCAGGGCGCGCGCACCACCGCCACGCCCGCCAAAGCGTCATCGAGGCAGAGCGCCCAGCGTTGTTTGGTGCTGTCTGCATCGTCGGGCGCGCCGCTGAGGTGGCGCTCAAGGCCGGCACTCGCGAAGCCCAGCGTGGACCAGGGTTCGAGGCTCGCCAGGATGGGGGCGGCGTGGGCGGCATCGCGCGCGCTGAGCGGGCGGCGGGAAAAGGCGGCAGCGCGCGGGCTCACCGCGACCGCTCCCAAGGCTGTTCGCGCGCTGGGACGCTGTCGCCGTTGCCCGCACTGGGGCGGAAGCCGAACCGGGCGTAAAAGCGTTCGTACTTGGCATGGAGCCGGGCAGAGACGTCGTCGTAACGCTCGCTATCGCCAGGGCGGGCATCAAAGCAGGTGTCGGCCAACACCGGGCGCGCGCCACGCTGCGCGAGCAAATCGGTGACGGTGGCAAAACGGTAACCTCGCTTCTTAAGCGCGGTCACGATGAGCGGCAGGCTTTGCGGCGTATGCCAGCCGCGACCGTTCGCGTGAAACAGCAAAATCGACCCTGAGCGCGTACGCTTGAGCACATGCGGCACCATTTTCGCCGTCGTCATACCGCGCCACGGATCGGCCGATGAGACATCCCACTGGATGGTGTGCAGCCCCGCCCGTTGCACGCCGCGCAGCGCTTGGGCTTTGCAGGCGCCGAAGGGAAAGCGGAACAGCGTCATCGTGGGCGGCGCAATGCGGCGGACGCTTTGCCCGTTGCGCGCCAGGCAGCCGCGGGCGACGAGACGTTCGCGCACCTGCGTGTAAGCGACTTGCGCGTGGGCGATCTCATCGTGAATTTGCCGGGCGTTGAGCAGGCGGAAATTACGATGTTCCCAGGCGTGGTTGCCGATCTCGAAGAGCGGGTCGGCCATCAGTTGCTGCGCGCGTTCGGGGTGGGTCAGCATCCACTTGCCACCGGCAAAGAAGGTCGCCGCGACGTTCTCACGGCGCAGGAAATCGACGATCGTGCCCTGGTAGCCGGAGATCTCGTGGGGTTGCTCGCACAGATCAAAGGTGAGGGCGACGAGTTTGGTGCGCCCCGGCAGCGCCACGCGGCGGATCGCTTTCCAGGTCGCTTGAGGTTTTGCGCGGGGCCCGCGCGCAGATTTCGGTACGGGGCGGTAGGCGCTCTTCAGGTTCTGGCGGATGCGCTCATCACCGGTGCGGTGGCGCAGAGCTTGGAGCGGCCAACAGGCGCGCCGGGCGCTCATTCTTCATCCCCCACAAGCGCTTCATAGGCGTCCGCATCGAGCAACTCGGAGAGCTCGCCCTCATCATTCAGCCTGATCCGAAACAGCCAGCCGCTGCCTTGGGGATCAGAATTGATGAGGTCCATGCTGTCGGCGATTTTCTTGTTGGTCGCGGTGATCTCGCCTGAAAGCGGGGCGACGATGTCGTTCGATGTGTCAGCCGTTTCGGCAACCGCGATGTCATCGCCGCGCACCGCTTCATCGCCCTTATCGGGTAGTTCGACGAACTCGATCTCGCCCCAAAGCGCGATCGCGTGGTCGCTGAGGCCGACCGTTGCGATATCGCCGTCAACGCGGATGAAGAGGTGGTCTTCGCTGTAGTATTCAGCAGCCATATTACTCAGCCAGCCATGGTGTCGCCGGATCGGCGCAGGCTTTGCGCGCGACGGCGCATTTCGCCCGCGTGTTAATAATGGCGTCCGGTCAGGGGCGCGCCATCGCCATGAGCAATATTTGCTGTGGTTTGAGGCCGCGCGCAACAGGTAGCGCGCGTTTCGATCAGCCGGCGCCTGGTGCGTTCTGCTTGAAGCCGACGTAAACCTTAAAGTCGGCCGGGCGCACACCTTGCGGGATCTCGAAGGAGACCGTGCGCACGGTTGAGAAGTAGCCAATCGGTTTATCGAGGGCGACGGGCACCTGGACTTGCATGGTTTCGGTGCGCAACCGCGCGCGGCTGGCGTCTGTGACGAACACGTTGATCGGCAGCGTCACGATACCGGGCTGGCCGCGAGGGCCGAGCAGGACACGGCCTGAAAACCCATATTTCACGGTAATGCGGCCCGGTTCGATCTGGCATTCCCGGGCTGTCTTCGTGATCTCGCCGCGGTGAATGATCGCCAGCCCTTCGCCCGAACGGCCAGGCTCATAGATCGTCAGCGTGTTGTCGCGAGGCCAAGGCTCAAAGCTGGGGCAGCCGAGTGCGATACCGGTTGCGGCCGGTCCACCGTTGGCATCCGATTTCGCCGCCGACAGTAACGATTCCGGCGTCACCTGGCGAACCTGCGTCTTCTTCTGGCTGCCGCCGAACACGCTGCCGCCGATGCCGGAAGTCAACGACGAGATGCCGCAGGCGCCAAGCGGGACGCACAAGGCGGCAACCATCAGGGCACCAAGCCTCGTGCCGCGCGGTTTGCGGGCAAGCCCAAAGCGCCTCTGCATTGCCCCATCCGAAGGTTGATCGCGCTCAACGGCCATGTGTTGTCCGGTCCCCATAAGCCTCGCTGCACACCCAACGTGTCGCGCTTGACCCCAAATCCCTGTCGCTCAGCCTGGCAAGCTGGCACGCAACGCGGTTGCACCCTCGTGCAACCTTACGCGCTGGCCTAGTCCTGCCCGATCGACCCAGACTAGCTGATTCAACCCGGCGAACATCGCTCAGCACGCGCCTGTCCCCAGTCACCGCTTACGGCAAATGGTCAGCCCTGCTAAGGTGTAAACCGAGAGGAGCTGGCGGTTTCAAGGCAGAGACGGCCAAAATTGTCACCTTGCAGCAACATTGAGCGATAGACGTGACGTGCGCGCGGCCCTAACTGCGGGTTGAGTGCTTGAAAGGCGTTCCTTCAGAACCGTCAGCGTCTTGCGAGCCGGCCTCGCGCCCGGTGATTCGTAAGAACTTGCGCCCAGCGATCCGTAAGAAAGAGCATCATGACCACCACCTCTGAAACTTCCGCGTCTCAGGCCCAAGCCGTGGACAAGGCCCCGCTCACAATTCTGATGGCAGCCCCACGCGGGTTCTGCGCCGGCGTCGACCGCGCCATCCAGATCGTGGAACTGGCGTTGGAACGTTACGGGGCGCCGGTCTACGTGCGCCACGAGATCGTGCACAACCGTTATGTGGTCGAAAGCCTTGAAGCCAAAGGTGCGGTGTTCGTCGAAGAGCTGGATGAAATCCCTGAGACCGATGCGCCGGTGATCTTTTCCGCCCACGGCGTTCCCAAGGCGGTGCCCGCCGCCGCCAAAGCGCGCAACATGCTCTATTTCGACGCCACCTGCCCGCTCGTCTCGAAGGTGCACGTCGAAGCCGAGCGCCATCACGAATCCGGCCTTGAGATCGTGTTGATCGGCCATGAGGGGCACCCTGAAGTCATCGGCACCATGGGGCAACTGCCGGACCACGCGGTGCGCTTGATCGAGACGGTCGCCGATGCGCGCGCGTTCGAACCCAAGGACGCCAGCAAACTCGCCTACATCACGCAGACCACGCTTTCCGTGGATGACACGGCCGAGATCGTTGCTGTGCTGAAGGAGCGCTTCCCCACCATCGCCGTCCCGCACAAGGATGATATCTGTTACGCGACCACCAACCGCCAGGAGGCCGTCAAGGTGATCGCGGCGCGCGCCGACATCGTGCTGGTGGTTGGCGCGCCCAACAGTTCAAACTCGCTGCGGCTTGTCGAAGTCGCCAAGCGTGCTGGTGCCCGCGATGCGTTCCTGGTGCAGCGCGCAAGCGAAATCCCGTGGCAGGCGTTGGAAGGGATCAGCACCGTTGGCGTCACGGCGGGTGCCTCCGCGCCTGAGGTAATCGTCGATGAGATCGTGTCGGCGCTCAAAGCGCAGCGCGACGCGAAGATCGAAGACGTGGTGACGGCAGAAGAACGCATCGCGTTCAACGTCCCGCGCGCGCTGCGCGAGGCGTCCTGAAGCGATGGCGGTCTACACCGAGGTCAGCGATGATGCGCTGAGTGACTTTCTCGCCGCCTACGATGTGGGCGCGCTGTTGTCCTTCAAGGGCATCGCTGAGGGCGTCGAGAACACGAACTACTTCGTGCAGACCAGCAAGGCGCCGTTCATTCTGACGCTCTATGAGCGCCGCGTGGACCCTGACGACCTGCCCTTCTTTCTAGGGCTGATGGACCATCTGGCGCGCGCCGGGCTCGCGTGCGCCACGCCCGTTGCCACCCGCGATGGCGTCCTGCTCGGTCGTCTGGCGGATCGGCCAGCCGTGCTGGTGACGTTCCTGGAAGGCGTTTGGCCGCGTAAGCCCAAGGTGGCCCAATGCGAAGCCGTTGGTGCAGCGCTCGCAAAGCTGCACCAGGCCGGCAGCGACTTCAGGTTGACCCGGGCGAACGCCCTGGGCGTCGCCGATTGGCGCCCGCTGTACGATCGGTTTGCGCCTCACGCCGATCGCATCGCGCCAGGGCTTGCCGCCACCATCGAAGAGCACTTGCTGACGCTGGAGCGCGCCTGGCCAACCACCCTGCCACGCGGCGTGATCCACGCTGATCTCTTCCCCGACAACGTGTTTTTCCGCGGCGATGACGTCACCGGGCTGATCGACTTTTACTTCGCCTGCAATGATGCGCTCGCCTACGATGTCGCCGTCTGCCTGAACGCGTGGTGCTTTGAAGCGGACCATGCCTTCAACATCACCAAGGGGCAGGCGCTGTTGCGCGGCTATACGAGCGTGCGCGCGCTTGAACCGCAGGAGTGCGAAGCGTTGCCGCTGTTGGCACGCGGAGCTGCGCTGCGCTTTTTGCTGACGCGCGCTTACGACTGGCTGAACACGCCGGAGGACGCGCTGGTGAAGCCGCATGATCCGCTGGCTTACCTGCGGCGCCTACGCTTTCACGCGGCGATCGATGATGCGTCGGCCTACGGGCTTGAGGTAGGGGGCGACAGCGTTGCGGTGCGACAAGAAGGGGTGAGCGCATGAGCACGGTTGAGAGCGCGCGCGAGGGCGCGGGAACGCGTGACGCGCCGGCTGCCGCTGCAGGCGATGGCGCGCTGAGCGCTGTCACGATTTACACCGATGGTGCTTGTTCGGGCAATCCGGGCCCGGGCGGCTGGGGCGCGATCCTGATCAGCGGGAAACACCGCAAAGAGCTGTCGGGCGGCGAAGCGGGCACCACGAACAACCGCATGGAATTGAGCGCGGCCATCGAAGCGCTCAACCACCTGAACCGCCGTTGCGAGGTCGATCTGCACACCGATTCGACCTACGTGCGCGACGGCATCACCAAGTGGATCAAAGGGTGGCAACGCAACGGCTGGAAGACGGCGGCCAAGAAGCCGGTCAAGAACGCTGAACTGTGGCAGGCGCTGCAAGCGGCTGTCGCGCGTCATCAGGTGCGTTGGCACTGGGTGAAGGGGCACGCCGGCCACCCGGAAAACGAGCGCGCCGACGAGCTGGCGCGCGGCGGCATGGCGCCTTTCAAGTGACAGCACCTGACCCTGCCCCTTTTGTGTCCGGGATTATAACCAGAGTCTGTTCTGTGTTTGGTCCTGGTTGGACCGGGTTGCAAATTCGTTCGGTGTGAGTCCGTCGAGGCTCGTATGGGGCCTGTACAGATTGTAGTCGATGCGCCATTCCTCGATGATATCGCGTGCATGCCTGTAGCTGCGGAACAGATGTTCATTGAGATATTCATCCCGCA
>JBCBJZ010000112.1:0-12448 GCA_038522635.1 Pseudomonadota bacterium | reverse complement strand
GGCATTTGAGAGGATGCCGTTGGCGCGCTTGCGGGAGCCATTAAGCGTAGAGCTGTTCCACAGCCCGCCGCGCGGTCCCGGGATGGCGTCCTCATTGAGGCGCTTGGCGATCGTCAGCGGCGAATGGCCAGCGACGTATTCGTTGAAGATGCGGCGCACGATCTCAGCTTCGTGCGCGTTGATCACGCGGGTGCCCGGCTCGGCGCCGGCCGGCACATCATAGCCATAGCAGAGGCCACCGGGGATGCGGCCAGCCTTGACGCGGCCGATCTGCCCGCGACGCGTCTTCTGGGCCAGATCGTCCAGGTAGAGCGTGGCGATCAGGCCCTTGATGCCTACGTGCATCTTGCTGACTTCGCCGTCAGCGAGCGTGATGATTTTGATGCCCTTGAACGTCAGCCGCTTGTGGAGCGCGGCCATGTCCTCAAGGTCGCGCGAAAGCCGGTCGAGGCTTTCGGTGACCACCGCGTCGATGGCGCCCGCATCGGCGAGCTGCGTCAGCGCGGCGAGGCCTGGTCGATTGAGTGTGGACGATCCTGAGATCGCGGCGTCGGTGCAGGTGGCGACGGTGGTCCAGCCCTCGCGATCAGCGCGATCTTGCGCCATTGCGATCTGGTCGGTCAGGGATCGATGATCCTGGAGGTCTGAGCTAAATCGGGCATAGATCGCAATGCGCATGAAGGTCACCGATGATTGTCATCATCGGCGCATTGGACAGCCTTCGCGGCGCGCTCGCAAGCGTGATCGTCGTGGGCAGCTTGGCGCGCGAGCGCCTCGATCAACGCCACCAGCGATGGCGTGATCGTGGGGCGTCCGCGCGTGGGTTTCATGATGTCACGTCGCGTTGTCATCGTCGGCGTCGAGTAGTTCCGCGGCGATCTCGGCAAGCTCCCGCAACAGCGTTGCGAGCGGATCGTGGAGGTGAGGCCGCGCAACGGCCGTCTCGATGTCGATTTCGATGCGGCGCAGCAAGGCTTCATCCGTGAGATCGTGCGCGAGGACGGGCCGCGGTTCTGGCGATGCTTGGTCGCTCATGCCGTGACGCCCGCGTGGCTCATCCGATCGGGCATCCCGCACATGGCGGCCAAGTCGTCAAAGTGCTTCAGGAATTGCTCTTCGGCCTTGGGCCATGGCCAAGGCTTGATCGTGCTGCGCCATGGCGCCGGCAGATGCCCCGTCCAATCGGGCAGATCGGGCATGAGGTCGCGCTTTTCCGTGGCGAGCGCCCGCAAATCGGCGTGGTGGATGGTCTCACGAAAGGCGCCATCGTGAACTTGGCTGAGGCCGACATGGTCGGCAATCGCCCTGTCCAGCCGGCGTTCGAGCTCGATGAGCGCTGTGGGTGCGGTCGCTGCGAGCGCGCGCTTTACGGGCTGCGTGATGTCGCCAATGTAGGCCTCGTGCGCGTCATGCAGCAGGGCGTGCATCTGCCCGTGCGGTCCTGCATCTGCGCAAAGCCTGCAAACGAGCACGGAATGCTGGGCGACCGAATAGAAGCGATCGGCGGCGCCGGCAAACCGGCAAAGCTTGGCAAGATGCGCAGCGATGTCTCTGATCGAAATGGATGCGGGATCAGGGTTGTCCAGGTAGACGACGCGGCCGGATGCCGTCTGCATCCAGGGCCGTGCGCTGGTCGGGCTGGCCATCATGATGGGTGGTCCTCGCTGTATGATGGTGATCGCCCCTTCAGGGACGGTGCTGTACGCCTGGGGCAACTTCGCCGACGTAGCGCCGGTCAACGCGGGACGTGAAAAAGGGGCGGTGGGGATCGTGGTCGGGGACGACGTAGTAAGCGCGCGTGAGCGCGTTCCACCTGATGATGTGAGCGGCGATCGCGCGCGTGATGCCGCGCCTGTCAGTGCGGTAGGCCCAGACGCCCGTGCCGCTGGCGAGGTAGCCGACGGCGGCGCCATCTTGGCGTGCGTCGTCGATCCATTTCCGATAGGCAGCGCGCGCCGCCTCGCTTTGATCGGCGCCGTGTGGCGGCGCGGTGGTGTCGTCAATTGGCATGTGAGGCGCATCCCCCGTTGGATCAATCCACTCCGGCGCCGAGGCTTCGCTGCTAGGTGAGGTGGCTAGTAAGCGAGCCTGCGGTCACCGGAGTGGCCCCCGCTGCCGCGATCTCATGGTGCCCTCTTGTGGGATCGCGGCGAAACGTTGCGCCGTTCTATTTCCATAGTGGAAATTTATGCAAGAAAAATATTTCCGATGTGGATCGTCCGGGGTGGCGGGTGCGCGAGTGGCTTGGTTTTGGCGCGCGTTCGCCTGTGCATAACAGAGCGCCTGTGGGGTTAGCGCCGGCGGTTGATTTGCCGATGGGAGCCGACGACGACGCCAACGATCGAGGCTTGCGTCGATCGGATGTTGATGGGCACGGCGTTCGCGGTGCGGGCGTTGGTGATCAGCAGGCTTGGTTCAACGAACTCGCGGACCACCGTGGTGATGGTGTCGCCGGGGCCGATCATCACATTTGCGACCACGATGTCGCCTGTTTGGATGTCGTCACGGGCGGTCTCGCTTTCATCGACCTCGATCACGTCGCCGGCGAGGATGCCGATCTCATCAAGGGCGTCGGATGTTACGCGATAACGCCCGTGCGTTTGTGTTGGCGGTGATGCTAGCGCGGGCGGGCCATCTTCGGCGCGATAAGGGATCACGCCTTCATCAAGGCCCAGTCGCGGACGGTCATCGACGATCTCGATGGGATCGACGCCGAACGCACGGCCGAGCTTCACCATCCAGTCGGTGGTGAGCTTCATCGCGCCGCGCTCAAGCTTATTCATCGTGCTGGTGCCGGTCGAGTCGCCGACGGCCTCAGCGAGCTGTTCCAGCGACCATCCGCGCTGCGTCCGCAGTTCTTTGATGCGGTTTTTCATCCCCGCTCCCGTGTGAGAATTGCCCCGAATATCAGACGTTCAGCGTCTAAAGTGATGCGTCGGATCGGTCCAATTTCCACATCGGAAATGTAATTCTTGACACTTTGTCTGATGCGGACAAGATTGACCGCATGAGCTTTGCACCTGACATCGACGATGGCGCAGCGGTTGCGCTTGGCACGCTTGATCTGGACGCCTGGCGCGTTCGCGAAGGCCTGACCTATGAGGCCCTCGCCGATGAGATCGGTGTGAGCGGGGCGTCACAGGCGCGGCGCTACGCCATCGGTGAGCGCTGGCCCGATCCCGACATCATCAACCGGATCATTAAGATGTCCGGTGGTGCTATCTCGCTGCTCGCCCTGCATCACAGGCGGACGCAATTCCTCCGGCAAAAGCGTCGCCGCGTCGTTCCGGTGACCACGTACTAGGCCCACCGGCGTTCGTTGTTCCCTCGCGTCAGTTTCGTGTGCGTGTGCCTCGCCCTTTGGCGCGGCGCTGGCTTCACCATGGCATGGGCGATCATGATGATCGAAGAGACGACATCGCGGATCGATGTGGAGGCGCTGAAAAGGCGCGTGGCCATCGAGGATGCCGTGCAGGCCTGGTGCCCCGGCATCGTGCTGCGTCGGCAAGGCGCGGATCTGGTCGGCTTGTCCCCTTTTAAGGATGAGCGCACCCCGTCTTTCACGGTGTCGCCCAGCAAGGGTGTCTGGTTTTGCTTCGCGACCGACCAGGGTGGTGACGCCGTGCGTCTGGTCGAGCTGCTGGATGGCTGCCCCTTTCCGGTGGCGGCCCGTCGCCTGGCCGATCGCATGCTGGGCGGCACGCCGATGGCGCATGAGAGTTTGGCGCGTGCGGCGGAGCGCAAGCGCGAGCGTGAACGCCAGCGGCTCGATGTGGAGCGCGCGGAGCGCGAGGCTCAAGTGCGGCGCATCCGCTTCGCGGCCGACATCTGGCAGCAAGCTTCGCCCGGCGCTTCGAGCGTGGTGGAGCGCTATCTTGAGGCGCGGGGCATTGATCTCGACGCTTTGGCTGGGCTTTACGGATGGCGGGTTCCGCGCGGGCTGCGGTCTGCTCGCCTTGCCACAAAGGACCGGCACGGCCGCGAGCATGTGGGTCCCGCGATGGTGGGGCGTCTGCTTGATGAGCGCGGTGCTTTTTGCGGTGTGCATCGCACATTCCTGCGCGAGGATGGGTCCGGCAAGGCTGACGATCTCGACGCGACCAAGCTGACGCTGGGCCGCGTATGGGGTGCGCATGGCGAGCTGGCGTCGCTGCGTGATGCTGATCACGTGGTGATCGGCGAGGGCTATGAGACGACGCTGACGGTGGTGTCGGCGTTGGCGCGACGCGGTATCCGCGTGGCGTGCCTGTCAGCGATCTCGCTTGGCAATCTGGCGGGCGCGGGCATCGGCCAAGGCCGGCCGCATCCGTGGGCCAAAGGGCGCCGGCTGCCGTCGGTGCAGCCCGACCCCTCGCGCCCCGGCCTGATCCTGCCACCGCATGTTGCGCGTGTGACAATTCTCGAAGATGCGGACGGCAAAGACCGCTTTGCAACGCGAGCGCGCACCGATCGCGCGGCGGCGAAGTTCCGCAGCGCTGGGCTGCGCGTGGCGATCGCGACGCCCGAAGCCGGCTGCGATTTCAACGACATGATCCGGGAGGCGGCATGAGCGCGACGAGCATAGAGCGGTGGCGTGGTGGCCTGAAGGGTCGCTGGCCGAATCCTTCGGATTGGCTGGCCCGGCTGATCTCGATGGCGTTTGTCGCGGTGGCGGGTGCCGTCGCGATGCAGATGGCTTACGCGTCCGGCGCCGATGAAGTGCGCCGGTGGACGATGGTCGCGGTGGTGGGCGCTGGGCTCGCGATCATCGCTTTTGGACCGGGGCTGACCCTTGGTCGGGGCCGCTATTTCGCGGCGCTGTTTCTGCTCCCCGTTTGGCTCGTCGTGGTGGGCTACAACGGGCTTTCGGCGCTTGAGTATTTCGACCGGTATCTGGCCGATGATCAGGCCCGCCAGAAGCTCAAGCAAGACCTTTATCGTGAGCGTCGTGAGACGCTGCAAAGGCTGCGCGAGCGGCGCGCGGCCATCCAGACGGCGCGGCCGATCAAGACGATCGAGGCACAGGTGACGCGCGAAGAACGCACGCGATGTCGCTCGCGTTGCTTGGCGCTCAAAGCGGAGCTTCAGGATGCCCGCGCGCGCGAAGCGCTCGACGACCGCATCCGGGTCGCTGCGGCGGGGCTATCGCGCGTGGACGTCAAAGGATCGGCGGATGCCTCACGGCATTTGCGGCCCTTGTTCCATTGGCTGACGGCGGTGACCGGCGTGACGGTGGTGTCATCCGCTGATCTGCGCGCGCTGTTTTTACTGCTCATCACCGAATTGGGCGCGGCACTGGTGCCGGTCGCCATGGCGCTGGCGTCCGGCCGCAAGCGTCTGGTGGCTTTGCAAGTGAAGAGCAAGGCCGATCCGGCGCCGACGGCTGCGCCCTCCAGGCGGTCTGTGCCACAGCGCGAAGATGCACGCGCCGTGGCGACGTGGCTCGATGTGCGCGTGCGGCAGACGTCTGGCGCCCGAACGCCGGCCGGAGACCTTTATGCCGACTACGCCAAGTGGGCGGAAGCGCGTGACCAGACACCGGCCACACGTGCGCGGTTTGGCACCATCCTCACGGAGGACTGCGGGCTGGCCAAGCGCAAGGCCGGATCGAAATGGCTCGTCAATTATCTGGGCGTCGAGTTGAAGCCGTCTGGCAATCGGTATGGCGCGCCGCTGCGCGCCATTGCTGGCGGGCTCGGCAAGCCGCAGGCGGCGCCTGCACAAGGTGAAGCGGTGCAGGGGTGAGCGCTATGGATTTCTCGATGCCCGCGGGCGCTTTGGCGTCGACGATCGGCCTGGTCAAAGGGTGTGTGCCGACCCGGTCGACGATCCCGATCCTCAATCATGTGCATGTGTCGGCATCGTCGGGCGAGGTCTGTGTGCGCGGCACCAATCTCGACATGGACGCGGTGGCGCGCTGTGAAGCGGATGTGGCGCAGGACGGCGCCGTGGCGCTGCCCGGGGAAATTCTGGCCGGGATCGTCAAGCGGATGCCTAAGTCGCAGATGGTGACGGTGTCGCATGATGGTGAGGGGCGCGCTGAGGTTGTGTGCGGCGCGGCGCGCTATGCGCTGCGCGTGCTGCCGGCGGACGACTTTCCCAAGCCGCGTGGCACGGCTGAGGGTGCGACGTTTGACATGCCGTGTGCGGTGCTGCGCGGCATGATCGAGACGACGCGTTACGCGCTCAGCAGTGGCGATGACACGCGGCTTTTTACGCTGGGCGCCTATCTGCACGTCAAGGATGATCGCTTGGCCATCGTCTCGAATGACGGGCACCGGCTGGCGCGCCAATCATGCGCGCTGCCGGCAGGCGCGGCGGACATGCCCGGCGCCATCATCCCCGGCATGGCGATGCGCGAGATCCACGGGATGCTCGATGACGGCGATGTGCGTGTCACCGTCACGGATGCGGAGATCCGGGTGGAGGTGGCGCGGCTGCGCTTTGCATCGGTGCTGATCGATACGTCTTATCCGCCTTATGAGCGGGTGATCCCGGATTTGTCAGGGCCGCACATCACGATCAAGCCGCGCGCGTTGAGCGACGCGCTGGAGCGCGCGGCGGTGCTCTACACGGGCACGGATGTCAAGGCGCCGTCGATTGGCCTGCAAGCCAGCAACGGCGCGGTCGAAATGGATGCCGGCCTTGCACAATTCGACACCGGCAAAGAGGCCGTCGACGCGGCCGTGCACGACCTGACAGCGTCGTTCCGGCTCAACGTCAAATACTTTGCCGAGATGCTCAAGCTCTGGCCGAGCGACATCGATCTCGACATCCAGGTGACCGACGGCAATGGGCCGGTCGTTTTCACGGCGTCGGAGATGCCCGACGTCCTCCATCTGATCATGCCGCAAAGGAAATGACGAAATGAGCTTTCATGGGGTTGTGGCGCCTGGAGGCAGTGGCGCGAAGGCGGACGACCGTGATGAGAAGGCGCGCCTGCTCGATACGGTCATGCAACTGCGCGACACGATTGGCGATCTCGAAGACGAGGTGGCGGATTTGGAAGATCTTCTTCGGGACGCTGAGACCAAGGTCAAGGAGTGCGATGAGCACGTTGATCGCCTGGTGCGCGTGCGGCGCATGATCCGGGGCGGCGACGCAGATGGGGCTGTGGGCGAGCTTGAGGTGGTGCTGTCTCACCTCGATAGCGGCTGGGCCGCGCGCGGCGGATGGTAGATCTGAGCGCGTACGCATCGCTTTTGGATGCCAAGCGGTGCGCCTTCACGCCCCGCGGGATGTCGCTTGATGATGTGGATCTCAATGCATCGATGCGCCCGCACCAGGAGGCCGTGACGCGGTTTTTGCTGGGGGCGGGCTGCGGGGCGTCATTCCTGGATACGGGGCTCGGCAAAACGCTGATCGCGCTTGAGTGGTCGCGGGTGGTGCATCGCAAGTCCGGCAAGCCGGTGCTGATGCTGGCGCCGCTTGCGGTGGGGCCGCAGCATGCGGGCGAGGCGCGGAGATTCGGGATCGATGCGGCCTATTTGCGTGAGCCACCGATCGGGGCGCTGCCCCCGATCGTGATCACCAATTATGAGCGGCTGGGCGCCTGGGACCTTTCGCAGTTTGGTGGTGTCGCGCTCGATGAAAGCTCGATCCTGAAGAGCTTCGCCGGCAAGGTTCGTACGCGCCTGATCGAGACCTTTCGCGACATGCCCTATCGGCTGGCCTCGACCGCAACGCCGGCCCCTAACGACCACATGGAGCTGGGCAACCACGCGGAATTTTTGGGCGTGATGGCCAGCCGCGAGATGCTGTCGCGGTGGTTCATCAATGACACGTCGATGGCCAGCCAGAAGTGGCGGCTGAAGGGCCATGCGGCCGAGGCGTTCTGGGCGTGGGTGGCGAGCTGGTCGCGATGCGTGTCGATGCCATCGGACATCGGCTTCGATGACGAGGGCTATGACCTGCCGGAGCTGATCGAGCACATCCATGTGGTGGATGCCGATCGGACTGTGGACGCTGGTGATGACGCGGGGCAAGCGCTGCTCTTCCGTATGCCGGACATGAGCGCCACGGGTCGACACAAAGAAAAGCGGCTGACGCTCGCTGCACGGGCTGAGTCGGTGGCTCAGGCGGTTTGCGCGGAGCCGGACGAGCCCTGGGTGGTGTGGGTCGAAACGGACGCGGAAGCGGACGCGCTCAAGCTGTTTTTGCCGGCTGCCGTCGAGGTCCGTGGCTCCATGCAAGCGGACAAAAAAGAGGACAGGCTTGCGGCGTTTTCGGAAGGCCGCGCGCGCGTGCTGATCACGAAGGCGTCGATCGCCGGCTTCGGGCTCAATTGGCAGCACTGCGCGCGCATGGCGTTTGCCGGCGTGAGCCACAGCTATGAAGCTTATTACCAGGCGGTGCGACGCTGTTGGCGGTTCGGGCAGAAGCGCCGCGTCCACGTCCATGTGGCGATGGCTGATACCGAGCGACCGATTTTTGCGACCGTGCAGCGCAAGGCCGGCGACCACGACGCGATGAAGGGCGCGATGCGCGCTGCGATGCGCCACGCGAGCGGCGCCGTGGATCGCCATCGCGCCTATGACGCGGCGCAGGCGATGGAGGTGCCGGCATGGCTGGACTGATGTCGCATCTTGGGAGCAGCGAAAGCAGGGAGTTTTAATGCATGGTCTATGATCAGGTGATCACGCCGCACGCGGCGCTCTATCACGGCGACTGCGTCCATGTTCTGGCCGGCATGCCGGATGATAGTTGCGGGTTCTCGATCTACTCGCCACCTTTCGGTGACCTGTTCGTCTACTCAGACAGCATCGCGGACATGGGCAACGTCGCCGACGATCAGCAGTTCGCCGAGCAGTACGGCCATATGGTGCGTGAGCTGTTCCGCGTCATGGCGCCCGGCCGGCTGGTGGCGGTGCACTGCACGGATCTGCCGACGCGCAAGGGCCGCGATGGTGTGATCGGCGTCAAGCGGTTTTCCGATCTGATCGGCAAGCTGCATGATGACGCTGGCTTTATCACGCACTGCCGCGTCACCGTCTGGCGTGATCCGGTGGTCGAGATGCAGCGGACCAAGGCGCTAGGGCTGCTTTATAAGCAGGTCCAGAAAGACAGCGCGATGAGCCGGATGGGGCTCGCCGATTATCTGATGGTTTTCCGCAAGCCGGGCGATAACGCTGAGCCGATCTGTCAGAAGCCTGATGATTTCCCGGTGGATCGCTGGCAGCAATGGGCCTCACCCGTCTGGATGGATATCCGTCAGGGCAACGTTCTGAATGTGCGCGCGGCGCGCGAGGATAAGGATGAGCGGCATCTTTGCCCCTTGCAGCTCGATCTGATCGAGCGGGCGGTGACGCTGTGGAGCAACCCTGGCGATACGGTGCTGACGCCTTTTCTGGGCATCGGCTCGGAGGCTGTGAGCGCCGTCAAGCTGTCGCGCCGCGCGGTGGGATGTGAGCTGAAGGGAAGCTATTTCGAGCAGGCCGTGAAGAACGTGGCTGCGGCTGAAGCCGATCTCGACGTGGGCGATCTGTTCACGTCGTGTGGCGGCGCATCATCGGATGATGCGGGCGCGGCCGTTGATGAGGTGCTGGCATGAGCCGTAAAGCGATGATTGATGCTGCGGCCGCAGCGGCGCCGCATGTGGCGCGGTCTGACGTTGAGGCGATTGTGGGGGCGGCTTGGCAGGCTGCGCCCGCTGACCTCATCTGGCTGGACGATGATCCTGAGTTGAGTCTCGATCTTTGGGATCTGGCTGACTGGATTGATCCCGGTGAGGTGACCTGCATTCGGCGTGCTGCCGATTTACCCAAACGGTGGGTGGCTCATGTTGTCGTCGAGCGTGACGAAGACGGTGATGCCGAAGAGACTGAGATCCGCGAGTTTGCGTCGGAGAACGAGGCGATCGCGGCCGCTGCGGAAGATGTTTCAGCATGATCAAGAACAACGAGCCGACCACCCGTGAGCATGTGCTGCAAGTCGCGATGATGGCCTTCAAGATGTCCAGCGCGATGGATCGGGGCGATGAGGAAGCGGTGTTGCAATGGATGCGTGCCATCTCGATCCGCTCCACGCGCGCTGCTGGCGCTGCGTTTCGTCATATGATGGAGGCGCGCGAACAATCGCCACCACCGGTGCGCGGCACGCCGGTGTTGCGGGTGGTGAAGTGAGGGAGGTGGCAGGCATGATGACCGCATCGTGCGTCTTCTCGTGCATTGGCTTGCATGCGGTCGGGCTCGCCAATGCCGGCATTGAGACGCGCGCCTTCTGCGAGATCAATCCGTGGCGACGGGCTGAGATTGCAAAGACGTTTCCTGCTGCGGAGATGATCCATGACGACGCCTGGACCTACTTCCCGCCACACACCGATATCATCGTCGGCGGACCGCCTTGCCAGAACACAAGCGTTGCTTCCGCTATTCATGGACGTCGCAGTGGGCAAAGCCTCTGGCCGGCCATGCGGCGGATCTGTTCCGGCCGAAAATGGGTTGTTGTGGAGCAGCCACCCGGACATGCGCAGTGGGAGGCCGCGGTGTCTCGCGATCTCGCTGAAGATGGCTTCCACGTCGGCCGTTTCGAGTTCTCAGCTAGCGACGTTGGTGCGCCTTATCTTCGCCGGCGGGTGTTCCTGGTTGCCAGCACTTGTCTGTCGGGACTTCAGGGCGCCTGGGAAGCGCTGCCATCCGCGATTGACCAAGTCGCGCGGTCAGCCATTGCCCGAGGTGATTGGTGCCCCGATCAGCTCGCGGCTGGCGCTGTGGATGCTCGGGCTGCCGGCGAGCTGGACCGTGGCGCCAAAAGCAGGTGGCGAAGAGAGTTGATCGGGGCGCTCGGTGACAGCAATCCGCCACGAATGATGGAGGCGCTTGGCCGGGCCATCGTTACGGGCTCAGTTGAATCGGGGATGCTGTCCTCTTCTGGCGAGGGTCCGGTGGTGGTGTCTGAGGCATCTGACACCTGAGAGCGACGGGCGCGGTCGGACGGATGGGCGTGCGCCCTCAAATGAAAAACAGCCCACCGCTGTCGCGGTAGGCTGCTGTGTGTGCGTGCCGGCGCGGCGGGCGACGGCATCGTTGGTTGTGGCAACTGACAGATACGCTCATCCCGCGGCAAATTCAATAGGACATGGCGGGAGAGTGAGATGGGGGCTGGTGCTTCCGGCGCCGGGCGTGAGTCCGGTGTCGATGATGATTGGACGGCGGACGCCTATGATGCGGTGGCTGATGCGTTCGCGCGGGCCGAAGAGCGGCCGAGCGCGCCTGACAACGGGCTGCTGGCACGCGAGCTGCTGAATGATACCGGCAACGCGCGGCGGTTGATCGCGCGGCAAGGGCTTGACCTGGTGCACGTCGAAGAGTGGGGCTGGGGCGCATGGGATGGTGCGCGCTGGCGCTTCGATGACGGTGATGCGCGCGCGCTGATTAAGGCCCATGAGACGGCGGAAGCCATCTTCGATGAGGCTGAGGCGCTGCCGGGATTTAATGACCCGGAGCCGGAAAGGCCTGCGATCCCGAAGCGGCAGTGCACCAGCCTGGACGACGTCAAGGCGTGGGGTGTGTGGGAGCAGTGGGATCGGCGCCGCAAGCGGCACGTGGCGGCCGTGGCGGACGTCAAAGATTTTGCCTTGCAGTCCGGCAACCGCGGGCGCGCGGATAGCATGCTCGCAACGGCCGCGCCGTACTTGAGGCGGCGGCACGACGAATTTGACGTCGATCCGTGGTCGATCAATGTCGCGAATGGCACGCTGCGCATGCAGGGCGATCGGATCGGGCTCTATCCACCGCAGCGGTCTGACCGGGCGACCAAGTGCGCCACCGTCCGCTATGATCCTGAGGCCGGGTGCCCGCGGTGGCAGACTTTTATCGCTGAGATTTTCCCGGGGCAGCCGGAGATCCAGGTGATGGTGCAGCGCTGGCTGGGCTATTGCCTGACCGGCTCGATCGCTGAGCAGCGCTGCGTTGTCTTTGAGGGGCAGGGCTCGAACGGCAAATCGGTTCTCATGAATGTGGTCGCGGCCATGCTTGGTGACTACGCGACCACGACGCCGGTCGAAACCTTTCTGCACAACGACCGCAAGTCGGGTTCTGGGCCATCGCCGGACATCGCGCGGCTTGCTGGCGCGCGCATGGTGCGTACGTCGGAGCCGGAGCCGGGATCGCGGCTGAGTGAGAGCACGATCAAGCAATTTACCGGTGGCGAGCTGATGGTCGCCCGCAAGCTGCATCGCGACTTTTTCGAATTTCGCCCACGTGCCAAGCTCACGATGAGCGTCAACGTGCGTCCCGTGATCGTGGGTAAGGACCACGGCATCAAGCGGCGCATTCTGGTGGTGCCCTTTGGCCGTATCTTCTCAAAGGACGAGATTGCGGAAGCGGCCGCCAAGCGCGGCGGTGTGGCGCTCGAAGATGCGCTTCTTGAGGAGGCGTCGGGCATCCTCAATTGGATGCTCGATGGGCTGAGGCTGTGGCGCGAGGACGGCCTCGCCGTGCCCACGGCCGTGACGACGGCGACGGAAGCT
>JBCBJZ010000111.1:0-12451 GCA_038522635.1 Pseudomonadota bacterium | reverse complement strand
CACCAGCTTCGTCATCGCTCGCGATGATGAAGCTGGTGCGCTTCCCAAAGAGCGTTTCATTCCCGTAACGCGGTACGCCCTGCTGGACCGGCTCACGGTCGAACACACCTGGCCCGCAGGCCAAGCGGCGCAAGCCCGCCGGTTCTTCCGCTACCTGGATTTCTGGCGCCAGCAGTCCTACAGCGCGCGCATGCTCGAGATCGAGCAGAACTACGAGCCCTTCAGCCCCGACAGCGATCTGCTGATCACCCGCCGCTTCCGCGAAGATGAGCGGCGCATCATGCGCGAAGAGCTGATCGAACAGATCAAGGTGCTGCTGGAGCAGGCGAACTATTCGCAAATTCCAGCCAATCAGGTCGACATGATCCTGACCGCCGACAGCGCCTACGGCCTTGACCTCCACGTGGACCTTGCCGCGTTTGAGGACATCATGATCTTTTACCGCGGCGCAACCAGCAAAACGGAAAAGAAGCGCACGCTTAAAAAGTTCTTCTTGCGCAAGGAAGAATTCGACATCCCGATCTACCAGCGGCTGTTCATCCTGTTCAAACTGAAGCCGGAAGAACAGCGCATCCGCGAGGTGATGGCGAAGGAACGGGTGGACCGCAAGAAGGCCAAGCGGATGATCCGTAAGGCGATGTCGATGCTGCCCGACTCGGTGAAGCGCGATTACGTCTACATGAAGCTGTTCAAGAACATCCCGCGTACCGACCTGGAGATGTGCTTCCCCAACACGCAAGTGCGCTTCAAGCTGTTGGATAAGCTGAAGCTCGGCGTGACCACCGGCGGGGCCGGGATCGGCGCGTTTGGCACAGCGGCGAAGCTTATCACAGCGACCAACCCCGTCGGCCTTGCGATCGGCGTCTTGGGCCTCGGCGGTGTCGCGGCGCGCCAGGTCAACAACTACATGACGACCCGCCAACGCTACATGGTGACGATGGCGCAGAACCTCTATTTCCACGCGATGGCTGATAACCGCGGTGTGCTGACCCTGATGGCGGACCGCGCGGTCGAAGAGGACGTGAAGGAGGAGATGCTGCTTTACGCCGTTCTGGCGAAAGAGAGCGTGCACCGTGATGATCTTCCGCATGTCGCAGCGGCGATCGAGCATTATCTGGCAAACTCGTTTGGGATCGATGTTGCTTTCGATCTCCAGGACGCGTTGCAGCGGTTGGTCGCGGACGGGCTGATCATCGAGGAGAGCGAGACGCTGCGCTGCCTGCCGCCAGCGGAGGCGGCGCGCCATATCGACGAGATGTGGGATGTTTATCTCGACAACCTGCCAGACCCGGTCCGAGGCGAGGGTGAAGAGATGGAAGCGGACGGCTCAGCCATCGATGATGAAACGAGCCAGCTCGGCAGCGCGGGGGCGGCCTCAGCTTCGTTCTCAGCACCCCAGCAGGCTCCGATCAAGCAGACTGGCGCGTGACACAGGTTGTCGCAGACCGAGCGCGTGAAACGGGCCGCGCGGACCACGTTCGCCGATGAGCGCCTACACGCTCACCACGCTGGTGGATGATGGGGCGCACGCACGTGCCATCATGGCAGCACTTGAAGAGGCGATCGTTCCAGCGCCCGACGCGGTCAGCAGCTTTGAAGTCAGCGCTGCGCGGTCCGATGGGCACGACGCTGGAACCTCCCGTGAGCCGGCATCCGACGGCATCACACGCTGGCAGATCGCGGCGTACTACGCCGACGCCGTTGATGCGGACGCGATCCGCGATGCGCTCGCCGCATTGGGCCTGACTTCGCCCGAGCCATGGACGCTGACACGCGTTCCAGACGTGCACTGGGTGAGCGCGGTGCAAGCTGGCCTCCCACCGGTCCGCGCGGGGCGCATCCTCATCTACGGCCGCCACGACGCGGCGGTTGGCCGGCAGCGCCTCCACGCCCTCAACATCGATGCCGGTGAAGCGTTCGGCACCGCGCACCATGCGACCACGCTTGGCTGCCTGGAAACGCTCGATCGGCTCATGAGGATGCCACGCCGCCACCCGCCACGGGTGCTCGATCTGGGCTGCGGCTCAGGCGTGCTCGCTTTGGCTGCGGTGAAGCACTGGCCCGGCGCCGAGGTGCTCGGCAGCGACATCGACCCAGAAGCGGTGCGCGTCGCAAAGACCAACGCCACGTTGAACGGTGCCGGCGCCGGCGCGCGCGCCCGGTTCGTGACGGCAGCGGGGGTGCACCGCCACGCGTTGGGCCATCAGGCATTCGACGTGGTGCTCGCCAACATCCTGGCACAGCCGCTGATCCAGCTGGCACCCGCCCTTGCAGGAAAGGTCAAGCGCGGCGGGGACCTGGTGTTGTCGGGCATTCTCAACCCGCAGTCCCGCGCGGTTATCGCGCGCTACAGGGCGCTCGGCTTTCATCTCGTCGCCCACCGCCGGCTTGAAGGCTGGTCGACGCTACATTTGCGCCGCGCCTTATGAGCAGTGGCGAGTCGACGCCGCGCATGCCTCGTCCCCCTCGCCCTTGCCACCAATAGAATGACCATCTGCCCCATAGGGCAGATGGCCACGTTCGCAATGCAGCTTCACGCAACGCTCAGTCCGGTGCGTGTTCGCCGTCAAATCAGTACCAGTAGCCGGCCGGGCCCCAGTTCGTGGCCCGCAGCTCGGCGATCTGCGCTTCGCGGAACCCGAGCTGGCGCAATTGTGCATCGCCCAAGGTTGCCAAGTGCGCGTTCGCCATGCGCTGCCCCTTCACGGCACGCGCGTTTGCGGCCGCTTGCAGGAAGCGGCTGAAAAAGCCACCGCCTGCAGGACGGGTGCGGGCGCGTGCGTCGCGGCCAGCGTAGTCGGCGCCAAAGCTGTTCGGCAGGGTATCTAAGTGTGCCATGGGATGGCCTCCTTCATATCGCGCCGTGGCCCAAGCGCTTGAGCGCCCGGCGGCGGCGTATGCGACGAAGGTAGGGCGTTTGCTGCAATGCAGTAAGAGCATGCGCTGCAACGCAGCAATGCAGGTGGCGCATGGAACATTCGCATGGCGAGCCCGAGGGTTACAGATCTGTGACATTTTTTGCGCCGCAGCATGACGGCGCGCGTTGCGAAACCCCGTCAACCCGCTAAAACCGCGCCATGCGCTATCAATCCTTTGACGACCCGCGCGGGCATTTCACGCCCGAGATCGCCCATGCACGCATGGCTGGCCTGCGCCAATGGATGGGCAAAGCCCGTGTGGATGCTGTTTTGGTGCCCCGTGCCGATGAACATCAGGGCGAGTACGTGCCGGCGTGCGCGGAGCGGCTTGCCTGGCTGACGGGCTTTACCGGCTCGGCGGGGCTGGCCGCGGTGCTCGCTGAACGCGCTTTCTTGTTCGTCGATGGGCGTTACACGGCCCAGGCACCGACACAGATCGCAACCGACCTGTTCGAAGTGGTGCAGTGCCCGCCAACCGATCCTGCCGCGCACCTTACCGAGGCTTTGGGCGACGGCACGGTGGTGGGCTTCGATCCTCTGCTGCACACGCTGGCTCAGGTTGAGCGGTTTGAAGCCAAGCTCAAGCCGCGCGGGATCAAGCTGCGCGCGCTGCCGAAGAACCCGGTCGATCGGGTCTGGGGCGATGCGCGGCCAGCGCCACCACAAGCGCCGGTCTCGATCCACCCTCAGAAGTGGGCAGGCGAGACGGCAGAAGACAAGCTCGCAGCCCTGCGCGAAACCCTGCGCCAAAACCAGCAGGACGCCGTTCTCCTAACGCTGCCTGACAGCATCGCGTGGCTGTTCAACATCCGCGGCGCCGACGTCGCGCACAATCCCGTTGCCCTCGCCTTTGCGCTTGTGAGCCGACGCGGCAAGGCGCAGCTCTTCATCGATAGCGCCAAGCTAACCCCTGAAGTGCGTGCGCATCTCAAAGGGGCTGTCCGCCTGCGCCGTCCAGACGCGCTGCAAACGGCGCTCGCCGACCTCAAGGCGTCGGGCGCCATCGTGCGGCTCGATCCCGATACCGCGGCCTACGCGTTCTGGCGGGCGTTGGGTGGGAAAGCTCATGTGGCCCGGGCGGCTGATCCGTGCCTGCTGCCCAAGGCGCGCAAGAATGACGTCGAGATCGCAGGCATGCGCGCAAGTCATCGGCGCGACGGTGCGGTGATGGCGCGCTTCCTCGCCTGGCTTGACGGTGAAGCGCCGTCGGGGACGTTGAGCGAGATCCGGGTGGTCGAAAAGCTCGAGGCGTTGCGCCAGGATACGGGGCAATTGCGCGAGATCAGCTTCGACACGATTTGCGGTGCGGGGCCGCATGGCGCGGTGGTGCACTACCGGGTGAGCGCGCACACCGACCGTCGCATCAAGGCGCCGACGTTGCTGCTGATCGATTCAGGCGCGCAATACGCCGATGGCACCACCGACATCACCCGTACGGTTGCGATCGGCGAGCCGACCCCTGCGCAACGGCGGATGTTCACGCTTGTCCTCAAGGGCCACATCGCGATCGCGACCGCGCGGTTTCCGCAAGGCACCCGCGGGGTCGATCTGGACCCCTTCGCAAGGCGTGCGTTGTGGAGCGCGGGCCACGACTTCGACCACGGGACCGGGCATGGCGTTGGCGCGTTTCTTTCGGTTCACGAGGGCCCGCAATCGATCTCGCGGCGGGGCATGGTCCCGCTTGAAGCGGGCATGATCATCTCCAACGAGCCAGGCTACTACGAAGAGGGCGCGTACGGCATTCGTATTGAGAACCTTGTGCTGGTGGCGCCGCTGCAGGTGCCCGATGGCGGGAGCCGCGCGATGCTCAGTTTCGAGACGCTGACGCTGGCACCCATCGACCGGCGCTTGATCGATGGCGACCTGCTGCTGCCCGAAGAGCGCGCGTGGATCGATGCGTATCATGCGCGTGTGCGCGAGGCGTTGATGCCAGACCTTGATGCGGCGACCCAACGCTGGCTCAGGTCCGCGACCGCGCCGCTTTGAGTCGGTTCGCTTCAGCTTGAAGCGGAACCGACATCTAAGCTTTTGTCTTGCCGTTCATCTTTCGCCTCAGGTGAGTCCACCTGAAGCGGATGAACTCTAAAGCGGCCTCCCGCTGTTCACGCCTGGGGCAACGCGGTGCCGATCATGCAATCGCGGGTGACGATGGCGGCGAGCTGATCGGCATCCCAGCCGGCTGTGGCGTCGGGACGTCGCGGCAGCACGAGATAGCGCAGATCGGCTGTGGAGTCATAAACGCGCACCGCCACGTCGTCGGCCAACGTCACGCCGAATTCGCCGAGCACCGCGCGCGGTTCGCGTACGGTACGCCCGCGGTAGGCGGAACTCTTGTACCAGGCGGGCGGCACACCGAGCAGCATCTTGGGGTAACAGGAGCACAGCGTGCACACGACCACGTGGTGCACCTGATCGGTGTTTTCGAGCACGCCGAATTCGGCCAGGTGACCGATGTCGATGCCAAGTTCACCGATCGCGGCACGCGGATCGGCCAGCAACCGCGCCTTGTAAGCCTCATCCGTCCAGGCCCGCGCAACGACCTGCGCGCCAAGCGACGGGTTGCGCGAATCGAGCACATCGATCCGGTCTGCGATCGCTTGCGCACTCAAGATGCCTTTCTCGATCAACAGTTCGCGGATCGACTGCTCCAACACCTCGAACCGTGAAACGCTTCCCTCACCATCGGTAATCGGCGCGTGATCGTGATCGTCGTGGTGGCCATCGTGCATCGTGCACTCCTTGTGCCGTCAGTCCTGTTCTGCCGTCAGTCCGGCAAACGTTCGTTAGATCATCGGCTAAGCGTCACGCGTCAGCCGCTTCGAGCCAGCTTTCGTAGATGTCGACATCGAGGTGATCGTCGGCCGCGCCCGCATAGTCCTCCCACAGCTCGGCCTGCATGAAGCGCACGCGATAGAGCGGCAGTTTGGGAAGCCCGGGCCGATGGTAGGCCAATTGCTCGGGGTTGGGAAAAATGCCGACCAACGAGGCGACCGTGCCGGCCTTGCCACGCACGTAATAGGGCGTGCGGCAATGGCCGATCGCCTCACGGGAATCGACGTGCACGCGGGCCCCCTCGCTGAAGCGCGGCCCGGGGTAGGCGCTTCCCGGTGCCAGCGTGGAGGCGGCCTTTGCGGGTTGCGACGCCATCACCAACTTACCTCGCCATCATCCACATCCTGACCGGCATCGCGCAAACGGGCACGCACATCGGCGAAGCGCGCGTCCACCTCTTCGCGCGTCATCAGACCTTGCTCGACCACCAAGTTGCGCAACGCCTTCACCCACTTTTCGTAGTAGCTCGTCGCCTCGTATTCCTGCTGCGCGTAGGTCTCGATGGTGCGGCGCATGGCATCGACCGAGAAGGCTTGCGCAAAGAGCAGCGCCAACATCGCGTCGGTCCGCTTCTCCCAAAGCGCAAGATCATGCTCGCTCTTGTCGATCGGCCCGAAGGCGAGCCCGCCCAGATCGTGGACCGCGCGACCATCGTCGGTATCGCGGAAGTTAGTCGTTGGCGTGGGTGCAGACATGGCCAAGGCCCCATGCGTGTTGCGTTCGTGAACGTGGGCGCGAATATGAGCGTAACCCAAAACGGTGGCACGCGCACGGGGTCATCGCTGCGCTGAGCCAGCTTTCGCGCGGACCTGAGCGCGCGCGTGGATAACGCCCCTCCATCAAGTGGCGTCGTAGAGCGCCAACAGCGATGCCAGGGCAGCATCCTCGTCCAGCGCGGACGTATCAACCGACGTATCAGCGCGAGCGTAGAGCTGCAGGCGGCTGTCGAGGATCGCATTCAAGTCGGCCATCGCCTGGCCGCTCATCGCCATCGGCCGCAGATCGCCCTGCGCTTTGACCCGCAGCATGTGATCGCGCGGCGAAGCTTTGAGCCAGACCGTCAGACAGTGGGACAAGAGGAGATCGTAGGTCTCCACTTCGGTCACGATCGAACCGCCGGTGGCGATCACCGCATCATCGTAGCGGGCGATCGCCGCGCTAAGGCAGGCGCGTTCGAAACGGCGAAACGCGCTTTGGCCGTGCAGTTCGAACACCTCGGCGAGTTCCATGCCGCTCGCGCGCTCGATCTCGCGGTCGAGTTCGATGAAGGGCACACCGCGCGCCGCAGCCACCCTTGCGCCAAGCGTGGTCTTGCCCGCACCGCGCAAGCCGATCAGGGCAAGACGGCCGCCGCGCGCCTCCAAAGGCGTGAGCGCCGCTGAGCCTTCAGCATCAGATGCCATCGCGCGCAACATCGCTCGCGCCTGCGGCAGCGCGTCCGCCGGCACTTTCTCAAGGGCTGCGATCGCAAGCGCCATTTCCGCAGACGGCTCAGGCCCGTCCGCAATCAGCGCATCGATGCCCATGTTCATGGCGCCCGCCACATGGCGCAGGATGACGAGCGACGCGTTGCCGGCCCCGCGCTCCAAATCAGCGAGGTAGCGCTCCGAAACGCCTGAAGCCGCGGCCAGCACCTTGCGTGACATGCCACGGCGGGCCCGCGCGGTACGCAGCCGCTCGCCGACGCGCTGCAAGAACGCGGCATCGGCATCGACCCGCGCGCCATCCCGGCGGATGCGCTTCCCCGGTGCCGACGTTTTTGGTTCGGCACTGGCGGGACGCACGGGGGTTTTGGGGCGCACGGGGGGAGCGCTCATCATCGGGTCCTTCATTTGGCCGAGCAGCATGCGTTTTGCAGCTTTCGCCCGCCTCGACATGCATTATAGTGCATGGCGTGGCAAGGCACAGCGGTGCCTCGTCCCCTCTATCTCAGCCTCAACGAACAGCGCGGCGCCAAGCCGCCATGCTGCCGGGCGGTCGATCCGCCGAGCCGCAACCGGGAGGACGCGAACGATCATGGCCGAAGCAGGATTTAACGCCGCGCGTGCGTTGCTGGAGCCCCATCTGGCGAACGGGCGCGAGGCCCATACCGCCTTCATCGACCCCACGGGACGGCTGACCTACGGCCAACTTGAGCGCAACGTGAACGCGTTCGGTCACCTGCTGGCGAGCTTCGGCATCGTGCGAGAAACGCGGGTGGCGCTGCTGATGCATGACACGCTCGCCTGGCCGGTGTCGTTCTTGGGCGCCATCGCGGCCGGCGCGGTCCCGGTGGCGCTCAACACGCTGCTGACCGGCGAGCAGTACCGCTACATCCTCAACGATTCGCGCGCGAAGGCGCTGTTCGTATCGGCCGCCCTTCTGCCCGTGATCGAGCCGATCCTGCGGGATCTGCCGCATCTGACGCATGTGTTCGTGGCCGGTGGCGAAGCGCCTTCCTATGCGGTCTCGCTGGAACAGGCGTTGACTGGTCAACCGACCCACGCCGTTGCGGTCGATACCCATCGCGATGAGACCGCCTTCTGGCTCTATTCTTCGGGCTCAACCGGCATGCCTAAAGGCACCCGCCACCTGCACACCAGCATGGCCGCCACCGCTGATTTGTTCGGCCGTCAGGTGCTGGGGCTAACGGGCGATGATGTGGTGCTTTCGGCCGCGAAGCTCTTCTTCGCGTACGGTCTTGGCAACGCGCTGTCTTTCCCGCTCGCGGTGGGGGCGACGACGATCCTGCACCCCGGCCGCCCAACACCTGATGACATGTTCGCGCTGCTTGCCCGCCACAACGTCTCAGTGTTTTTCGGCGTGCCAACGCTCTACGCGGCCATGCTCGCACATCGCGAGCAGGCGTTGGCCGAGGGTATCGCCTGCGCCAGCCACCATGAGGGCGCTAACGCTGCTGTGGCCGCATCGCGAGCCCTACCCGCGCTGCGGTTCGGCGTTTCTGCGGGCGAAGCGCTGCCCGCGGACGTGGGCGAGAGCTTCAAGGCGCAGTTCGGCGTTGACCTGATCGACGGCGTTGGCTCCACCGAAATGCTGCACATCTACGTGTCCAACCGCCCTGACGACATCCGCTACGGCACGTCGGGCAAGCCTGTCCCCGGCTACCGCATCAGGCTGGTCGACGAAGAGGGGGCCGATGTACCTGACGGCGAAGTCGGCGAAATGATCGTTGAGGGGCCATCCGCCGCCGACGGCTATTGGAACCAGCGCGCCAAATCGCGGGCGACCTTCCAAGGAACCTGGACACGTTCGGGCGACAAGTACACCCGCGACGCGGAAGGCTATTTCACTTACGCCGGGCGCACCGATGATATGTTCAAGGTCTCAGGGATCTGGGTGTCGCCGTTCGAAGTTGAATCAGCGCTCGTCAGCCACCCCGATGTGCTTGAAGCCGCTGTGGTCCCGGCCACCGATGAGGAGGGCCTGTTGAAGCCGAAAGCGTTCGTGGTGCTGAAGGAGGGTGCGGGCGAGGATGGCCTGGAAGCCAATCTGAAAGAACAGGTGAAGGCGCGCGCCGGCCCTTGGAAGTATCCACGGTGGATCGTGTTCGCACCCGATCTGCCGAAGACCGCGACCGGCAAGATTCAGCGCTTCAAGCTACGTGAGTTGTGAGCGCGATGACCCAAACGAAGGTTGATGAGACGACGCTTGGCCTACTTAAGGGGATCGTCGGCGAGGCGGGCTACCTCGATCGCCCTGACGACATGGCACCCTATTGCGCGTCCTGGCGCGACGACTGGGTCGGTCAAGTGCCGTTGGTGTTGCGCCCGGCGAACACGCAGCAGGTCGCAGCCATCGTCGAAACCTGCGCCGCGGCCGGGGTCGCCATCGTACCCCAGGGCGGCAACACAGGATTGACCGGCGCCAGCCAGCCGCACGACACCGGCAATGAAGTGGTCGTCTCGCTGAACCGCATGACGACAATCCGCGCGCTCGATGCCGATGACGCGACGATCACGGTCGATGCGGGCGTCGTCCTGCACGATGTACAGCGCGCGGCGAGCGAAGCGGGTTTCCTGTTCCCGCTCTCGCTTGGCGCAGAAGGTTCCTGCCGGATCGGGGGCAACCTTTCGACCAACGCGGGCGGCGTGCAGGTGCTGCGCTACGGCAATGCGCGCGCGCTGACGTTAGGGCTTGAGGTGGTGCTGCCCGATGGGCGGATCTGGGATGGCTTGCGTGTCTTGGCAAAGGACAACACCGGATACGACCTCAAGCAGATGTTCATCGGCGGCGAGGGCACGCTTGGGATCATCACCGGTGCGGTGCTGCGGTTGCATCCGCGGCCGACCGCCCGTGAGACCGCGTTTGCCGCCGTGTCCGACCCGCGCGCGGGCCTCGCCGTCTTGCGTCTTTTGCGCGAGCAGATGGGCGACGCTTTGAGTGCGTGCGAGTTGATGCGCCGGGCGATCATCGACTTTCTCTTGGAACACGTGCCGGGCCATAGCGACCCGCTCGCCGATCCCCTGGCGCAACCCCACCCCTGGTACATGCTGATTGAGGTGAGCGGCCAAGGCGCGCCCGACCATCTGCGCGCAGGCCTTGAAGACGCGCTGGCCCGCGCCATGGAGCAGGGTCTGATCACCGATGCGGTGATGGCAACCTCGCAGGGACAGGCTGCGCGGTTTTGGAAGATGCGCGAAGACTTGGCGGAGGCGCAAAAGCGCGCCGGCGTCGGCATCAAGCACGATGTCAGCGTGCCGGTCTCGCAGGTGCCCACGTTCCTGGCGCAGGCCGACGCGGCGCTTGACGCAGCCTACCCCGGCATCCGCCACTGTTCGTTCGGCCACCTAGGCGATGGCAACATTCACTACAACCCGGTCGCTCCCCCGAACTGGGACGGCGCCCGCTTCAAGGCCGAGACGACGGCCATCAATCGGATCGTGCACGACATCGTCGCAAAGCTGAACGGATCGATCAGCGCGGAGCACGGCATCGGCCGTCTACGGCTGAGCGAGAATGAGCACTACAAGAGCGCCGTTGAACTCGACATGATGCGCTCGATCAAACGCGCACTTGATCCGGCCAACATTATGAACCCGGGCAAGACCATCCGCGTTTAGACCACCCCGTCTCCAGAGCGCTGAGCGGATCAGCGCTGTCCCATTGCCCAGGGCCAGAGCAGCCTGCGCAAACGTTAGCCACCTTGCGCACCTCGCACGGCCGATCGTACGCCGCGGGGTTCACAGCGCGCGTGTTCCGTGGAACGATGCTGCACGTGATGTGACGCGCGAGGGTCAGACCGCGCTTCATCAGGCCCCTGACGTTGCATCCGGACCTCAAGTTCGAAACGTAATCCGGGAGAGTTCAACACCCATGAAACGCCTCTGGACCTTACTTGCGGGCGCGCTGGCCCTCGGCTTCGTCGCCGACCACACCGCGCATGCTTCGAAGGCCGATGACACGCTCAACTGGTCGACGACCCGCGAGCTCGATGTGATCGACCCCTATTACAACAACACCCGTGAACTCGTGATCATGGGTCAGCTCATCTGGGACAGCTTGTTGTTCCGCGACGTGACGACGGGCGAGTTCAAAGGCCTGCTTGCGACCAAGTGGGAATGGACGAGCGACACCTCGCTTGAGCTTGAGTTGCGCAAGGGTGTGAAGTTCCACGACGGCAGCGATTTCGATGCTGACGATGTGGTCTACACCTTTAATTTCGTGTCCGACAAAAGCAAAGGCGTGATCACGTACCGCAACGTGAGCTGGATCAAAAACGCCGAAAAAATCGGGCCGATGAAGGTGCGCATCAACTTGAAGAGCCCCTTCCCCCCTGCGCTGGCCTACCTCGCCAACGCCGGTCAGATCATGCCATCCGGTCACTACGATAAGGCGCCTAAACGCAAAGACGGCAAGCTCGACTTTGCGGCTGTACCGCCGGTCGGCACGGGCCCTTACAAGCTCGTTTCGTCGAAGGCGGGCGAGTCCGTCTTGATGGAGAAGAACACCGGCTACTTCGACGGATCGCCGAAAGGCAAACCGCAGATCGGCAAGATCCGCTTCCGCACCATCAGTGAGATGAACACGCAGATCGGTGAATTGCTGACGGGCGGGCTCGACTGGATTTGGGATGTTCCCAAAGAGCAGGCCGAGCGCATGAAGGCCAACCCGGCGATCACGATCGAGAACGCCAAAACGTTCCGCGTGTCCTACGTGGCCTTCGACGTGAAGGGCCAATCGAAGCAGAAGTTCTTCACCAACAAAAAAGTGCGCCAGGCCTTCGCGCATGCGGTCAACCGTGAAGCGATCGCACGCAACCTGGTCGGCCCGGCCTCTGTCGTGGTGCATAGCGCGTGTCACCCCGACCAGTTCGGCTGCTCATCGGACGTGCCCAAGTACAAGTACGATCCTGAGCGTGCCAAACAGCTCCTGAAGGAAGCTGGCTACCCGAACGGCTTTGAGTTCGACCTCTACGCCTACCGCGACCGTCAGTTCACCGAAGCGCTTATCGGCGACTTGGCGAAGGTCGGCATCCGGGCCAAGCTCAACTACATGCAGTACCGCGCGCTGCGCGACGTGGTGCGTAGCGGGCAGACGCCGGTCAACCACATGACGTGGGGCTCCTACTCGATCCCGGATGCGTCCGCGATCACGGGGCACTTCTTCAAACTCGGGCCGGACGACCTGACCAAGAGCGAGGAAGTGAAGAAGCTGCTCGATACCGCCGACAGCTCGGTGGATACCGAAAAGCGCAAGGTGTT
>JBCBJZ010000110.1:0-12719 GCA_038522635.1 Pseudomonadota bacterium | reverse complement strand
CAAGGCCTCAGCGTTTGGGCAGGTGATTCGCACTTTGCGCCCGTTGCTCTAGGTGAGCCCGATCGATCGCCCAATGTTCTTGTCGCCATCCCCTTAGCGTGAGTGAGCTTTGATCGCCAAGGTGACCTGATTGCGTTACGGTAGCCGGCGATAGCGGGCACGCAGGGCATGGCGCGAAGCATGGCTCGTGGTCAGACATGTTGACGCGGTGGCCGTCATTTGGCCTTTACAAGCGAGCCGCTGCCTGCGGTGGAACATTTGCAGCGGTCGCGGGCAGATGCCCAGACCCTCAAGATGCCAACGCGCACCAGCGGTCCGCCCCCCTACCGTGGGCGCTGACGCATACGCACGCAGAAAGAACGTGATGACAGCCGAGCGATGGAAAGGTGAAGCGGCCGAACGGGCGCTTTCATACGTGAAAGATGGCATGAAGCTCGGGCTTGGAACGGGCTCCACGGCGGCGCAATTCGTGACGATGTTAGCGGCGCGGGTGAAGGAGGAGGGGCTGAAGGTCCTGTGCGTCCCGACCAGCGAAGCCACCCGAGCCCTGGCAGAGCAGCATGGGTTGACGCTGACCACACTCGATGAGATCCCGTTCCTCGACCTCACCGTTGATGGTGCCGATGAGATCGATGACGAGCTGCGGCTTATCAAAGGCGCGGGCGGGGCGTTGCTGCGTGAAAAGATCGTGGCCACCGCGTCGGATCGCATGATCGTCATCGCCGATCACACCAAGCAGGTGGACACGCTCGGCGCGGCCCCGCTGCCCATTGAGGTTGTGCCGTTCGGCTTGCGCGCAACGGAAAAGATGATCGAGATGTTGGCCGAAGATAGCGGCTGTGCGGGCGAGCTTAAGCTGCGCCGTGCTGGCGATGGTCAGCCCTTCAGGACCGATGGCGGCAACTACATCTTCGATGGCGCGTTCTCCAAAATCGATGATCCCGAAGGTTTGAGCGATGCGCTCCATCTGGTTCCGGGCGTGGTCGAGCATGGCTTGTTTTTGTGGGTTGCCGACCTGGCGGTGATCGGGGGACCGGCCGGCGTTCAGGTGTTAGAAGCCGACTACGGCGAATAGCGTTTCTCCCCCCTTTGCGATCGCGGATCGCGCTTCAGCAGTGTTCCCGCGCGAGCAATCCCGAGAGACGGGGCAACAGACGAGGCAAGTGACATGGCCGACGACGCCTACGACCTTTTCGTGATCGGCGCAGGCTCAGGCGGCGTGCGCGCGGCCCGGATCGCAGCGCAGCACGGCGCCAAAGTCGCGATCGCGGAAGAGTACCGTTACGGCGGCACCTGTGTGATCCGGGGCTGTGTGCCCAAAAAGCTCTTCGTCTATGCCAGCAGCTTTAAAGGCGCGTTTGAGGATGCGCGCGGCTTCGGCTGGAGCGTAGGTGAACCGTCTTTCGATTGGCCAACGCTGATCGCCAACAAAGATGAGGAGATCGCGCGGCTTGAACAGGCCTACCTGTCAAACCTTGAGAAAGCCGGCGTTGAGCATTTTCGCCAGCGCGCGGTGTTCCGCGATCCACATACGGTCGAACTGCTGGGCGATAACAGGCTTATTCGCGCCAAGCACATCCTGATCGCGACGGGGGGCACGGCGAACACGCATGAAGGTTTGCCCGGCGTGGAGCACGCCATCACCTCCAACGAAGCGTTTCACCTGGAAACCTTGCCCAAAAGCATAATCATCGCGGGCGGCGGCTACATTGCGGTTGAGTTTGCCGGCATTTTCGCGGGGCTGGGCGTTGAGACAACGCTGCTTTATCGGCGCGATAAGGTGTTGCGCGGCTTCGATGAAGACATGCGCGATGCGTTGACGCGCAGCTATCAGGCGAAGGGGATCAACATCCACACCAACGCGGTCTTCAACCGGATCGAAAAGCGCGACGATGGCACGCTGCGGGCAACGCTCTCAGACGACACGCACTACGAGGTCGATCAGGTGATGTTCGCGATCGGGCGCTCGCCGAATACCCGCGATCTGGGGCTTGAGCACACCGGCGTTAAGCTTGGCCCCAAAGGGGAAGTGATCGTGGACGCGTTCTCGCGCACCAACGTTGAACACATTTACGCCGTCGGCGACGTGACGGCGCGCGTAGAACTCACGCCCGTTGCGATCCGGGAAGGGCATGCGGTTGCCGACAACCTGTTTGGCGGTCAACAGCGCACGCTCGCATACGACTGGATCCCGACGGCGGTGTTTTCCAATCCCGAGATCGGCACGGTGGGGCTGACCGAAGATGAAGCCCGCGAACGCTGCGGCGCGATCACGGTCTATCGCTCGACCTTCCGGCCGATGAAGTACACGTTGCCCAAGCGCGAAGAGCGCATGGTGATGAAGCTGATCATCGAGGATAAGACCGACCGCGTCATGGGGTGTCACATCTTCGGGCCTGATGCTGCAGAGATCGTGCAGATGGCGGCGATCGCCATCAAGATGGGTGCGACGAAGGCTGACTTTGATGCGACGATGGCGCTGCATCCAAGTGCGGCTGAAGAACTTGTGACGATGCGTTAGGTGCCGCTCGGTGCCCCATCAGGCCGACGTGGGCTACGGGCGTCGAAACACCATCAGCAGCAATATGCAGGACGACGATGGCTGAAAGGCAGCGGTTTGCAACGCGGTTGGCGTTGATCACGGGAGCGGGCGCCGGGATCGGCCGGGCCGTTGCGCAGGCGTTGGCGCGCGAAGGTGCCCACTGCTTTGTGACCGACGTCGACGGCGATGCGGCAGACGCCTGCGCGCAGGCCCTGCGCGACGAAGGCGGGACAGCGAGTGCTGCACGTTTCGATGTGACCGATCCCGGCGCCTGCGCCGGTGTGTTGGCGCAAACGGCCGAACTTGGCGCCGGCAAACTCGATGTGCTCATCAACAATGCCGGGCTCAACATCCGCGCCGACATCCGCCACTTAACCGATGCGCAATGGGAGACGATCCGCGCGGTCAATCTTGACGGAGCATTCCGCTTGGCGCGTGAGAGCCTCCCGCTGTTACAACGGGCCCCGGGCGCCAACATCGTCAACATATCGTCGATCATGGCGCAGCGCAGTTTGCGCCAGTTGGGGGCTTACGCGGTGACCAAAGGTGCGATGTCCGCGCTGACGCGTGCACTCGCGGTTGAGTTTGCCGGACACGGGGTGCGCGTCAATGCGGTCGCCCCGGGCTTCATCGAAACCAAGTTGACCGAGCGCTTCGTGCGCAACCCGATGGTCTCGAAAGCCCTGAACGATCAAACGCCCTTGCGGCGCTTCGGGACGCCAGAAGATGTGGCCCATGCGGTGGCGTTCCTGGCAAGCGACGAGGCGGCCTTCATCACGGGCAGCGAAATGGTGGTGGACGGCGGTATGACGGCCAGCCTGTGACGTTTCTTTGCGTCTGAGGGGCAGCGCGTCCTGTCTCTAAGCACGGGCTTCAACGCTCCTCTCTCGCTTCTCCATGATCCCACCTCTTCATCTCAAAACCATTCGGAAACACGCCCATGCTCTATGCGCTTCACGACAAACAGGTCCGCACACCCGGCGCGGGCACGTACTTCGTCGCCGACAACGCCACCGTAATCGGCGACGTCACGATCGGCGCGGACGTCTCGATCTGGTTCAACAGCGTTGTTCGCGCCGACAACGAACCGGTGACGATTGGCGCGCGCTCAAACATCCAAGAGGCGTGCGTGGCCCATGTCGACCCGGGTTTCCCGCTCACCATCGGTGAAGACTGCACCATCGGGCACATGGCGATGCTGCACGGGTGCACGATTGAGGATGGTGCGTTGATCGGGATCGGCGCGATCGTTCTGAACGGCGCGCGCATCGGCGCGGGCGCGTTGGTGGGCGCTGGCGCTCTGGTGCCTGAAGGCAAGGTCATCCCGCCGCGCACCTTGGTGATGGGCACGCCGGCAAAGGTGGTACGCACGTTGAGCGAGGAGGACGCCGCCCGCGTGGCACAAGGCGCAGCGCACTACGTGAAGCGTTGGAAGGAGTACGCGGAAGGCTTAAGACCGCAATCCGACGTTTAAAGTCGATCAACGGGACGGCCGGACAAAAAAAGACCGTTCTCGTGATGGGCGAGAACGGTCTGAGTCTTGGTCCAACCGTGGGGTCGGGGATGGCAGGGTGAGGCGGTCGGACCAATCCTTTTCAATCCGTTGGCGCTCTTTCTGACGGCGCGCCAAAGGGACAATCAATTTCAGTTGCAAGCCACGTCACGCTGTTTCGCGAACGATCAGAGACCTGCAGCTTGGAACGGCTTAGCGCGTACCAAGCCGTGTCGTTTGCGCATGGTTAAGGTCGGGCGCAAGCGCCACCCAGCTTGTTGGGTTCAAATACGATTGGCGCATCAAAAAGCGATAAGGCGTATCGAACCAATATTTGATGCGGTCGTTTTTGTTATCGAGAATGAAATCGCCTTGCGCGGTACGCACCGTCAAAACGGCATGCCCTTCGCCGACCTCATCGCGCACAACCGTGATCAGCAGCGCGCCTGAAGGCCAGCCCCGCTGGATCAGCATACGCCGCTTGAGCAGGACGTAGTCTTCGCAATCGCCCTTTTGCCGCGGCAATGTCCAATGTTCGCGCACCCCGTAGAGCACCTGGTCGGTTTCCGGCGTGACCATGGTGTTGACCGTCCGGTTGACCGTCTCCAGCGCGTTAAGGCGGGTCGGCGTCAATTGTAGCCGACGGTAGGACACCGAGCGGCGCCGGCACTCATCGGCATGGCTTCGGCAAAAGGCGATGAAACCGTATGGCGCTTGGGCCGCCCCATGAACGCGCATAAACGGTGATGGGTTTTTACCCTTTTGGCTGGCTATCGTTTTTGTATTCGCAGCCGCTGTTGCTGCGAGAAGGACGCACAAAACGCCTGCGCAGCCAAACTTAATAACGCACCACATTTGATCCCCCGATCGTCAGGAAGAGTGATACGCGAAAACAAACGAAGTACCGTAACTTTGGGCATGAGCCTTTGAACTAAACTCTCGTCAATATTGGATCAGATGCCTTGTTTTCTGGTGAGGTTCTCTTAACCTTGATGCGAATGATCCTGATACGGTTGCGCTGGCGCAAGTGTGCCGCCTCCGGTCCGAAGCGCGAGGCGCGGACCGGTGAACTGGAACCTCTGAGATCAAAGGGCGCATGACTTCGGGCGAGCGGCCCGCGAAAGCGTCAGGCGTCAGGCGCCGAAGCGTTGGCGTACGAGGTTGGCCGCGTCCGTGTCGATGAACTGCACACCAATGCCTTGGTCGTGGTGGCGGACCACGCGGGCGCGCAGTTTCCCCAACACCACCGTGCTGCCGATGTCAGGCCGCGCCGTTGTGCCAACGGAAGCGCCCGAGATCGACACGTCCATCACCTGACACTGGATGACGATGCCGCCGGCCAAGGCCAGGGACGAAGACCCGTCGTTCGGCTTGATGCGGTCGTGGCGACGCTCATCGGCCGGGTCGAGTTCGTGCCGGTTGAGGAGCCAGGTGAGTTGCGCCGCAAGCTTCTCGCGCTTGTGCGACGTCGCCGTCAGGGCGAGGGCGAAACCGCCTTCGAAAGGGCGCACCACATGGCCTTCAAGGCCACCGAGCTGATCGAAATAGGCGATGATGCGTTCGCCATCGTCAACGTCCGCGGGCGCCATCACGGAAATGCCGCCGACCGAGACGTCGATCAGCTTGCACGGAAACTCTTCCTTGTTGGCGCGCATGAAGCGGCCGAGCAGCGTCAAAGGCACGCGCCGGTAGCGGCGGCGATCGGGCACGATCCGCGTGTTAAGGACGTCAGCACCGCGGTTGAGGGTTGTGAGTGTTGTGGCCATCGTGATCCTGCTTGCCAAGCGCGCTTATCCGGCGGGCCGCCCCCTCACCGGCAAACGGTGAGGCCCATGCGTGCATGGGCGGGCGGACGCCAAGCGGGTCCTATCTGCAAGACGTACGCGTGCGAACGGCGTCTTTGACGATCACTATGGCGGCGGCGCTTTAACGAAGACCTAATCGGCGTTGTCGTTTTGAGACGATGGCACGATCGCCGGCTTGTCGGTTGGTGCGGCCGACTGCGAGAGCCCACCATCATAGACGCGGAACTGCCGCCGGTCCTGACGCACGAGGCGGGCGCCGTTGACGTTGGCGAGCACGGGCTTGGGCGAGAGCGTTGACCGGTTGAGCGGGCGCGGTTCGCCGTCAGGCCAGAGCAGCGTGCTTTCGACGAGCCGCAAATGATGCAGCGTGTTTTGGCCGAGCCAATCGTGTTGGTCGAGTGCGCTTGCGGCACCAACGAACCGTGTCACGATGTTGTCGGTATGGATGAGCGGCAGCAACAGCAACTCAAAACGCACCGTGCGCACGTCAGCAGCTTCAGCGCTGCGGGGGAAGGCGCGCTCATGCAGGCTGGGCGCGTAGACCGCTTCGAAGGTCAGCAGGCCGCCCGCACCATGTTCGCATAACGCGTGCAGACGATGCGTAAGGGTGGTGCGATCATCTTCGCGCCAGAGGTCCAGAAAGTTGCTGCCGCGAAATTCACGCGCGAACAGCTCACAAAGGCGCGTGCCCGCCAGCCGGAACCGGTAGGTGTCGCTGTTCGCACGCTCCAGAATGAAGGTTTCCGGTAGGATCGAGGCGATCCGCGCAGGCTCGATTTCGAACCGCCTGGGTGCGATACGGCTGCCGCGCACGCCATTCCAATACGCGTAGAGAACCTGATTGGTACGTTGCTGCATCGATGTTTCGCTTCGCTTCCCCGCTTGCGCGGATGGGAGGCGGCGTTTGCGCCGTTCGCGCTTTGCGCGGAGCGCGGCGCTGCCGTCCCGTTAAGTCATGGGCCCGCGGTGGGGCGTGTCGATGTTGGGCGCGTTGTCCGGGCCCTGCCGGGTGCTGACGGGAAGAGCAGCTTCCGTGCCAGCTTAGGCGGCGAGGGCAAGCGCGGGGCCGAGCGCGCTGCCCGGCATGGGTCGCGGTGAGCGAAGGGAGAGCGCTGTCAGCGTTGGAGAATCCGTGCTTCGCTGCTATCGCAACACGTCCATCAGACTAGGGGGCTTGCGCATCGCTTCGTGCATCGCGCCCGCAACAGCGCTTGCGCTTAGGAGGGGATCAGGCCTTGGCAAAACGCCAACCGTTCTTCAACGCGCCCCCGGTCGTGTTGATCTTCATTGCCGGTTTCATCGCGCTGCATCTGTTTCGCACCCTCGCTCTGCCTGCTGATCAGGCCATCTGGCTGTCGTGGGCGCTGGCCTTCATCCCCGGGCGCTACGGAGGGCTTGATCAGGCGGTGGTCGCGCAGATCCCGGGCGGCGACTGGGCGGCCTTCACTTCACCGCTGAGCCACGCCTTCGTGCATGGCGACTACGCGCATCTGTTTCTCAATTCAGCCTGGATGCTGGCCTTCGCAACGCCGCTCGCCTGGCGCATCGGCACACCGCGGTTCATCATGTTTTTCGCCGTTTGCGCGTTGGCCGGCGCGTTGGTCTTCTGGGGCGTGCACTACGGGTTGTTTGCACCCGTGGTCGGGGCATCGGGTGCCATTTCCGGCCTGATGGGCGGCGCGTTTCGCTTCATGTTCGCGAGGCCCGTTTATGTGGGCATGGAGGCGCGTCTGGATGAGGAGGCGTTTACCGTACCTCGCGCCCGGCCCATTCTGCCGTTGATGCCGCTGCGCGAAGCTTTGGCCAACCGGCAGGTTGTGTCGATGACGCTCGTTTTCGTCGCGATCAACTTGGCGCTCGCTTTGGTGCCACTTGAGTTGAGCGGGGGGCGGATCGCGTGGGAAGTGCACTTGGGCGGCTATGTTGCGGGGTTTTTGTTGTTCGGCCTGTTCGATCCGCGTCACCTGCGACGCCAGCATTTAGAAGCTTTGCAGTAACGGCTTGCGACCTGTGCGGGATTGTCGCAAGCTGCTCCACCACCACCGCGTGCGGTGGTCAACATGCAGGGTCGCTGCGTCCCCCCTTCTTGAGTTTCAGCGCAGCAACCGTTTGTCGGTCGAAGGTTGTGCCAAGCGGGCAGCGCGCGCGTGCGGCATGCAAAAGTGCCAGGCTGACAGCGGCTCGTGATCACAGCTGCCCCGATGTTGAGGGGCCTTCCGGCGCTGGTGTCTCTGCCATTTCGCCACGCGACCGCTAACCGCTGTGAGCTGCGTGCTGAACGGTGTCCCTGCCCACCAGGGAGTTACGCCGATGAATGTTGCCAGCATTCTGAACGAAAAGGGCCGTGCGGTGATCACCGCGCGCGAGGACGTGAGCCTTGCCGACATCGTAGAGATCCTGGCCAGACGCCGCATCGGGGCGGTGGTGATCGTGGATGCGGCCGATCGCGCCGTGGGTATCGTGTCAGAGCGTGACATCATCCGGCGGCTTGCCCGTGATGGTGCGGTGTGCCTCAGCGAGAACGTTCGTGGCACCATGACCCGTGAACTGGTAACCGGCACGCTTGGCGACACGTTGGATGATCTCACCACCAAGATGAGCGAAGGGCGGTTCCGCCATCTGCCGATCGTGAGCCAGGACGGGCTGTGCGGGATCGTGTCTGCAAGCGATGTGGTGAAGTTCCGCGCCGCTGAAGTCGAGATGGAGGCGGAATCGCTGCGCAGCTACATCGCGACCGGCTAGATCATCGGGCGATTGACGGGATCACCATAGGTGAGCCCGAAATCGACCAAGGATGATCTAACTTCAGCCGTTGATGCGCACTTTGCGACCGTTGCTCTGCCTAGTGTGCCTTTCGCGGGTGGCGCATTGTTAAATCGATGTCCGCGTGAGCGACCACAGCGTTGGTGACAACGGATCAAGGCGCAGGGGCTTCAGCCACCTCAGGCGATGCGAGGCCGCGTGCGCTTTCGTTGGCGTCCAAGGGCCGTGGCAGCGCGTCACGATCCTGGTTAACGCCCTTGAGACCGCGGGCGCTTAAGTCGTGGTCAAGGTCGTCGGCCTCGCGTGCCACAACCTCTTCGCCCCGGGCGATCATCTCCTCAGCGCGGTGAAAATCGAACAGGCCGATCCCCTGGAGGCGCGGCTTCAGCACGATATCGGGCGGGTCGCCAGCAAGGCGCGCGCGCGAGATGCGGTCCTGCACGATGCTGAACGCGTCGATCATCACGGTTGAAATGCCGGGTACGGGATTGTCCTCCCCCGTGCGGCCGAAGAGCTGGCGTTGCAGCAACTTGCGCACGCCGCCAGCCGCCGGCTGCTCGCTCAGAGCGGGGTCGGCCGGCGTCGCGTTGGCGCTGCCAACGTCGAAGTTGGGCTCCACGGTACCGCGGCCGGTCGTGTCGGCATTGAGGTTGACCGCGATGACGTAGCGCGCGCCGAGCGCGCGGCATACGGACACCGGGATCGGGTTGGTGAGCGCGCCATCGAACAGCCAGCGTCCGTTGACGTTGACGGGCCTAAAGATGCCCGGCAGCGCGTAGGAAGCGCGGATCGCTTGCACAAGGGAACCGCGCGAGAGCCACAGTTCATGCCCGGTCCCGATTTCGGCGGCGACCGCCACGAAGGTGCGTTCAAGATCCTCGATGTCGACGCCCTTGAGCGTTTCTTCGAGCTTGGTGCACAGGCGTTGTCCCGAAATGAGCCCGGTGCCGGTCACGTTGAAGTCGAGGTATCCAAAGACTTTGCGTCGCGTCAGCCCGCGCGCGAACGCTTCCAAGGCATCGAGATGGCCGGCCGCGTAGCCACCGCCCACCACTGCGCCGATCGATGTGCCGGCGACGATGTCAGGGCGGATGCCACGCGCTTCGAGCGCGCGCAGGATGCCGATGTGGGTCCAGCCGAGCGCCGCGCCACCACCGAGTGCAAGGCCGATTTTGGCGCGCGGGTCAGGGCCTGCCGCCAGGGCCGGTCGATTCGCGCATGGTGGTGACGACGTTGGGTGCGCTGGCGCCGACAAAGCCGGCGCTTGGCTGCGCGCCGAGGCGGTTAACCCCATGATGAGCCTTTCCGGGCGGTCCGATCGCACACGTTCGCATGGTAAAGCGCAAACGAGGTGTGCAAGCGTTGTGCCGGGCGGACCTGGTATGGCGGCTCTGGTGGTTCAGTCCGGCGAAGTTCGCCGGCGCGGCTCAAGCGTGGTCGATCCGCTCCAACCTGGGCGCACCATCGCCTGCGGGATCATCCACGATGACGCGCCGGTAAAAGCAGCTGCGCGCACCCGTGTGGCACGCGCTTCCATCGCCTTCGACCTCCACCTTCAGCACCATCGCGTCCTGGTCGCAATCGATCCGTGCTTCAAGCACACGCAAGCGATTGCCGCTGGTCTCGCCCTTCATCCAAAGCGAGGCGCGCGAACGGCTCCAGAAGTGCGCGTAGCCCGAACGTAGCGTGCGCTCCAAGGCCTCCGCATTCATCCATGCGAGCATCAGCGCTTCGCCCGTGGCGGCATCACAGGCGACGCAGGCGATGAGGCCGTGAGCGTCGAAGCGTGGGGTCACGACGTCGCCCGCTTCAAGGGCGTGTTTGTCGCCGGGAGGATCGAAAGACACCGGTCAGCTCCATGTCTGTGCGTGGATGGTCGAAGGCCTACCTGAACAGGCTGTGCGATGCACGTCTGTCGCGCTGCGGTTGTCAGCCGAAGCCGCTTCAAGCCCCTACAATGGTGCTCTTTGTCGCCTGGCCTTGCAATCGCGCGGGCGCTTGGCAATATCGTTGAAGAGATCAACAAGGACCGCATGATGAGCGACCTCGACGACATCTATTCGGCGAACATCCTGGATTTGGCCGCCAACATCGGCCGTGTCGGGCGGCTTAAGGCTCCCGATGCCTCGGCTGAGGCGCACTCAAAGCTTTGCGGGTCCAAGATCGTCGTCGACCTCAATGTCACCAATGGCGTGGTGAGCGATTACGCCCACGAGATCAAGGCTTGTTTGCTGGGCCAAGCGGCAGCCGCCGTGATGGCCCGCAACATCGTTGGGACGTCGCTCAACGAATTGCGCGGGATCGCCGCTACGATGAAGCGCATGTTGAAGGAGGGCGGGCCGGTTCCGGAAGGGCGCTGGGCTGACCTCGCCGCGCTAGAATTGGTTCGCGATTACCGTGGGCGCCATGCCTCCACGCTGCTGGTGTTCGACGCGGTGAGCCGGGCCCTCGACGAGGTCGATGCGCCGGCTGCGGCCTGAGTGATGCCGATGGAGCGGGGCAGCATCCACGCGCAGCTTGCCCGCGTGCCCGCGTTTTTGTTGAAACTGCCCGTTCACGCTTACCGCTGGACGCTAAAGCCGTTCATCGGCCAGCAGTGCCGGCACCTGCCCACCTGTTCGCAATACGCGCTCGACGCGATCACGCTCAACGGGGCGTGGCGCGGCGGCTGGCTGACACTTTCGCGGCTGTGGCGTTGTCGCCCGGGCGGCACGAGCGGTTATGATCCCCCGCCCGACCTGCGTGAAACGCATCACACGCTGCAACCTTGGCGCTACGGTCTTTGGACGCGTATGCACGACGATGATGATGCAGCGCAAACGGGGGTCGACGGCCCGTCCCAACAGCGCTAACAGAGGGCGGCGCGCGATCAGGCGTGCTGCAACCACAACCTGCGCGCGTGTTTAGGGCTGGTGCTGCTGCACAGGCACCCTTGCCGGGCTGCGATGTCATCGCCCGTGGCGACACCGGTGGCGCTTGCGGCTGGCGTCCGCGCTTTTCACGTCCCAACACAACATCTTACGCGGCACCGTGCGCCGCGATTGAGAGGTCCATCATGTCTGCCCCCGCCACCAACGAGATGATCACGCTGACGTTTCCTGACGGTGCCGCCCGCGAGCACCCGGCCGGTATCACCGGGCGCGAACTGGCCGCTGGCATCTCAAAGTCGCTCGCCAAAAAGGCCGTCGCCATCACGCTTGACGGCGAACTGCGCGATCTGGCCGACCCGATCGAGCGCAGCGGCGCGATCCAAATTCTCAACCGTGAATCGCCCGAAGCGCTCGAGCTAATCCGTCACGACGCCGCTCACGTGCTCGCCGAAGCGGTACAAGAGCTGTTCCCCGGCACGCAGGTGACGATCGGCCCGGTGATCGAAACCGGCTTTTACTATGATTTCGACCGGCCCGCGCCGTTCACGCCCGATGAGTTGCCGCTGATCGAAAAGCGCATGCACGAGATCATCAAGCGCAACAAGCCGTTCACCAAGGATGTGTGGAGTCGCGAAAAGGCGAAGGCGTACTTCGCGGACAAGGGCGAAGCCTACAAGGTTGAACTCGTCGATATGATCCCCGAGGGCGAGGACGTGAAGATCTACGCGCAAGGGGACTGGCAGGACCTGTGCCGCGGGCCGCACATGGTTTCCACGGGGCAGATCGGCAAGGCGTTCAAGCTACGCTCGATCGCGGGTGCGTATTGGCGCGGTGATTCAACGCGCCCCATGCTGCAGCGCATTTACGGGACGGCTTTTGCCAGCCAGGACGACCTGGACGCGTTCCTCACGCAACAGGAAGAGGCTGAAAAGCGCGACCACCGCAAGCTTGGCCGCGAAATGGATCTGTTCCACTTCCAGGAGGCCGCCCCCGGCGCCGTCTTCTGGCACGAAAAGGGCTGGCGGTTGTTCCAGAACCTGATCAACTACATGCGGCGGCGCCAGCAGGAAGCCGGCTACCAGGAGGTCAACTCGCCCGACATCATGGAACGCAGCTATTGGGAGCTGTCGGGCCATTGGGAGAACTACGGCGAGAACATGTTCACCACCGAGCTGCCCGACGAGCGCGTGTTCTGCTACAAGCCGATGAACTGCCCGGGCCACGTGCAGATCTTCAAGCACGGCCTG
>JBCBJZ010000109.1:0-12725 GCA_038522635.1 Pseudomonadota bacterium | reverse complement strand
TAACGCTCACCGTCACCGCTTCCCGCCGTCACGCTTACCCCCACACACGACGCTTTGCCCTGCCAACTGTGCCACAAAACGGCAACCAAACGGCCCATCGAGAAGGGACAACAGGGAAAACACAACAATTTCAAAGGCTCAGCGAATCCCTCTCCCTCCGCCATGTTTGATCTCACGCGCTGAAGGCGCTCCGATGGGGCGGCGCTGGCGCCGGGTCGCGTTGCTCCCCTGGCCTCAATTCACCCCCGAGGCCTCAAGCCACCAACGAGGCCACCAACGACCAGTTCGCTGGCGGCGGCACCGGCGGCCATCTCACGAGGGTCCTGCCCCCTACGCGAGCGATTGTAGGAACGCTGTGAGCGCTGCGACCACCTCGTCGGGGCGTTCCTGTTGGACCCAGTGCCCGGCACCCGGGACCAACGTGGTCCCGCGGTAGTCTGTGCTGCCCGACGTTTCCATGGCCGCCAGGGCGCCGGGCACCTGGTGGATGCCCCAATCGGACGCACCCGCGATGAAGGCTGTGGGCACGGCCAAGCGCTGCCCGGCCCAGAGGCGGAGATCGGCCGCGTTCCGCCCCTCCGTCTGGCAGCGGTACCAATTGAGCGGCGCTTGAAATCCTCGCGCCTGGAAGCGCTCAACATAGACGGCGAGTTCATCATCGGTGAGCCAGGTCGCCGCCCTCACTTCATCCGGCGATGGCGCATGGGGTGCCACCGCTTCAGGCATCGTGTCGGCGAGGTCCATGACGTAATAGGTCGGCAGCCGCGCAAGCGCCTCAGCCGACCACCGCGCCAGCGGCTCAGGCCGATTATCAGCCCAGTCCGCGCTTTTCACGTGGTAATAGGCGCGCAAAAACGCGTGCAACCCTTCGGGCGGCGTCAGCATCTCTTGAGCCGCGTCGCGGGTGGAATAGTACCATTGGTAGTGCTTGCGCGGGCGCGGCAGCGTCGCGAGATCGGCGTGGACGTCCCGGTCGCTTTCACGGTCGCTTTCACGCGCACTGGCGCTTGCGTCAGCTCTGGTTGCGCCCAGCGGCAGCGCCTGAGGCGAGGGGACGGGCGCGCTCATCATCACGCATGCGCGAAACACGTCGGGTCGCATCAGCGCGGCCGCGTGCGCAACGGGCGATCCAAAATCGTGGCCGATGACGGCGGTAGCGTCACGCGCGCCAATCGCCGCCAGGAACGCGACCGCATCGCCCGCCAACCGCACGAGGCGGTAGCTCTCGACGTCACCATCGAAGCCATCCACCCATCCCGTGGTCTGCCCATAGCCGCGCTGGTCAGGCGCGACCACGCGGAAGCCAAGACGCGCGAGCGGCGGCATGACTTTGCGCCAACTGAACGCTAGCTCCGGGAAACCGTGAAGGAGCAGGAGGACCGGCGCATCGGGCGGGCCGGCTTCAAGATAGAACTGTGTAAGCCCGGTGGCCGTGCTGACCCGGTTTGAGCGGATTTCATCAACGATCATGGCGGGGCGACGATCCGATTGAGCGTTTGAGGGGGGAGGGGCGAGCAAACCGCACGAGCAGGTTAGACTCGGTTCGCCTCAGCTTGAAGCGGAACCGACATCTAGGCTTTTGCTTTGCCGTTCATCTTTCGCCTCAGGTGATCCCACCTGAAGCGGATGAACTCCAGATCATCGGCGCCCACGTCAGCCCGACCTGCGCGCGTCCCGGCTCGATACTGGCGTCACTGCTCACGGAAGGCGCGCGCGAAGCTGTCGAGGATCGGTTTTAGCAGATAATCGAAAAACGTACGCTGACCGGTGCGGATGAACACCTCAGCCGGCAACCCAGGTGTCGGGCGAAAGCCTGGCGCTTTGGCACGCGCTTCCGCCTGGTTGAGTTCGACGCGCACCACGAACTGGCGCCCGCTCAAGGCAGCCGCCGATTGCCCCGCCCGCTCATCCACCGCATCAGCGGAAATGTAGACGACCTTGCCGGCGATCATCGGCACAACGCGTTGGTTGATGCCGTTCAGTCGGACGAGCGAGTCCTGGCCCTGCTTCAGATATGTGATCTCGCTGGGCTGCACGCGCGCTTCGATGATCAGATCGGCGTCGACGGGGACCATCTCCAAGATCACAGCACCCGGTGAGACAACGCCGCCGGTAGTGTTGTAGTTCAGCTTGACGATGATGCCGCCGACGGGCGCGCGCACATCGACCCGTGTCACCACATCACGCGCCGCGCGAACTTGCTCTTCGACGTCATCGAGTTCGGTTTCGACGACGCGCAACTCTTCAACCGCCTTCTGGATCGCGGTGGAGCGCAAGTGCGCGATCTGCTGTTCCGCGCGCGCAACCCGATGCAGCGCATCGGCGACCCGGCTCGTGATCTGGCCCAGTTCGCCCACCAGCCGCGCCTCGGCCCGCTGGACAGCAAGGATGTCGGACTTGCGCACCAATTTGCGCCCGATCAACTTGCGCTTGTCGTTGAGTTCGATGCGGAACAACTTCAGCTGACGCCCCATCGCCTGCGAGACCGCCTTGAACCCTTTGATGGTTTCTTTCAGCCCCGCGATCTCCTTGCGCAGAACCTTGATCTCATCGCCAAGCCGCGTTGCGCGCGCACGCGCTTCGATCTGCTGGCGCTGCATCAGGTCGGCGATCGACCTCTGCTCGCGCCGCGAGGTGATGGCGCGCGGCCAACTGATCTTGAGCGAGAGCTTCGTTTCAGCCTGTAGGCGCGCGCGCATGGCAAGTAGGCGTGTGCGGCGCAAACGCAAGCGCTGCAGCTTCGCCTTCGACGCCGTCGCATCGAGGCGCACGAGCCGTTGCCCAGCTTTCACCAGGTCGCCTTCGCGCACCAGGATCGCGCGAACGATGCCGCCTTCCAAATGCTGGACCTGCTTGTTCTGCCCGGTGGCGACGAACGAACCTGAGGCGACCACCGCACCATCGATCGGCGCAGCGCTCGCCCAATAGCCAAAGCCGCCCGCCCACGCGAAGAGGATTGCAAAACCGGTGATCGTGGGCACGCGCGAACTGCGCGGGACCTCGGTGTACCACTGTTTGAGACCGGGATAGTTGAGCAGCATACGCGATCCGTCCTTTTGCTATGCGCTCTGGGGACGCGATGGCGCGGCAACCGTTGTCTTCGCAGGTGAAGGCGAAGGCGCAGGTGCAGACTTCCCGTCAGGTCGCGCCAGCCGCCGCAGCACCTCTTGAGGTGTGCCCAACGCTTCGATGCGCCCCGCCCGCAGGATCAGCACCTTGTCGACGCTGTTCAAAAGGGCCGGCCGCTGCGTGATCACCACCACCGTGATGCCCCGAGCCTTCGCGCGCTCCAGTGTGCGCGTCAGGGCAGCCTCGCCGGCGGCATCGAGGTTCGAGTTGGGCTCATCAAGGATCACCAGCGAGGGCATGCCGTAGAAGGCGCGCGCCAACGCGACCCGCTGCTTTTGCCCGCCCGACAAGGGCGCGCCGTTTGATTCAAGTACCGTCTCGTAGCCCTTTGGCAGCGACGAAATCATCTCGTGGACGCCCGCAAGCGAGGCTGCCTCGAAAACCTTCTCGTCGTCGACGACCTCATCGAGCCGGCAAATGTTCTGCTTGATGGAGCCGGGAAACAGCTCAACATCCTGCGGCAAGTATCCGGTGTAAGCGCCGAACTGCTGGGGATGCCAATTGCGGATCTCAGTACCATCGAGGCGGACAGCGCCCGCGGTCGGATGCAAACACCCCACCAGGATACGCGACAGCGTCGATTTCCCCGACCCCGATGGACCGACCACCGCCATCGACTCACTTGCTTCGATTTTGAAGTTGATGCCGTTCAGCACCGGCTTCTTCACGCCCTTGGGCAGGTAGAGGATCTTCTCCGCGACCAGCTCGCCCGATGGCTTGGGCAGCATCAGCTTGGGGCCCTCATGGTCCATATTCTCAAGCATCAATTGCACGCGCTTATAGGCCGTGCGCGTTTGCGCAAGCGTACGCCAGCCCTCAATCATCCCCTCGACCGGTTGCAGCGCGCGCCCTGCAATGATCGAAGCCGCGATCATCATGCCGCCGGTCAGTTCACCGTTCAGCGCCAGATAACCACCCCAGCCGAGCATCGCGATTTGCGTCAGCAGACGAATGAATTTCGACAACCCGCTGATCCAGAAGTTGCGATCGAGGGCGCGCAACTGATCGGTCAGCGCCTTGGCCTGCTCGCGCCCCCACATCAAAACGCCCTGGTTCAGCATCCCCATCGCGTTGACGACCTGGGCGTTGCGAGCCAGCGACTCCGCATGCTCATCGGCCTTTGAGGCATGCAAACTGGCGTTGGCGAACGTATCGGACGTGAGACGCTGGTTGAGGATCGCGATCACCAACAACAGCAAGCTGGAGCCGACAGCGATCATGCCCAGATGGGGGTGGATCAGGAACACGGCTGCGAAGTAGAGCGGGGCCATCGGCGCGTCGAACAGCATCAACATCACCGGGCCGGATATGAAGCTGCGCACCTGATGCAGATTGCGCAGCACACTCACGCTGCCGTCGTCGCTCAAGCGCGCGGTGTTAACCAGCCCGGCAAGGACGGGGCCGCCCAGGATCGTTTCGGTTTGCGTCGCCACCCGTCCCAGAACGCGTCGGCGCATAACGTCAAGCAGCGACAAAATCGCAATGAACGCGCCCGCCAGCAAAGACAACATCACGAGCGTATCGAGGCTGCGGCTGGTCAGCACGCGGTCGGAAATCTGGAACAGGTAGATCGGGATCGTCAGCATCAGCAGGTTGATGAAGACTGAGAAGATCGCGACCGCGAAGAAATTGCTGCGCAACACGCGGCGCCAGGCTTCGAGCGGCGGCAAGTCGGGGCTGCCCTTGCCGCCATCAGCCGGTGTGGCTGCGGCGGCCGTTCCGGCGGACGCGGCGGGCGGTGGGGTTGATCCACCTGGTGCGCCCGGCGGCACGTGTTCGCGGCCTTGCCCAGCGCCTTGCTCATTGCCTGGCCACCCGGGTTCCACGCTCGCGCCGGCTGCGGGAGATGCGGCCGTGACAAGCGGGTTGGCTGTGACGGTTAACGATGTGCTGGTCATCGTGATCTTTCGGGCTTGGCAAGCGGGGCACGCGCCGCAAGGTCCTCGACGCACGTCCAAAACAGCAAACGCTATGCCAGCGCGCGCGGCACGATCATCGCGCCTGCGCTTGGGCGCGAAACGCTTTCAGTCAAGGGAAGGCTAAAACAGGCCGTCCGTTAGCCGATCGAAGGCGTTTTCGTGGGTGCCGGGCACGCTCACGTTGAAGATGCCACCGTCCTCGCCATCATCACCGTCGGCACCCACAACGTTCAGCGGATCAGCACTGCCCGTGTGATCGAGGGCGCTGTGCTGATGGATCGTGTCGTTGTCCTCAATCGAGTTGATCTGCAGTACAAGGTTGTATTCGGTGTATTGCCCCGAAACGAAAAGATCGTCCTGGTGATCATTGCTGAGGATGGTAGCCTCGTTAAACATAAAGTTCCCGCCAGAGGCGATATCGCCCTGGTCATTGCCGCCATTGGTGATCCAATCGAATTCCTGACGGTCTGAAATAATATTGACCTGAAAAATGGTATTGAATTCGAAATAGTTGCCGTCAATTTCCTCGATGTGCTGGTCATCACGGCCGAAGTGATAATAGGCGTTGGCCGCATCGGGCGCGGCGGCGGCACTGGAGTGCGTGTAAAAATGGGCATCGTTCGTCTGGCTGTGACCGCTGCTCATGACGTCTGCGAACACGCCGAGGTCCTCAAACAGGCCACCGCCGGTGATGTCATCTTCAAGGCTGTAGAAGATATCGTCGAAATCCACGATCGCGTTGACCTGCACCGCTGCGTGGTGGGCTTCGTAGCCGCCTAGCACCATTTGATGCACGAGCGCTTCTTCGGCGGGCTCGGCGGTGGTGGCCGTAGGCGCAGTTGGCGCAGGCGGTTCGGCGTGGGCGGTGCCAACGTTATCCGTTTCGACCGGTACCATGTCGGCAGGCGCAACGGGCTCCGTGACCTCCGCCGGCACGACCGGGTCTTCAGGTTCGACCCGCGCGGGCGCTTCAACCGCAAGCGGTTCGGCCGGCGCTACAGGCTCCGGCGCCTCAACCAGCACAATCGGCTCTTCAAACTCGGCCACCTCCGCTGTCTCGACCGGGAGCGGTTCAGTCGGCGCCACGGGCTCCGGCGCCTCAACCAGTACAACCGGTTCGTCAGGTTCGATCGCCTCGGCGACTTCCGCGAGAGCCGGCTCAGCCGCAGGCTCGATCGCGGGAGCACCAACCGTGGCGACCGGAACATCCAACGCCGGCACGTCCGCCGCTTCAGGAACGGCCTGCGCCGTCGCCGGCGCCGATGGCTCGGGCTCTTGCGTGTCGACCAACGCAGCCGCCACAGGCGTCGGCGCGGAAGACGGTGCCGCCACCGGATCAGGTTCGCTTGTTGTGGGCACAGCCGCCGGCGCTTCAACAGCCACCTCGTTGTCGGGCGGCGCGACCGGGATCAGCACCACGTCTGGCTCAGCCTCGCCGTCCGCCGACGAAGCTTCGGGCGCGATCGGGTCGGACGTGGTCGTCTCCGCCTCGACCGCTTCCTCCACGGTCACCTCGGCCACAGCCGCTTCCACGACAGCCGCTTCCGCAACCTCCGCCTCTGCCACAGCTTCAACTTGCGCTACGGCCTCAGCCTCGGCGGCAGCTTGCTGCGCGGCCACCACGGTCGGATCCACGCTCACGATGTGGGCGGTGTTGACCTGCGCGTTGTCCCCGGTGGAGATCACCTGCGGCGAAGCGACCGCCTGCGCCGTATCGCCCTCGCGCACCACCGAGACGATGTCTTCATCCCACAGCACGTTGATCTGAATGATCGTGTTGAACTCGTAATAATTGCCGTGCACCCACAGCGCGCCGTCCCAGTCCTGGCCATCCACTAGCGTGGCGCTGTTGCCGACCGCCTTATCCTCACTCAGCCCGCTTTGCGTGAACTGGCTCTGCGACGATGACCCGTTGGTGTCCTGCAAATGCAGCGTTTGCCCATCGACGATGCCGCTCGCCTGGATCGCCCAATCAACATCGAAGCCGTCGCGATCGGAGGGTTGCAACTCGGAGGAAAGATCGCCGTCGCCTTGCCAATACGACACCGGCGCGAGCGGGTTCGCGACAAACGTGAACGCGTAGGAAATCTCACCTTGCGCGCTCGTCCCCACCAGGTCCGCCAGCGATCCCACGTTCGGGCCAAGCCCAAGGTCGGTGTAGAAATTGCCAAGCCCGTCGAAGAATTCGAGCTGAGGCAGCGGCACTGGCGTCGCTGGCGGGGGATCGATCGCAAGGTCGGAGGTGATGGGTGCGGGCGGTGTGCTGCTTCCCACCGGGCCGTCAGGACCGGGCCGGCGCGGCTCAGGAGTGGGCGTTGTATCGCCTGGCAGGTCATCGTCGCCCGCTTCCGCGTCATCGTCGTCGGGCGCAAAGCCGGGCGTGTCATCACGCGCACCAAGCAAGCCATCGTAACCGCTCAGCGTTTCGTCTTCGGCTTCGCTGTCGCTCGCGGCAACGGCCAGCGCCGTCGCCGGTGTTGCATCGCTCGCGCCTGACTGCGGTGCCTCAAGATCGGGTTCGAAGGTGCGCGCCTTCGCATCGCCAAAGAACAGGCCGTTCTTGCTCAAGACCTGGGCGATGATGAACGTCCACACCAGGAACGAGCCGGTGTTCCGCGTCGCCCGCGCCGCTTCGCGCGCGTAGCGCGGCCGCATCTTGTCGGCGCGCACGTTGATCTGGTCCCAGCGCCGGCGGATCAGCCGTTCGTAGCGGTGCAACACGTGTCAACGCTCCCTTGACTGGCCCTGCAAGAGCGGGCCGACGCTCAGACAAACCAAAAAGCGACGCGGCAGCCCATGAAGAGCCGCCGCGACGCCATCTCGTGGACCGTTTAGGCCGCGTTTTCGGTGTCGATCATGAAGGGCAGGACAACCGGCAGGCCACCATCTTCGAAGTCAACGGCGGAAGCATCGTGGAGCTGCGCCTGGTTGAGCTGGATGAACGGCATGTCGATCGTCGGGTTCACCGCAAAACCGATGTCCTGGGTGAACGACACCGCGCTATCGCCAGCATCCCCACCATCGGACCCGCTCTGCATGGCAACAAGATCGGACACAAGGTCGTTGATCTCGCCGTTGTGCGTAACGGTCGTGCTCTCTGCCGTCATCGACGTGGCGCTTGCATCGCCACCATCGCCCATGCCGCCTTGCGCCATGGCCGCCACGATCGCCTCACCGGCATCGCCCGAGCCACCCTCAAGCGGCGCGTTCGAGAGCGCATCGCCGCCCGTGACCATGGCCGCCTCGCCACCCGTCGCATCGAATGCGATGGCCGAGTTGGCATTAGAGTCGGCGTTGCCTACGTTCGTGACGTCGCCGGACATCGACATCTCGCTGTTGACCGCGGCGTTCGTGGCATCGCCACTTGCACCACTTGAACCGGTCACCATGTTGGCAACTGTGCCCGACATGCCGCCGTCACCGCCGATCGCATCGAAGCTGATGCCGGTGACACCACCGCCTTCAGCTGTACCGCTGTCGCCTCCTGTGCTGGTCGCGTTTCCACTGCCTGCAGCGGTGCCACCCACATCGTTCGTGGTCGCGTCGGCGCGTGCCGCACCGGCGATGACATCGGGGCTATCAAAGCCCGAGGCATCGCCGCCCGCGACTTCACCCGAGATTGCCCCAGCCGACGCGCCGGCATCACCGGATGTGGCATCACCGGCGTCCAGCATATTGCCTGCCGTTGACACCGCTTCGGCAAGCGAGGCGCCGGTTTCGCTCGTGCCGTTCTCAGCATCACCGGAAGTAGCCATGCCGGTCTGTGGTGATGACGTTACGCCGCCGCTCAGTGCCGCGCCGGTCAGGACCGCACCACCGGTTGCGACACCGGCCATCACCGTTGAGCCGGCAGCCGTTGCCATGCCGCCATTGGTCGCGGTCGCGGTACCGCCGGTCAGCGTGTTGCCAACCGCGCCGCCTTCGCCGCCATTGGCTTCGCTGTTGCCTGCGTCAGAGGTTGCCGCGCCGCCTGTGGCATCCGCCGTTCCCGACATGGCAGCACCAGCATCCGCGACCGCCTCGATGTCACCGATCGAGACATCGCCGACCGTGGCACTTGCCGTACCGCCATCGCCGGCCGCACCCCCTTCGCCACCGCGTGAGAAGACCTCACCCACTTCGACGGTCGGCGTGACCTGCACGTTGATGACGGGCGAGGCTTCGATCACGTTCGATTGGGTCGCGTCGAACGTGTTTTTGTCCTCGACATGCCCACCGAATTTTTCAGGCAGGGCCACGGCATCCTTGAAGAGCGCCGTGTTGGTCTGCGTGGTCGGCATGTTGATGGTCGGCGTCACCGAGAACTCAAGGTTCTGCATGAAGTCGACCGTGCTCGCACCGCCAGCGCCGCCATCGCCGCCGCCCTGTTCGGGCGACAGGTTGGAGACGAGATCGGTGATCGCGCCTTCGTGGGTTGCAACCACCTCTCCAGCTTTAGACTCTGCGGCCGCAGTGTCAGCCAACGCGGCACCACCGGTTGCGGTGGAGTCGACGTCGACCGCGCCACCGATGGCGCTACCGCCGGTGATCGTTTCAGCGTTCGTGGCAGCACCCGCGACGGCTGCACCGCCATCGCCGCCCATGGCTGTCACGTCATCATCGTTGGTCACCGTCGAGAGGCCATCGGCCGACAACATGACCATGCCACTTTCAACACCGCCCGATGACACTGCATCGGTGTTCGTGGCGTTGCCGGATGGCCCGTTTTGCGATGCGACGGTGTTCGCCACGTCGGCTGAGCCCATCGCCGCACCGGGGGATGCTTCGAAGCTGTTGCCCGTCGCTTCGCCGGCAATCGCGCCGCCAGAACTGCCGCCGGTGGCTGAGGCCATGCCTGACGACCCGGTTGCTTCGCCGCCGATATCGTTGGCTGTCCCGGTCGCTCTCGCTAGTCCAGCGACCGCGAGGCCGAAGCTACCGCCAGAAGCGTCGCCACCGACCACATCACCGCTTTCGACCGTCCCGGTAACATCGCCACCCGAACCCGTTTCGCCGATGCCCGATGACACGCTGTTGCCGGCGACCGTTGCCGACCCGCTCTCAACCGCGCCCGTCTCGCTCATCGCGTTCGTAGCATCGCCCGACATGGCGATGCCGCTCCCGGGCGACGCATCAACGCTGCCCGTTTCAGCTGCACCCGTTTCAACGTCACCGCCGCCAGCACCTTCGCTGATTGCCGCTCCGCCTGTCGCAAGCGCCGCACCGCCGTTACCAGCCGTAGCGCTTCCACCCAGCCCGGTCAGCGCGGCAGCACCACCGACACCACCGTTGGATGCGGTGTCACCGACGTTGGCCGCCGCATCGAGCGCGGTCGCTGCTGCGCTGCCCGCTTCCACGTCGCCAGCATTCGCGCTGGCCGAGACCGTCCCGACCGCAACGTCGCCGATCAGGGCAGAAGCTGACCCACCAGCACCGCCTTGGCCGCCCGCGCCGCCAAGCGACGTCACATCACCAACGCTCACGGTCGGATCAACGTTCACGGTGATCTGCGGACCACCGATGATGACGTTCTCCTGGTCAGCGTTGAAGACGTTGTGGTCGACGACGTCGACATGGTGGACCTTGTAAGCGTCTTTGCCGTGGGCGTCCTTGCCGTACCCCTTGTCGAAGGTCGGCACCTTGACGGCGTCTTTATCGGCCGGGGCCAGGAACGCCGTCGCGTCTTCAAGGTTGGCGTTGTTGGTCTGCTCGATCGGGATGTTGATGACCGGGCTCGCGTCGAAGCCGACCGTCTGCATGAAGGTGACTTCGCTTGCGCCCGCGGCACCGCCATCACCGCCTGACTGGTCGTCGGAGAGTTCGGTGATCAGGCCTGAGACCATCGCGTTCTGCGTGGCCGTTGCGGCACCCGCTGTGGACGTCGCGCTGGCATCACCACCGTCCGCGGCACCACCATCGGCTGTCGCATCAACGGTGATCGGCGCCATGCCGCCACCGCCGGTGGCCGCACCACCGATGATGTCGGCGGTATTGGACGCGTTGCCTGCGGTGGCCGCACCACCTTCGCCTGCCGTAGCGGTGGTCGTACCGCTCGCTTCAGCTTCGCTGGTCGCGTTGGCGGACGTCTCAATCGCGCCGCTCACGGCAGCACCGCTGCCAACGTCGGCAGTGTTCAGCGCCGTGCCCGAGGCTGCACGCCCGGTATCGATGTCGTTGAGAACGCTACCGGAAGGACCAGGCGTCGCCTCTGAGGCATCGACACTGAAAGCGTTGTCGCTTGCCGATGATGCTGTTAGCTCGGACGAGGAACCACCGGTCGCCATCGCCATCCCGGAGGACGCTGAGGCTTGGCCACCCATGTCGTTCGCCGTCAGCGTCGCCCGCGAAGTCGCGCCCGTCGCCGTGAGGGTGTCGTTACCTGACGCATTGCCGCCCAGCACATCACCGGACGCGACCATCTCGCCATCGATGCTGCCGCCATCACCAGAGGTGGCGGGGCCTTGAACGACGCTATTGCCATCGAGGCCAACCACACCGGCGGTGGAGTTACCCGTGATGCTATCGCCGTTCTCAGCATCGCCTGAGGACGCATTACCACTGCCAGGATTGGCCGTGACCGCGCCGGTATCAGCTGAACCCGTGGTCATGGCTCCAGCGGTCGCGAAGCCGGCAGCGGCTTCAGGACCGGTCGCGGTTGCATCGCCACCGGCACCGGCTGCCGCGTTGCCGGCCGTTAGCGCATTGGACGCTGCCCCACCGGTCCCGCCGTCGACCGACGTCGCACCAATTGTTATGTTCGCCGTGCCTGCAGCAGCGTCGGCGTTGCCACCCTGCGCCGCACCGGCATTGGCGCTCGCCGTTGCATCGCCGATCATGATGTCGCCGACGCTTGCGCTGACGCTGCCCGCATCACCGCCTGCACCGCCGTTGCCGGCAACCGACATCACGTCACCGACCGTAACGGTCGGCGTCACGGACAGCTCAACCGACGCGCCACCCTGGATGACGTTGTCCTGGTCGATCGTCACTTCGTTCTTGTCGACCACATCGCCGTAGTAGTGATCAGCACCACCCTTCTTGATTGGCTCCTTCACCGGCTTCTTGGGCGCGAAGTAGCTGAACGGATCGAAGCCCAACGTCGACGACACGATGTTCGCCAGCGCACTTGTCGTAACCGGACCATTTATTGGCGCTGCCGTCATGCCACCATCGACTTGATCGACAGCCGACGCATCGTTGAGGTTCGCGTTGTTGGCCTGGATCGTGGTCGCCGTAATCGAGGGCGTCGCACTGAAGTTGGCGGTCTGTTTGAAATCGACCGTGCTATCGGCCGATGCACCGCCATCGCCACCAGACTGATCGTTCACGAGGCCGGTGATGACGTCGCTCACCATCCCATTCTGGTTGGCATCCGCGCTGCCGCCTTGCGAGAGGCCTTTGGCGTTGCCGCCCTGGCCGATCGCTTCGGCGTTATCTGCATCGGCTGTGATGTTCGCCACGCCGCCGCTGCCGTCACCACCGGTTACAGCGCCCTCGTTTTGAGCCTGCCCGGCCGTCACTGCGCCGCCATCGGCTGCGGTTGCCAACACGTCGCCAGACGCGATCGCATCGCTGTTCGCTGAGCCGCTGTCGGAGATCGAGCCGCTGGTTGCCATGCCGCTGGAGACGGCGCCTTGGTTGGCAGCCATCCCGGATGCCGCAACGCCCGCATTGACGTTGTTGGCGACCTCTCCGGTC
>JBCBJZ010000108.1:0-12908 GCA_038522635.1 Pseudomonadota bacterium | reverse complement strand
AAGGCCTATCCTTGGTGGCCTACCTGATGTTTCTGGCGCTCAATTATTTGTCGCTTTCGGGTTCATACATCTTCCTGGATGCCTTGCATGACCAGTTGCGGGGCCTGGACGACGGAGCCTCTCGCCTTGGCGAAATAGCGGGCACGGCTTACTGGCATCCCAAGCTCGCCAACACTTGGCTCACGGCCGATTACAGCGACCGAGCGATGGTGCTGATCGGCACGCACACATTCGCACTGCTCTCGGTCACGGCAGCGGTCTGCATCCCGAAATCAAAGGGCGAAGACGCGGCTCAACCTTCCGTTCAAGCCCCTGGTCAACCTAAGCACCCGGCTCAACTTAAAGCCGATGGGTCCCTTGCTCCAGGAGCCGCCCTGCCATCGCTCAACGGTAGCCACCATCGCAGTGCGCCGCCGCACGCACCGCCCCACACCTCGCCGACGCCGCACGCAACGCCCCACGCATCCTCTCACACGACGGCAACGGCGTGGTTGTCCCACGACCAGGGCCGCTGGGGCAGACGCTGAGGGCGACCATGCGGCCCGACAAGGGCAACATCGCCACCACCTCCCGTGATGACGAACCGACCCGGCGACACGCCCGAAGCGATGCCCGAGGCATCACGCAAGCGCTGCTGGCCGATCACGCGTCGGCCCGCAATATCAACAAAAACAACGCTTTGGCCGCGCGATGAGGTCACGGCTGCGAAGCTTCCCGAAGCATCGATCGCCACCGAACTCACGTAGTGGTTCAACGCCCGGTGCAGCACCCGGTCGCCCGCCAAAAGGCGCAGCTTTGTCCCCCTGCGGTGCAAACCGATGAGGTCGTGCGGGTGATGCCGCGGGCCCTTGTTCTGGCAGCCGAACACCACCGTGCCATCGCCGGCGATATCAAGATGCCGGATCGACAGCCGCTGGTGCGCCGCCTCAAGCGCGTGGCGTTCAAGCAAGTCACCGGTCAGGCGGTCGATGTAGGCGAGGTTCGCGCGCATGGTGGCAAGGTTGAGCGGCCGGCGCGGATCATCGGGGTGGGTGGCGATCCCACCGTTGGCGACCACAAGTGTACGACCATCGGGCAGCACGTTGAGGTCGTGCGGTCCAACGCCGCCTGAGGCGAGTTCGCCGATGCGGCGGTATCCGGCACCCACGTCCCAGACGCCGAGGCAACCGGTGGCGTTCGTGACGTCGTTCTCGGTGGTGTAGAGCAGCCGCCCGTCGGGCGAGAACACGCCGTGACCGTAAAAATGGCGCCCCGGCGGGCTGGCGAAGGCGCGTGGCGCGCGCTGGCGTTCGATGCCGAAGGCAACCGCGAAGGTGCCGGGCCGACGCGCGAAAGCCACGCATTCTCGCGTCACAGGGTTGACCGCGACGTCATGCCCGCGGCCCGGCAGCGCGGCGCTGGCGATGAGACCGCGTTCGGGCGCGAACAGCACGGCCGCGAAGGTGCGATCAGCACGGCGCACGCTGGCAGCGACCATCAACGCTGGCCCGCCTTCGGGTCTCCCCGCGCTTTCGGGTCTGGCCACGCCTTCAGGCTCACGGGCGCTGTCAGAACGGGCCGCACGCTTGACGGTCGCCGGTGTCGGCGGTCCCGGAACACTCTGGTCGGGCCGGTCAGTCGCCATCGGATGCATTGAACCCGAGCGATAAATCCGCCGCCCGTTTGAGGTGTGTAACCGCGTCAACGCGCGCCCGTTTGAGCGGTAGGCCGATCGCGATGAGCTTGCGGGCGGTTTGTTGCAGCGCGAAAGGATCATCGTGCTGAGCAAGGCGGGCGGACGAGTCAGACGCGAAGGTCAGCGCGCTGCGGATTTCGGCAACATGGGCGATCGAGGCTTCCGTCTGCCCGAAACGCGCCAGATAGGCCTGCGCCAGTCCGCCTTGTGTGTAAAGCGCGCGTGCAGCGCGAAGGTTGGCGCTGATCAGCACCATCGTCAGCCGACTTCGCCACAGCACGGGTCGCCGCTTGGTCCGCCGTGGGCCAAAGCCGAGCGCCGGCGCAATCCGCCGATCACGGACCTCCTCCAGCGCCTGATCGTACGCTTTCACCAGTTCGAGCGTGGGTTCCCGGACATCGAGGTAGGCCGGGTTGTTGGGTCCAGGCTTGAGCCACAGTTGCGTGAAGCGGCCGGTGCGCGACCAGGCGGTGAGGACGTTGGCGATGATCATGCGCACATTGGCGATGATCGCGCGGGCATAGCGACAACGGTAGGCATCGGCCTTGACGTCTTGGCCCCCAGGAGGCGCCGCGCGATAGAGCAGCAGCTCCAGCGCGCCCAACCCCTGCACCGCGACGCTCTTCCGGCCCAGCGTTTGCGGCTCCACAACCGACGTCGATCGGCTGCGCACAAGACGCAACACTTGCCGCCGCCCGATGCCCCTGCGGTCCGGCCAAAAAAAGATGCGTTCGCGCCGGTTGCGTTCCGCGATCGGACCAAAGCTGATCAGCTCAACACCTCCCCAGCCCGCGATCACATCTCGAAACGCGGGTCGCAAGGCGCTCAAATCGGGCCGCGCGCGTGAGGGCGCGCAATGGACGCTGTGCGCGCGCTGGAAGCGTGCAAGCGAAGCATCGAACGCGCGGTAAGCGGGGATGATGAAGCCGTTTCGCGCGGTCTGCGCGAGCTTGGCATGATCGAACGACGGGCCAACGGCGCGGGCAGTCACGATGCCACCGCTCACGGCGCTCATAGCGAGCAGCACCGCGATGGCCAGCATCACCGCTACAGCGAATTCACAAATGCCAGCAACGCGGCGCGCTCCTTGGCCGACAACTTGGCGAACCGATCGCGCGAGGCCTGTGCCTCTCCTCCATGCCATAGGATCGCCTCCGTGATGTTGCGGGCGCGGCCGTCGTGCAGAAAGAAAGTGTGGCCACTCACCGTGCGGGTCAGGCCGATGCCCCAAAGCGGCGGTGTGCGCCATTCGCGCCCGCTGGCACGCGCTTCCGGGCGATGGTCCGCGAGCCCATCGCCCATATCGTGCAGGAGCAGGTCGGTATAGGGCCAAATCTTCTGATCGGCGAGATGGGGGGATGGTGTGTCCTTGCCCGTGGTGAACGAAGGTGTGTGGCAGGCTGCGCAGCCGACCTGATGGAAGAGTGTGCGGCCGCGTTTGACGGCAGGCGTGTTCGCGTTGCGGCGGGCCGGTACGGCCAGATTGCGCGCGTAGAACACCACCAGGCGGAACAAGCTTTCGGGCACCTCGGCGCCCCCTTTACTGGCCCCATGCGGTGCAGCCAGGCACGCCTTTTGCGCCGCCGTACACCCACCGGCGGTGGCAGGCAGCAGCGCGCTGGACAAACCCATATCGCCTGAAAAAGCCGCCGCCGTTTGCGCGACGAGATCCGGCTCCAGCGCCTTCCAGCCGAATCGCCCGAGCACCATGGCGCCTGAGCGTCGCGCCCGCACCCGGTTCGGCCGCCCAGAGATGCCATCGCCATCGCTGTCATCGGGGTCGGCACGCGCCAGGATGGCCGCGTCAGGCACCGCTTCGAGCAAGCCCAGACCGATCATGGGCGGAGCCACGCGCACCGAGATCATCGTGCGCGGATGCAGCGGGCCATAACCAAGGTCAGTGATGCGCACGATGGGCTTACGCAGGCGCACGATCTCACCGCCCGCAAGCCTCACCTCGCGCTCGGTGTAGGTGATGTGCACCCGCCCTTCCGCCCGGTGACCCTGGATGGCGAGATCCTGCAGTTGGGTGCCATAGGTCGGCTCGGGGATCACGGCGATGCGACCGTTCGCCAGGGCCCGGCGTTGCGCATCGCTTTGAGGCGGGATCGACAAGCGCAACAACAACGAGACGGCATTGTCCTTCGGCCACGGCGCAGCGGGCGGATGGCCACGACCATCTTTCAGATGACAGCGTTGGCAGGAGCGCGCGTTAAACAGCGGGCCCAGACCGTCCGATGACCGGGTCGAAGCGGGCGACGACACCCACAGTTTGCGGAAGATGGCGTTGCCGATCTTGAAATCGAATTCGCGGGCGAACGACAACGTGGCTGAAGCGTGGGAAAATGCGTTCCGGTTATCCACGCTGCCTTTAGACGTGGCCGCACCGCCCGGCGCTAAGCCGCGCGCATCCGTCTGATCGGCGCGCGCGTCAATGCGGTTGCCGCCAAGGCCGCTCGCGACGACGGCTGCTCCAGCGAGCAAGCCGCCTGCGATCAACGCCGCCTGAGCATAAGAACCCATGACCGGACGCGCCTGCCCTTCAGCCTCTACTGCAACACCTTTGCGGGATCGCTCAAACTGTCTGAGTCTTCGAACTGCACCGGTCGCAGCTTCAAAGCGGCAATCGCCCGCTCGATGTCTTTGGTTTGCATCAGCAGCGCATCGATCGCATTTTGAACGATCTTGTTTCCAGCCGTATTCCCTTCCGCAATCATCTGATCATACGCTTCGCCGCTTTCGGCCCGCTTAACGATGGCTTGAAACTGGGTCACCGCGTGTGCGAGCGCTTTGCGCAGGCGAGCATCTGTGGGACCGGAAGCTGCTTTCACCAAATCCGACAGGCTCGCGCCCTTGATGAGCGTGCCATCGACCCTGCGATAACGGCCGAGGTAGACGTTCTGGATGCCGATGACATCGTAATAATGAGAGTTGTGCGTGTTGTCGGCGAAGCAATCGTGCTCTTCCTCAGGATCATGCAGCAGCAGGCCAAGCTTCATGCGCTCCCCCGCAAGCTCGCCATAGGAAAGCGACCCCATACCGGTGAAGATGGCGATGAGGCCCTTGTCCGCGGGTCCCTCCATCAAGGCCTTGCGGGCTGCGCCCTGCTGCCCCCACTGCGCTGCCATCCAACGCAGATCATCGATCAGCAGCGCCGTCGCGACCTTCAGATACTGAACCCGCCGCGCACAGTTGCCGCCCGTGCATGCTGCAACGTTAAAATCCGTTGCCGGGCGGTTACCCGCACCCGGCCCCGTGCCGTTCAGGTCCTGCCCCCACAACAGGAACTCGATGGCGTGATAACCGGTCGCGACATTCGCTTCGACACCGTCGGCTTCGTGCAGTGTCTTACTGAGGAGCGTTTTGGTAATGCGTGAGGCATCGATGCTACGCCCCCCGAATGTTAGCGTTTTATTGGCGATAACATTCGCGGCATAAAGGCTGTTCTCATCGGACACAGCCCCGTATTCACCCTTCACATAATCGATCAGGCCTTCATCCAGCGGCCACGCGTTCACGCGCCCTTCCCAATCGTCGACGATCTTGTTGCCGAACCGATAGACTTCCGTTTGTTGGTAAGGCACACGCGCGGCAAGCCATGCCTTGCGCGCGGCATCCAGCGTCTGCGGCGTCGGCTTATCGATCAGGGCCTGGACGGCCCGTTGCAACGTTTGCGCGGTGGTGAGCGCATCCCCGTAAGCGGCCTGAGCGATGTTGGCGTAGGTTGCAATGACCGCCTTTGCATCAGGCGCGGTCGCCTTGGTTTGCGCGCGCGATTGACCGTTAACGACCGCGACTGTGAGTGCCGCGGCAAGCAACCCTGCCGCGAAGATGACGTGCCTTTGCATGGCTCACCTTATGGTTTCCGCGTTTCAGCGTGCTCGAGTCTCAACGCCGGTAACATCGACGCAGCGCCTCAGCAAGGCTTCGTCTACCCCCCCCACCGCTTGGCAAGGCGGTCCAGCCGCCCCATCTATTGGTCATGACAAAGACCTCGCCCCTGTTGAGGCGCTTGACGCATCGGCCCAGCACGTTCGCCACCTCCGCGGGCGAGGCTCAAGCGCACGCCGCCCCATCGGCATCATCCTGGCAGGGTCGGCTGGCGGCGTTCCTTCCCGACCGCACGTTATGGTCCAAAATCCTAGCGCCTGAGGCGATCACGGATGACCCCGCCCCCTCGGTTAAGGACTTGGGCGCCTATCTCGCCGATCACGCGCCAGCACTTTGGATGCTGGGCAAAGTGCAGGCCGGCAAATCATCTCTCGCGCAAAGCTTAAGTGGTGATCCCACCATCGATGTCGGTGACGGCTTCCGGCCCTGTACGGCCACCGCACAGGTCTACGACATCCCGCGTGACGCGCCGATCCTGCGCATCCTGGATACGCGCGGCTTGGGCGAAACGGCCTATGATCCGGCGGAGGATTTGGCGTGGGCCGAGACCCGCGCGCAGGTCGTGCTGGTGGCCATGCGGGCGATGGATGCAGCGCAAACGGCGGTGATGCGCGTGGTGCACGAGGTGCGCGCACGCCATCCAGGCTGGCCGATCATCGTTGCGCAAACCGCACTGCACGAGGGCTACCCACGCGGGGCGAACCATCCAAGCGTGTACCCCTATCTTGCCTCATCCACCGATGAAGCCGCGTTTGCCCACCGTAACGTGGTACCCGACGGCCTGGCACGCGCGTTGTTGCATCAGCGCTCCCTCTTCGCTGACATCCCCGGCGGCGCCCCGATCATCTTCGTCCCGGTGGACATCACCACGTCACACGACGCGTTGACCCCGCATGCGTTCGGGCGAGACACGCTAATCGATGCGATAACGAAGGTTGCACCAGCGCTGCTCGCCGGACTTGCGACATCGGCCCGCCAAGCGCCGGCCCACCAAACGCCCGCCGATAAACGCCGTGCGGCAGCACGCCCTCACGTGATCGGCCATGCGATCGCCGCGGGCGCTGCTGACGCGTTTCCGGTGGCGGGCCTTGTCGCCGTGCCCTCGTTGCAAGCGAAACTGCTCCATACGCTTGCCCGGCTGCACGGCATCCCATGGACGCGCGCGCACATCGCTGCGTTTTCGGGTGCGCTTGGCGCGGGCACCCTGGGGCGGGTGCTGAGCGGGTTTGGCGCGCGGCAACTGGCGAAACTGGTGCCGGGCTACGGCCAGACGATCGGAGCGACCACGGCGGCCGCCGCCAGCTTTGCGACCACATACGCGCTGGGGCAGACCGCTTGCGTCTATCTGGAGCGGGTGGCGCTTGGCGATGAAGGCACCACGGGCTTGAACGAAGTCTATGCGGACGCGTTACGTGAAGCGTTCACATTTGCTCCGAATGCGGCGACGGCACCGAAAAGCAACCCGGCGTCGGACCCAGCGGGTTAGGTTGTTCGCAGCGAGCCACGTTAAGGCTGGGCCAGACGCGGGCAAGGCCGACCCCGGTTAAGCCCTCCTGCCAACGCATGCAAACGAGCCCTCTCTTCAGCGGCACTCGCCAAATCCCCATGATCGACCCCACGCCTCAACCCTCCACGTCGCAAACCTCCAACAGCGATGCCCCGCCGGCACGACGCGCCCGTCAGCCGATGACCTATCTCACGGGCATCGTTGTGATCGCCTCCTTCGTGTTGCCGACGCTGACGGTGCTGCCGCTGGGCTTCTTATGGCTTTGGGAACGCGGGCTGATGCTCTATTGGGCGTTCGGCGCCTGCGCGTTGACCGCAATCCTCTACGCGGCCCAGACTTGGCTGCTGCGACCCTCGCGCGGCCAGCGCTCCAAACCGGCGACGCCTGCCGCCGCGGTCGATGGTGCAGCAAAGCCTGAGGCCAACCAGGACAACGACGCCCCCCACGCCGATCCCCCGCCCGCAGATAAAGACCTCGATCCGACCTGGGCCCCACGCGACATCGCCGCATGGCGCGCGGTCCAGGCCCTCGCCGCCAAGGTCGACGCGGACAAACTGCAGAGCCGTGAAGATGTGATCGCGCTTGGCCGGCGCACGATCGAGACGGTCGCAAAAGAGGTCCACCCCGACCGGGATAACCCACTATGGCATTTCACGGTGCCCGAAGCGCTGGCGCTCGCAGCCCAGGTGAGCGTGCAAATGCGGGCGTTCGTGGTCGATACCATCCCGCTTGGCGACCGTTTGACCGTAGGCCAGGCCCTGCAGATCTACCGGTGGCGTGGGACCGTTGGCTACGCGGAAAAGGCCTATGACGTCTGGCGTGTGATCCGGCTGCTGAACCCGCTTGCGGCCGCCTCGCAGGAAATCCGCGAGAAGCTGACGCAAAAAACCTTCGAATGGGGACGCCAGCAATTGGCCGGCCGCTTGGCCCGCCATTATGTCGAAGAGGTTGGCCGCGCAGCGATTGACCTTTACGGCGGCCGCCTCAAGGTCACAGCTGAAGAGTTCCGCCTATCGACGGCGGCGCGGGCCGCCCGTTCGCTGGCGTCGGTCCCATCCGAAGCCCCGTTGCGCATATTGCTCGGCGGGCAAGTCGGCGCGGGCAAGTCCAGCCTAGTCAACGCGCTCGCCAGCGAAGTGAAGGCGGCCGCCGATGTGGTGCCGGTCAAGAACGGGACATCGCGGGTCTACGCGATCTCGCATGATGCGCTGCCGGCCGCACTCGTCATTGACACGCCCGGTGTTGAAGCCCCAGCGGGCGATGGGGGCGATGATCCGTTCAAGGCGTTTATCACCGAGGCCGATGACTGCGATCTGGTGATCTGGGTTGTGAGCGCGGGCCGCGCCGACCGCGAGATCGATCGCGTCGCCTTACGTGCCTACCGAGACTATTTCGCCGAGCGCCCTGAACGCATCTGCCCACCGGTGTTCGTTGTGCTGAACCAGGTCGACCGCCTGCGTCCTTCGGCGGAATGGTCGCCGCCTTACGACCTCACCACCGTTCCGCCTGCGCAGGACGTCGCCGCAAACACCCCCGATGGCGAACAGGACGCACGCGAAGCCAAGACGCGCGCCATCCTTGCCGCCATGCGCACCATCGCGAGCGATCTCGCTGTGCCGCTCGATACGGTCGTGCCGGCGTGCCTCGATCCGGACGCTGGTGTCTTCAATGTGGATGCGATCTGGGTGGAACTGATGGAAGCCATGCCGGATGCCAAACGCGCGCATCTGGTACGCGTGCTCGACGATCTTGACGATGGGCTTTCGTGGCGCCGGCTGTTGCGCCAGACGGTGAATGCCGGGCGCGCACTCGTCGGTCGCTAAAGTTCATCCGCCGGAGGTGGAACGCCGGAGGCGAAAGATGAACGCCAAACGAAAGTTCATCCGCCGGATGGGAAACACCGAAGGCGAAAGATGAACGCCAAACGAGAGTTCATCCGCCGGATGGGAAACACCGAAGGCGATAAGATGAACGTCAAACGAGAGTTCATCCGCCGGATGGGAAACACCGAAGGCGATAAGATGAACGTCAAACGAGAGTTGGCACCGCCCGTCCGCTCGCACTACGATGCCAACTCGATCAGAAGCACACGGCATTATTTCACAGCACAGGCGACGGAAACGGGGTCCATGACAGGCGCGCGGGGAGAAGACTTCGATTACATCATCGTCGGTGCGGGCTCAGCCGGCTGCGTGCTCGCCAACCGCTTGAGCGCCGACCCGGGCACCAAAGTCGCGCTGCTTGAAGCGGGTGGACGTGATCGCAACCCGTGGATCCACGTCCCTGCCGGCTACTACAAGACCATGTTCAACCCCAAGGTCACCTGGCAGTTCGAGTGCGGGCCCGAACCGCATCTGGGCGACCGCACCATCATCTGGCCGCGCGGCAAGGTGCTTGGCGGTTCAAGCTCCATCAACGGGCTGCTCTATGTGCGTGGTCAGGCCCGCGACTTCGATACGTGGCGCCAGCTCGGCAATGCCGGCTGGTCGTTCGATGACGTGCTGCCCTACTTCAAACGCGCTGAGCACCAGGAGCGTGGCAGCGATGCTTATCATGGCGCGGATGGGCCACTTGGCGTCAGCGATGTGCGCATGGATAACCCCCTATGCGATGCCTTCATCGAAGCCTGCGTCGCCGAAGGCATCCCGCGGACCGACGATTTCAACGGCCCCGACCAGGAGGGCGTTGGCTATTACCAACTGACGAACCGGCACGGGCGGCGTTGCTCAAGCGCGGTCGGATACCTTGGCCCCGCCAAGCGCCGGCCCAACCTGCACGTCCTCACGAACGCGCATGTGCTTGGTCTCGATCTGAACGGTACGCGCGCCACCGGTGTGCGCTACAAGCGCGGCGATCAGGAACACACGATCAGCGCGCGCGGCGAGGTCATCCTGGCGGCGGGTGCGATCGGGTCACCGCATATTTTGATGCATTCCGGCATCGGCCCCACCGACGTGCTGCGCGATGCCGGCGTTGACGTCATCCACGCTTCGGCGGGCGTCGGCGAGAACCTGCAGGACCACTACCAGTTCCGCTTCCAGTACCGCATCGACGGGTCGCTCAGCGCCAACCCTGTCAGCCTGAACCAAGTCTGGCACAGCCCGCTGCTGCAGATGAAGACCGGCCTGGATTACCTCACCGGCCGCCGTGGCATCCTCACGATCGGCGCTGGCGTGGTCGGCGTCTTCGCCAAGTCCCGCGAAGGACTCGAGACGCCCGACGTGCAGTTTCACTTCATCCCCTTCACCAACGATGGTCCCGGCCAAGGCCTGCACCCCTTCCCGGGCCTTACATCATCGGTCTGCCAGCTTCGCCCGGAAAGCCGCGGGCGCCTGTGGATCACATCGGCGGACAGCAAACGCCCCCCGCGCATGGTCGCGAACTACCTGAAAGAGGAGCGCGACCAACAGGTGCTGCTCGCCGCGTGCCGGATGAACCGCCGCATTGCCGAGCGCACGCCATACGCGCCGTTCCTGCAAAGCGAGCTCTATCCCGGGCTCAACGTCGATGCTGATGATGAGCTTCTCGCCTGCGCGCGCGAAAAGGGGACGACGATCTATCACCCCTGCGGTACGTGCAAAATGGGCCAGGACGAGATGGCCGTGGTGGATGAGCGGTTGCGCGTGCGCGGGCTTGCGGGCCTTCGCGTGGTGGACGCGTCAATCATGCCGACGATGACGTCCGGCAACACCAATGCGCCCACGATCATGATCGCGGAAAAAGCTGCAGACATGATCCTCCAGGACGCCCGCGCCCGTGTCCAACCCGATGCGGCCTGACGCGCGCCCCTCGCCCGCCTGACGGCAACCGTCGCCCCAACCTAAAAGCTCAAGCCCTGTCGACCAGCTCAGGGCCGAGCTCAAACGCCAAAATTAGAAAAAGAACAAGACCAAGCCCAAACGGACCCCGTATGACCCCGAAAGACCTCGAAGCTGAATACGACAACCGCGCCATGGTGCCGGAGCATGAAGACATCATGGCAGGCTGGGCCAAGGCCTCGGCAACCGCGCGCGACACGCTCAAATGCGACCTCGACATCGCCTACGGCTCCCATGCGCGCCAGCGGTTCGATCTCTTCCACGGCCAAAGCCGTGGCGGGCGCGGGCGCCAACCTCACGCGGTCTACATCCACGGCGGCTACTGGAAACGCGGTGACCGTAAGGACTACAGCTTCGTGGCCGAAGCGCTCGTCCAACGCGGCGTCAGCGTTGCGCTTCCCTCCTACCGTTTATGCCCCGAGGTGACGGTCAGCGAGATCATCGATGACTTACACGCCTTCATGATCAAGCTGTGGGAGCGCACCGATGTGCGCCCGGTTGTGATCGGGCATTCCGCAGGGGGGCATTTGGCCGGCGCGATGCTGGCCAAAGATTGGAGCGACCACGGGCTGCCGGGAAACTATCTGAACGAAGCGATCTCCATCAGCGGCCTCTTCGACCTTCACGACCTGATCGATTTGGAGAACGGGCGGGAACTGAAGCTGACGGCGCAGAGCGCGCGGCGCGCAAGCCCGCTCTTCTGGACGCCGCCACCGAAATCAGCCCGCTTCATCGCTGCGGTGGGCGCGCTGGAAAGCCGCGCCTTCATCGCACAGAGCTTAGGGGTTGCGCAGGCATGGTCCGATGCGGGCGTCAAAGCGGCCTGCGTTGTGGTGCCAGGTGCGAACCATTTCTCAGTGGTCAACACCTTGGCCAACCCTGACAGCGCGCTGGTGGAGCGCGCCGTCGAGATGGCGAAAACGGCCGCCGCCCGCACTTAAGGTGCTGCAGCGCAGAACGCAGAGAGACCGGCGAAGGGGCTACTTAACCACCCGATGCGGCAGAAACACAGCATCGTGCTGCACCACGGCCCGCGGCGGCAAAACCTGCTGTGCTTCCACCAGCGAGATCTCGGCGATCACCGTTTCGATGGCGCGCGCTACCCGCTGCGTTGAGGCATCGCGGCTGACATCGTCGTAAACGTACGACAGCGTTTCGCGCACCGTGGCAAGGTCAAGGGTCGTTCTCAAAGCGGCCTCGTTCAGGTTGCAGCTCAGACTGTGGATCGCCCGATGATCGAGAGCCCATCCGCGTCGTCCCATGCGAACCCCATGCCAGCGCGCCAGGTCGTTTCGTTTTGAACCACCCGACGCGCGCGTGTTCACACCGCATTGAGCCTCTTGGCCGACGAGATCTTTACCCCTCCCCGTCATGATCACGAGCAGAACGCGAAGCGCCGCCTGAACGAGCGCACCGACACGCGTCATGGGGCATCAAACTGAGGAGTAACGCCGTGGCACGGGGACCGCGCGTACTGATCATCGTTGAGAATTTAACTGTTCCGCTTGACCGCCGCGTCTGGCAGGAAGCGACCACGTTGCGCGACGCCGGCTACACCGTCAGCGTGATCTGCCCTAAGGGTGGCACATACCGCGCGGCCTACGAAGTGCTCGAGGGCATCCACATTTTCCGCCATCCCATGCCGTTCGAGGCTGATGGCGCGCTGGGCTACGCGTTTGAGTACAGTTGGGCGCTCGCCTGGGAATTCGCGCTGTCGCTCAAGGCCTGGTGGCGGGTCGGTTTCGACAGCGTGCAGGCGTGCAACCCGCCCGACACCATTTTCATTTTGGGCGCGTTCTACAAATACCTGTTCGGCAAGCCCTTCATTTTCGACCACCACGACATCAACCCGGAACTCTATGAGGCCAAGTTCAACCGCAAGGGCCTCTTCCATAAGCTGCTGCTTCGGTTGGAGCGCGCGACGTTCCAAGTCGCGGATGTATCGCTTGCAACCAACGAACGGTTCGCCGAAATCGCGCGCGTGCGCGGCGGCATGCACGATGATGACGTCTTCGTG
>JBCBJZ010000107.1:0-13535 GCA_038522635.1 Pseudomonadota bacterium | reverse complement strand
GCTTCAGGTGGAACCGCCTGAAGCGAAAGATGAACTCTAAAGTTGCTCTGCCCTTAAGATTAGATCATCGGCCGCAGCAGCCTCACCGGTTCGTGGGCACCACCACAAGCTCGTTGATGTTGCCGCGTGCCGGCATATCGAGCGCGAACATCACGGTCGCGGCGACGTCTTCGGGCTTCAAGGCGTTGGGTTTCGCCTCATCGAAGAAGGGCGTATCCACCATGCCAGGCTCGATCAGCGTGACCCGCACACCGGCGCCAGCGAACTCCTCGCGCACATTGTTGCCGATCGCGGTCGCGGCCCACTTCGTCATGCCGTAGACAGAGCCGGGGATCGTGCGCCGCCCGGCAATCGATGAGGTGATGATGAGGCTGCCGTTGCTGGCTTTGAGCGCCGCGGCACTGGCACGGATCGTCAACGCCAGACCGTAGATGTTGGTGAGGATGAGGTCGCGCCACATCGCCGGGTCACCCTCGCTGTAGCCGCCCGGCCCACCGCCGCGCCCCGCGTTCGCGAACACCGCATCCAAGCGGCCGAACGTGTCGAGCGTGCGTTTCACGGCGGCGGTCTGGTCCTCAAAGCTCTGGACGTCGCAGGAAAGCGCGAGGGCGTTGTCGTTCCCGAGTTCGCGCACCACATCGTCCAACTTGTCAGCGCGACGGGCGACCAGCGCCACCTTCCAGCCGGCCTTGACGGCTTGTCTGGCGGTTTGCGCGCCGATGCCGCTCGAGGCGCCGGTAATGAGAAGGGTCTTGGCTGTCGATGCGGTCATGGGAAGGTTCCTGTGTTCATTTGTAGGCCGCGCGCCGGGTATGAGGGTGCGACGCGCGATAGCGTGGGGGAGTTGTGATCCGGTTCCGTTCTTTTTGCCGGCCGCGCGCGAGCTTTGCAGCACGGCAGATCATGAAAGATGCGAGTGATTCCAGCTGACGCGGATGAACTCCAATGTGATCCCGATCGTTTGCCCGATGATCTGCTCTCGTAGCCCTCAGGCAGACGTCGGCAGGTTGAGTTGCCAGGACACGCCGAACCGATCGGTGAGCCAGCCGAAGCGCGCGCTGAAACCGTAGGCGCCCAGGGGCATCAGGACCTCGCCGTCAACCGCCAGCTTGTCGAAGGCATCGTCCAGCTCCTCAACGCCTGCGAAGTTGACGAACAACGACACCGACGGTGTGAAGTCGAACGCGTGGGAGATCGGGCTATCGATCACGATCAAGCGGTGACCGGCAAAGTCGATTTCGGCGGTTTTGATCTGGCCCGGCACCGCGTCGTCAGGACCGTACCTGGCGATCGAGATGACGGCGAAACCTGGGAATACCGCGCGGTACAAATCGAGCGCTGTGGCGGCTTGGCCGTTTTGGAACATGAGGTGGGTCGCGACGGTCATGGCCGCGATGGTAGCTGCACGCGTGCCGCGTCCACAACCGCTTCAAAGCGATGACATGAGGTAGCGCTCGCTGCAGTTCGTTGGGGCGGTGGTCGACGCGTCGGGCTAAGCGCTTGCCGCACAGGCCGTAAAAGCAAAGACCGCCAACGCATGTGCGTTGACGGTCTTCGAGACGTGTCGTTGTGTTTCGCAGACCTCAAAGGGTCCGCGAAGGCAGGCCTGTCCGGTCGGCCCGTCTGGTGCTGGCCCTGTTCAGGCCGATCCCTCAGGACCACGCCCGCTCAGCGGCGCCCATTAAAGCCGCGCCCCGCGCCCCGAAAACCGGGGCCGGAGCGAGGCGGTCGCGCCGCTTAGCCCGGCTGGCCGGGATAAGCTTTGCCCCAACCCCAGGCGCCGGTGCCGAATCCACGGCCCACGACGCGCTTGCGGTAGATGTCGGAGACCGTGTCGCCGTCGCCCGCGAGGAGCGCTTTGGTGGCGCACATTTCCGCGCAGATCGGCAACTTGCCTTCGGCGAGGCGGTTACGGCCGTACTTTTTGAACTCAGCTTCGGAGGTGTTCTCCTCCGGGCCACCAGCGCAGAAGGTGCACTTGTCCATCTTCCCGCGGGTGCCGAAGTTCGACACCTTCGGGTACTGCGGCGCACCGAACGGGCAGGCGTAGAAGCAGTAGCCGCAGCCGATGCACAGGTCTTTGTTGTGCAGCACCACACCATTGTCGGTCTGGTAAAAGCAATCGACCGGGCACACGGCCATGCACGGCGCGTCAGAACAGTGCATGCAGGCGACCGAGATCGAGCGCTCGCCCGGCTTACCGTCGTTGATCGTCACAACGCGACGACGGTTCACACCCCACTGCACCTCATGCTCGTTCTTACACGCGGTGACACAGGCGTTGCATTCGATGCAGCGCTCCGCATCGCAGAGGAACTTCATACGAGCCATGGTTTAAGCCCTCCAGATTTTGCAAAGCGTGGATTTCGTTTCCTGCATTTGCGTCACCACGTCATAGCCGTAGGTCTGCGCCGTGTTGGTCGCTTCACCCAGCACATAGGGGTCGGCACCTTTCGGGTACTTCCCGCGCAGGTCCTTGCCCTGGAAGAAGCCGCCGAAGTGGAAGGGCATGAAGGCGACGCCGCGGCCCACCCGATCGGTGACCATGGCCTGCACCTTGACCTTGCCTTTCTCCGGCCCCTCGACCCAGACCGTCTCACCGTCCTTGATCGACAGGTTGTTGGCGTCAAACGGGTTGATCTCGACGAACATCGTTTGCTGCAGTTCAGCCAGCCACTTGTTCGAACGGGTCTCATCACCGCCACCCTCGTATTCAACGAGGCGGCCAGAGGTCAGAACGATCGGATACTCTTTGGAGAAGTCCTTCGCCTGGATCGATGCGTAAAGCGTCGGCAGACGGTGGTGGCGCCTATCCTTGTAGGTCGCGTACTTCTCGACGAGATCGCGGCGAGGCGTGTAGAGCGGCTCGCGGTGCAGCGGCACTGGATCGGGGAACGTCCACACCACCGTGCGAGCTTTGGCGTTCCCGAAGGGCGCGCAGCCGTGCTTGATGGCGACGCGTTGAATGCCGCCGGAGAGGTCGACCTTCCAGTTGGTCTTGTCGCCCGCGATGCCTTCGATCGTCTGACGTTCCTTGTCGGTCAGGTCTTTGTCCCAGCCGAGCTTTTTGAGGAACGCCATGGTGAACTCAGGGTAGCCGTCCTTGAGTTCGGAGCCCGCCGCATAGGCGCCATCGGCAAGCAGGTTGTCGGCGTTTTCATCGCCCGTGAAGTACTTGCCCTTCGGCGCCGTAACACCGAAGCGCGCACGGAACGTCAGGCCACCTTCAGCCACCGGCAACGACACGTCGTAGAGGTTCGGCGTGCCCGGGTGCTTCATCTCAGGCGTGCCCCATGACGGCCAAGGCATGCCGTAGTAGTCGCCATTCGCCGGCCCGCCATTCGCGCGCAGCGTGGTCTTGTCGAACGTCGACTGGTTGGCCATGTGCAGCTTGATGCGCTCGGGGCTTTGACCCGTGTAGCCGATCGTCCACATGCCGCGGTTGATCTCGCGCGTCACATCCTCGACCAACGGTTCGTCGCCCTCGACCTTGATGTTCTTGAACATCTCTTTGTCGAAGCCGAACTTCTTCGCCAGCTTGTACATGATGGTGTGATCGGGCAGCGCTTCGAAGAACGGCTTGATCACCTGTTCGCGCCACTGGATCGAGCGGTTGGAGGCTGTCACCGAGCCGCGCGTTTCGAACTGCGTGGTCGCCGGCAGCAGGTAGGTGCCATCCTTCCGGTCGTGCATCACGGCCGACATGGTCGGGTAAGGATCGATCACGACCAGCAGGTCGAGCTTCTCCATCGCCTTTTTCATGTCGGGCAGGCGCGTCTGCGAGTTCGGCGCGTGGCCCCAGAACACCATCGCCTTGATGTTGTCAGGCTGGCTGAAGTTCTTTTTGTTCTCCAGCACGCCGTCGAACCAGCGACTGACCGGGATGCCCGGACGGCTCATGATCTTCTTATCGGCGAAGCGCCCGACCATGTAGTCCTTGTAGGACACATCCCACACGCGGCTCCAGTGCTTCCAGGCGCCGGCTGAGAGGCCATAGTAGCCCGGCAGCGTATCCATCAGCACGCCCAGATCCGTGGCACCCTGCACGTTGCAGTGGCCGCGGAAGATGTTGGCGCCGCCACCCGACACACCGATGTTGCCGAGCGCAAGCTGCAAGATGCAGTAGGCGCGCGTGTTGTTGTTGCCGTTGGTGTGCTGCGTGCCGCCCATGCACCAGATGATGGTGCCAGGCTTATTGGTCGCCATGGTTTTGGCAACGCGGCGCAGCTGCGCGCCGGGCACGCCCGTGACCTTCTCGGTCTCTTCAGGCGTCCACTTCGCCACTTCCTCGCGGATGAAGTCGAGGCCCCAAACGCGCTGGCTGATGTACTGTTTGTCTTCCCAGCCGTTTTCGAAGATGTGCCACAGGATGCCCCAGATCAGCGCCACGTCCGTACCCGGGCGCATGCGCACGAACTCGTTCGCGTGAGCCGCGGTGCGGGTGAAGCGCGGATCGCAGACGATCAGCTGACAGGCGTTCTGCTCTTTGGCTTTGAGGATGTGCTGCAACGACACCGGGTGCGCTTCCGACGGGTTCCCGCCGATCAGGAAGATCGCTTTGGAGCGGTGGATGTCGTTGTAGGAATTCGTCATGGCGCCGTAGCCCCACGTGTTCGCCACACCGGCGACCGTTGTGGAGTGGCAAATGCGCGCCTGGTGGTCGATGTTGTTCGTGCCCCAGAAGGCCGCGAACTTACGCATCAGATAGGCTTGCTCGTTGGAGTGTTTGGCCGAGCCGAGCCAGTAAACCGAGTCAGGCCCTGATCCCTTGCGGATCTCGAGCATCTTGTCGCCGACTTCCTGGATGGCACTATCCCACGAAATGCGCTTCCAGGTACCGCCTTCGAGTTTCATCGGGTACTTGAGGCGGCGCTCGCCGTGGGCGGTCTCGCGGACGGCAGCACCCTTGGCACAGTGAGCACCGAGGTTGAACGGGCTATCGAAGCCCGGCTCCTGGCCGATCCATACGCCTTCGCGCACTTCGGCAAGAACGGTGCAGCCGACCGAGCAGTGCGTGCAGACGGTCTTTTTGACGTCGATCTTGGCGCCTTTGGCTGCCTGCGCGTGGGCCGGTGTGACACGTCCACCTGCGAGCGCGCCAGCCGCCGTCAAACCGCCAACGGCAAGACCTGAATTGCGCAAAAAAGCCCGGCGATCGATCGTGCCGGTGCCGCTTGCTGCGAGGCTTGCTGACAGTCGTGAGGCTTTGGCGGCCCCACCCATCTTTTTCCTGAGCATGCTTGTTTCCTTCCCGGATCGTCGCTGCCGTAAACGGCGGCGACCCTCAAACGTTTAGAATTGGGCTAGGTCGTAATAGGTGCGCACGTGAGCGGTCTCGCTATACGAGCCATCCTCAGCGGGCTCGGCAGGAGCCGCCTGCGCAACGCCTGTCCCCGCGGCGATCGCGGCGCCACCCGAAGCGGCTCCAAGGCCCACCAACTTCAGGAACCCACGACGGTCAGCGACCGCCCTCTCGACTTTGTCTGCTTTGGCCATGGTGTCTCTCCTATATCGCGTCCATTCTCGTCATCATCACTTCGGCTCGTTGCGCCTGCCCAGTTCGACCCCGGCTCGAGCGCGCGGCGTGGGGCAGGCTAAATCATGCGAAACGCATCCTCTTCGATGCGCAAAAACTCGGTGCCGACCCGGCCGAGCGCGGCATACAGCGGCGACTGGTCGCTCGCTGACAGATCGGCGAAAAAGTGGTGCGCCCAGGGGCCGATGTGCGCCTCGTAGAAACCGCGCTGTTCTTCGAGCGTCATCGTCGGCAACGCCCCGGAAATAAAGCCCGCCATCATCTCCAGCAGCGAGGCGATATGATCTTCCGGATCAGCCATCTCGTCATCGCGGCGCACACCAAGGCGCGCCATGTCCTCGCGCAGCTTCGCGAGCGGCTTCTCGTTCAAAAAGCCGGTGAGGTAGTAGGAGGCGTAGGGCACGAACTCGCCGCGCCCGATCCCGATGAACAAGGTCTGGTATTCATCGGCGGCGTTTTCGAGCGACGTCCGGTGCGCGATGGCGGCGACGTTGCTTATCGCTTGGCCCAGCGCCGACGCATCGCCTTGCAGTTGTGTCAGCATGCGCAAGCCGGCGTCATCGAGCGGCCGCGACAGTGAGAACGCCAAAAGGCTGTAAAGCCCAGCCCGCAGTTCATCTTCCTGCGTGGGCGCATCGCGTGGTTCCGGGGCCGTCGTTGAGGCCGGCGCCTGCATCGTTTTCTCACTCCCGATGCCCGCACTTCTCCGCACACGCGGCGCACGAGCTTTTGGATTTGTTCTAATGAGAAACGATGACGCACCCCCCTGGCGCTGGCAAGGAAAAACTGCCGTGAATATTTGCAGCATTTGCCCAATGGATTAGCACTTTAGGCTAGCCTATAGTCGCTCGGCCTGCAGGCTTGTCCTGCTTCACAAGGTTTGTCGGTTCTCAAATCAAGGCGGCCCGCGTTGGACACTTTCATCGACCCCAAAACGATCGAAACCGGGACCGCTGCGCCCTCCGCCGCTTCATTGCCGTCGGCGAAAGTTGCCGATGCCCCCATGGTTGACCCGTTCGGCCGCCATGTGAGCTACCTGCGCGTGTCCGTTACCGATCGATGCGATTTCCGCTGCGTTTACTGCATGGCCGAGAACATGACGTTCTTGCCCAAGCGCGACCTGCTGACACTCGAAGAGCTTGATCGGCTATGCTCCGCTTTTGTCGCAAAAGGTGTGCGCAAGCTGCGGATTACGGGCGGCGAACCGCTCGTGCGCAAGAACATCATGTGGCTGTTCCAAGCGCTCAGCCGGCATCTTGACGCCGGCACGCTCGATGAGCTGACGCTGACCACCAACGGCAGCCAGTTGCCGCGATTCGCGAAGGACCTCGCCGCTGCGGGCGTGCGCCGCGTAAACGTCTCGATCGACACGCTGGACGCCGACAAATTCAAGGCGATCACCCGTTGGGGCACGCTCGATCAGGTCATGCGGGGGCTTGATGCGGCGCAGGACGCAGGGTTGCAGGTCAAGCTGAACGCCGTCGCGCTCAAGGACGTTAACGAGCACGAAATCGATGACATGATCCGCTTCGCCCACGGCCGCGGCATGGACTTGACACTGATCGAAACGATGCCGCTCGGCGACATTGATGGTGATCGGACCGACCAATATTTGCCGCTTTCGGTGGTGCGCGCCCGGCTCATGGACACGTGGACGTTGCAAGATATCCCTTACAAGACGGGGGGGCCGGCGCGCTATTTTGAAGTCGAAGAGACTGGCGGGCGGCTCGGCTTCATCACGCCGCTGACGCATAACTTCTGTGAAAGCTGCAACCGCGTGCGGCTCACCTGCACGGGCACGCTTTACATGTGCCTTGGTCAGAATGACGCGGCTGACCTGCGCGCACCCTTGAGAGCCAGCCAGGATGACGCGCTGTTGGCCGACGCCATCGATCGCGCGATCGCCCGCAAACCCAAGGGCCATGACTTCATCATAGACCGCGAACGCCAGGCCCCGGCCGTCTCACGCCACATGTCCGTCACCGGCGGCTAGAGCGTCGGGCGTTTCATCGGGGTCGCGGCCAGCGGCATCGGGCGGCGCGTGGCGCGTGGCGCCCGCGTGCGGCCATGTAAACCGTCACGTGTTCAAGAACGCGCTTGCCTGAAACAGCCAATCGAAGGCCAATCCCGCCTCGCGGTACAACGCTGCCGCCCCCTGCTCGCGGTCGAGCAGCGAGATCACGAGCGCAACTTCAGCGCCTTCAGCCTGCACAGCCTTGATCGACGCCATTGCCGACCCGCCGGTGGTGGTGACGTCTTCCACGATGGCAACGCGTTTTCCCGCCAGATCGCGAACGCCTTCGATCAGCCGCTGCGTGCCGTGCGCCTTCACGGTCTTGCGCACGAAAAACGCCGGCAGCGGCTGGTTGGCCTGCGCGCTCACCATCGCAAGCGGCCCAAGCAGCGGCACAGCGCCCATCTCCAACCCGCCCACGTGATCCACCTGAGCTGGCGCGATCCGCGCAAACAGCATGCGCGCAAGCACGCCGGCTCCGACCGGGTCCAACATGGAGGGCTTCATATCGAAGTAGTGGTCGCTCATCCGACCCGACGCGAGGCGCACTTCACCCCGCATGAATGAGCGCGTGCGAATGATCTCGAACGCCTGCGCCCGCAGGTCCTCCATGGTCGCCTCGTCGTGACCGCTCATTGTGCCCCCTCATGCTTCGGCGCTGCTCGGTCAGCCTCGCTCTCCTCGGCGGCCCTCGCGCGCACCGGTTGCGCCGCGGCGATCTCACTGACACCCGGTGCCTTCGTGCGCGCCCGCAGCCAACTGACGCCGATCAGATCGTAAAGCCCGACGAACGCCCGCCCCACATTGGTGTATTTCGACCGCCCCGCCACACGCGCCCGGTCGTTCACCGGCACGAACGCGACCTCATGGCCGTAGGTCTTGAAGAAGGCCGGCAGATAGCGGTGAATCGACGTGAAAAACGGCAGCCGCAAGAACGCGTCGCGCTGGTAAACCTTGATCCCGCAGCCGGTGTCGGGACAATCATCACGCAAGACGAAATCCCGGATCTTGTTGGCTGCGGTCGATGCGAAACGCTTGGAGCCTTCCGCCTGGCGGTTGGTGCGCACACCGCCCACCAGCGCCGGCCCGGCTTCGCCTGGCATAGCGATCTTCGCTGCCAATTTCGGGATATCATGGGGGTCGTTCTGACCATCCCCATCCATCGTCGCGATGATCGGATGGCGCGCCGCTGTAATGCCCGTCCGCAGCGCCGTACTTTGGCCACTGCGCGCATCATGGCGCAGGCAGCGCAGCTCCGGGTGCGCCCCATCGTCAATCAACGCCTGAACTTCCGCCACAGACCCATCGGTGCTGCCGTCATCCACGACGATGACCTCGCCCAGCATCGTGGCCGGCACCGCGCTGTACGTCTCTGAGACCAGGCGGCCAATGTTGCCCGCCTCGTTCAGCGCCGGAATGACGACGCTTACCTTCATGGGCAGGTCCCCGCTGCTGCGCGTGTGGGAGGTTCATGACGCGGGCCTTAACCCGGGTTATGGCCACGGCGTGCTTTTCCGCATCAACCATGCTTTCGATGGGCGGTGACTAACAAGGTTTTCAGCGCTGCATCAACCTTGTAATCGGAGACGTAGGGGTGCTTCCCCCGGCCAATCGCGCTTCACGCGCCAACAGAAAGCGTAACGTCCCGTGACGACCTCTTCGCTCGCCGCGCGCCTGGAGCGCCTGGGGCCCCATCCTGCCGCCGCCCCTGACGCCCGTTTCGCGACCGGACCCTGGTTGATGTGGACCGTTGTGGCCCTTGCTGGGCTGTTAGCCCTGCGGATCGGCGTTCTCAGCGTCGCCGGCACCGACCTCTTTTTCGACGAGGCCCAGTATTGGGCATGGAGCGAAGAACTTGCCGCCGGCTACTACTCCAAGCCACCGCTGCTCGCCTGGATCATCCGCGCTACGACCGATCTATGCGGCGCCGACAGCACGTTTTGCATTCGCCTCGCGAGCCCGCTGCTGCACACCGGCACAGCGTTGATCGTCTTTTGGCTCGCGGCCGCGCTTTATAATGCGCGCACAGCCTTTTTCGCCATCCTCGCCTTCGCGACTTTGCCGGGCATCGCGCTGTCGTCGAGCATCATCTCCACCGATGTGCCGCTGCTGTTCTGCTGGGCGCTTGCGCTTGTTCTTTTCGTACACCTGTTGCGAGCGCCTGGCTCCTGGGCCCTTGGTCTCGCTCTGGGCCTCGCGATCGGCCTTGGGCTGAACGCCAAATACGCCATGGCCTACGCCATCGGCGGGGCGGCGCTGTTCTTTATCACCATGCCCGCTTACCGCGACGCCCTCGCGCGCGGCCCCCTCTGGCTTGCGCTGATCGTGGCCATCGCCTGCCTGATCCCGAACGTGATGTGGAACATCGAAAACGGCTTTGCGACGCTGTCGCACACCGCCGACAACGCGAAATGGGCAGGCGCCCGCTTCAATCCTGGCAAGGCGGCCGAATTCTTTGGCGCGCAGTTCGGCGTGTTCGGCCCGATCCTGTTCGGCGCTTTGCTGGCGCTCACGTGGCGGGCCTGGCGCCAGGGCATGAGCGATGCGGACTGGCTGTTATGGTGCTTCGCCGTCCCGCTGATCCTCATGATCACCGTACAGGCCTTCATCTCCCGAGCACACGCCAACTGGGCCGCCGTCGCCTATGTGAGCGCTTGCGTGCTGGTGGTGGCGACGATGGTGCGCGAGCGAGCCTGGCGGTGGCTTTCAGCGAGTTTCGTGATCCACGTGGCGATCGTCGCCGCACTCGCGGTCGGCGTTTGGCAGGCAGGGCGCTTTGCGGCGCCCGGTATTGGGCTTGATCCGTTCGCGCGGACCGTCGGTTGGGCGCAGCTTGCCAAGACGGTCGAGCGCGAGGTCACCCGCGCGCAGACGGCCGGGCAGCCTTATGGCGCGATCCTGACCGGAAGGCGGCTTATGTCCAGTGAGCTGGCCTACTACCTGCGCGCCCATCCGCTGCCGCAGCGCGCCTGGAAAGCCCCTGGTGGGCCGCCGCGCGACCACTTCCAACAGACACGGCCCTATCGGGGCCGCGTGCCGGGTCCGTTGCTGTATGCGAGTGTGAAGCCGCTGCCTGAGGCGATCGCGAAAACGTTCGCTGCGGCCTCGCTGGTTCGTGTCGATGTGGTGCCTGCAGGGTTGGCTAGCGCGCGCACGTTGTATCTTTATCGGTTGCAACCGAAATAACGGGGGGGGGGGAAGCGCGTTCGGCGGCTCCCCGGTAAGCGCGCTTTCAGCCACTTCTTTGCTAGCGCGCTTTCAGCTGCTTCTTTGCTAGCGCGCTTTCAGCGCGACGGGCTCCGCCTTAGCCTGCGACGCCTGCTCGCCCGGCACAACCGCCCACAGGGCCGCCAGCGTCAGGAGCACAGCAACGCTCACTTCGAGATAGCTGCGGCGTAAGCGGGCGCGCACGGGCCCGACGGGTGTGGCTTGTTTCATGCTGGCCACATAGTCACGGCATGACGCGCGCGCACAGACCACCATTGGCCGCGCGACCAAACGTGCCACGTGCGCCACCGCAATGGGCTTGGTCCGCCCCTAGATCCCGCCCAGGTTGCCAACCACAAGCAGCAGATAAGCCGCCAAAAGCCCGTAAAATTGGGTGCTATCGGCCTGCAGAAACGGCACATCGGCCCCGAAAAACCGTGAAATGAGCACAACCACAGACAGAATCACTGAAATCAAGAACAGCAGAATCCCCGGTGCCTTCAGTCCCATCGCCGTATCTCCTCGCGTTGGCGCCCCATGGCGGTTGAGCGCGCGACTCGATACCGATGTTGTCGGGCGCAACACGCGCGGGCTTAGCGAAGCGAACGCGGCGACGCCAGAGGGGCGACGTTTCCAGATGGGGACGAAACGTGCGGCGTGGTTTTGTGGCCGCAGGCGAGAAGATCGTAAGGTCGGCTGGCGACCCGCGTCGTACATCCGCGGCTTATCGACTCGAGCGCCGCCTGAAGCCCGTGCCGGCAACCACCACTTCGATCGCGCCGTCGGTGATCTTGGGATGCGAGATCCGCACGCCCAAAACGCCGTCGTAGTCGGCCGCGGCGGCCCGCGCTTTCAAGGTCGTCAGCGCCCGTTCGATGGTGAGATCGAGGACATGCTCGTAGCGCGTCATCGCCCCACCGAACGTGTTGGTGATGACCTCGCGCATGTCGCGCACGATGTTGGCGCCGCTGACCGCGCAGGCGTAGACCATTTCGCCTTCATCGATGGCCTCGCCCGGCAGGGATTGCGCCGTCACGAGCCTGACGCCGAAGCCGCCAGGCGCGCCTGCCTTGAGCCCATCGCCGCTCATGCGGGCGTCTCAGCGGCCGGCCGGCGGCGGCGGCGGCCAAACAGAATGCGCCAAAAGATGAGCAGCACGAAGAACAGCCCGAGGGCGAGGCCGCTCACCGCCATCGGATAACGCTCCCAAAGCAGCCAGGGATCGACCTTTTGCTGCTGCACAAGGCGCACATCGCCATAGAACACCTGGGGATCGAACACCGCGCGCACGTTCAACATCAGATCGGCGGCGGCGGCCTGGTCCGCACTGCGAATGACCGCATCACGAACCCAGGGCTTGCCAAGTGATTGCATTAACGAGGGTTTGCGCGCCACCGCCTCCAGAACGCGGTTGGCGACGGCGGGCGCCAGACCACCGTTGTAGCGGGCGAGCGCGATCAGATCGTTGGGCGTCAGCGCGCGCGCGAGGTTTTTGAGCTTATCGGTTTCAAGCTCCAGCAGCGCGCCGCGCACCTGCTGGTCCACTTCAACGAGCCGCGAGATCGCCAATTGATCCTGTAACGCGAGCAGCCGCGTGAGCCCCTGCTTGGTGAACGCGATCGGCTGGGCGCGCCGGTGAACATCGTATTTGATCAGGTTTGGCAGCGCCGCGTCGCCGGCGAGGGCCTGCCATTGCAACGCCTCGGCAAGTGAGCGCTTTTCCCGCGCGATGCGCAACGCGGTCGGGTTGAGTTTCGTCACCGCCTGCTGAAGCGTGCCATCGCGCAGGCGCGCCAGCACCGCATCATCGCCCTCGCTAGCTGCGATCAGACCGACGATCTCATCGAGCCGCGCCAACCGATCAGGCGGCACACGATCGAGAAAGCGCTTGAACGCCGGATCTTTTTCCGCAAACGCCAGCACTTTCGCGTGCGCGCGGCGGAAATCCTGCCAGATGCCAACGACCTTCACCGCGCTTTTGCGGGCGAGCGTCGCAACGTTCGCATCGATTTGCGTCTTGATGGTCTTTGAAAGTTCCGTGCGTACGAGCGCCTTCGTCTTGGACGACTTCATCTCGCCGGCAATGATCGGCAAGACGCCGTTGCGGAAGTCCCAAATGTCCTTAGCGATCAACACAAGGCCGATGCCGCCGGCGACCACGCTGACCACGCGGCTCAGCACCGCGCCCAAGATCCGTTGTCCAACCCGCGCGGCCATCTTCGCCAGTTGCCGCCGCACGATCAGCACCATCACACCGGCGATGCCACCGCGACTGTTGGCCAGCAAGGCACCGGTGGAGACCGTCGCCTGGCCGGCGTTCGGCGTGATCTGCGGGTCGCCCGCCTCAGCGCCGACCACGCCAGCGATCGCCTGCCCGAACCGCGTGCCCAAAAACGCTTCAAGGCATTTGCGCGCCGGGCCGGCGGCATCGACGGTAGCAAGCTCGATCTGCTGGCCGACAGCGCCCGCCGTGCGCACCGCGATGCGTTCGATCAACCTTTTGACGGTATCAGAACGGTAGGTGCGCTGCGCGACCTCAAGTGCGAGTTCCTTGGCACGCTCGCGCGAGACGATCGACTTGAGCACTGAGGCGAGGCCCGCCTCTTTGCGGACCGCTTTCACCGAAGCGTCCACCTGCTTGTCGAGCACAACCGTCGCGGCCTCTTCGCGCCACGCGTCGAGCACCAGCGCGTCGAAGTCAATCTTCGCGACGCCGCGTTGCAGCGACGTCAGCGTCACGGCCTCGATGGCCTTGGTGAACCCGGCATCATCGCGCGC
>JBCBJZ010000106.1:0-13551 GCA_038522635.1 Pseudomonadota bacterium | reverse complement strand
TTTCGCCTCAGGTGATTCCACCTGAAGCGGATGAACTCTAGGTCGTGGTGGGTTGGATCGCTTGTGAACCTGTTTGGCAGCACCGTCCCTTTAAGCTGCAATCCGTGAGCTGCAGCCCGATGGCCCGCCCAACGGTGGCCGGCAGGCGTGCGTCACACCCGCGGCGGGCAGACCTTAAGGCGTCCGACGGGCCGCTTCTCGCCTTCCCGCCGGATGCAGGCGGTGCCCTTATCGCCCTTGGGCACGCTCACGCCCTTTTCGAGGATAAACTGGACGCCGCGCCATCCCGCAAGGCCCGCCGGCAACGTGATGTCGCGGGTCACGCGGAACGACGTTGGCATCTCGACCAGCTTCGGCTTGCCGTCGTGCACCTGCACCGAACGCCCCATCGCTTCGACCACGAGGGCCCCGTCCTTGAGGAGCTGGGCGATGCCCGCTTCGCGCGGCAACAGGGGCAGCGATGACAACGGCTTGGGCGCAGCGACCGTGCCGGGCTCAAGCGCGATGAGGCCGCCTGGCACGTCGTTCAGCATCCGCCGCCAAAGGCCCGCGCCCGGGCCCTCGGCATCCCCCGTCATGGCGCCCGGCAGGGGCGTGTTCGTGTTCACAAGGCGGCCCGACGGCACGAAGGCGGCCCGCATGCGATAGGCGCCGGTGATCACGTCAGGGGAGCGGCCAAGCAGCGCTTCGATCGACTGCGTGGCCCGCCGACGCGAGGATTTGCGCAGGTTGGTCAGATAGTTGAGGCACCCGGACGTCTTGGTAAAAAAGACCTTGTCCTTTGGCACCCCGACGATCCCGGAGCGCACCGTGCGGAACCGTTTGAAACGATTGCGCCACGACGACCGCTTCAACAGCGAAAAGCCTTTGGTGCGGGGGCGCCCGCGCGAGGTTTGCGAGGTCGCAATCACCGTCTCCACACGATCGACGGCCCCGTTGAAGCGCCAGATGATGCCCTTGTAGCTGGACAGGACCAGGTGCAGTTTGCTCGTGCCCGGTTCGATCGTGACATCGGCAACGCTGATCGGATCGCCCTGCGGACCAACGCTGAGCGTGGAGAGCCCTGCACCCTCATAGGCGCTCACGAGCACCAGCGGGCCGGGCGTCTTCAGCGTCGGCAGTCCGCATTGGCGCACCCGCCGTTCAAGCGAACGGCGCTGGCGGTCTTCGCGTAACTTCAGCCGTCGCGCCATCGTCAGATTGCCGGTGCGTACCGCGTAGTCTTTCGCCTCGCGCATCGAGATGATGCGGTTCCCGTCGTTATCCACTTGCGCGAAGATGAGCTGGATTAAGCCCTCGTACTCCTTGAGCGAGACCACGCCATCGCCGTCTTCATCCAAGTTGAGCGGCACGCGCTGACGGTATGAATAGCTCCAGCGGTTGCCGCGGAACCGGTAGGCGCGATCGGCGCGCACCGTGCCGGTCACGATCTCACTGGCCTCCAGAACCCCATCGCCATTCTTGTCGCGCGCCATCAAGCGATCGATCGCCTTCACCAGCGCGCGCTCGTGCGCATCCGAGCCGGTGCCATCAAAGCGGTCCGCGCGCGGCAACGTATTAAGCGCGCTCTTCGATAGGCTCTTGCGCAACTCATCGCGCGTGATGCGGCCATCACCGTTGAGATCGTAGCCCAGCAGCAGGCCCAGTCGTTTGCCCCGCAGTTTGGCGCGCGCGATCAGGTCCAGTGTATCGTGATCGCTTTTGCTGACGCCGTTGCCGTCAAGATCGGTCCAGAAGAACAGGCGGCGCATATCATCACGCACGCGGTTCCACGTGCCGCCCGGTCGTAGGTGCTTCGCCATCATCTTTTTCACCCACGCCTCGCCGTTCAACGGCTCCTTGTTCGACTGGGCGAGCGAAGGCGCGTGCATCAAAGTGAGCAGCAGGCAGGGCAGCAAGAGAGCACGTAAGATCATTATCAAAACCCGTTGGAGCACGCCTTGAAGCCGGCGCGGTTGCAGGGGCCGTCCGATGCGCTAAGCGGTGCACGCACAAGGCGTGCACAACGCGAGCGCACAACGATGTCGTTGAACGCATCATAAGGCCGTTCAGCGGGGCGATTCTACGGCCAAATGGTTTCAGTCCGCTCAAACGACCGCACAGCCGGCGGCACGAATGCGGCAGAATTGGGCGTGTTTTGCACTGGGACGCGGCTGTGGTAAGCGGTTTGCGAAAGGTGAAGAGCGGGCAAGGCTGGGCGCGACCAACGTCGATGGTGGTGGCACACGGCCTGGAAGTGGCTTGCGATCATCCTAAGTATAAGGCAGCGCCGATGGGGCGCTTTACCTCATGTTTCCGCCAAGGTTGCTGGCCGGCGCTCGTCGATGTGGCGCTGGCACGCGATGCCATTGCATGAAAATGAGAACATTGACGGGCACGAAGATGCGCTGGGATCGGGGGTGTTAGGAGCACAGATCCTCGGCGTATCACGCGGGATTATGGGGTCGCACAGAGAGGTTTTATGGCCAAAGAAGAGTTGCTCGAGTTTCCAGGTGTGGTGAGCGAACTGCTCCCCAACGCCACGTTTCGGGTGAAGCTAGAAAACGAGCACGAGATCATCGCCCACACGGCCGGGCGTATGCGCAAGAACCGCATTCGCGTTCTTGCCGGTGACAAGGTTTTGGTGGAGATGACGCCCTATGACCTCACCAAAGGCCGGATCACTTACCGCTTTAAATAGGACCGACGGTCCCCGGCGCGAGACGCTGCGCCAGCAACGGGCACGGACCAAACCGTCCGGGCGACGGGCCTCATTGCGGCCCAAGCTGGTCCTGGCGAGCGCGTCGCCACGGCGCCTGATGCTGCTCGGCCAGGTGGGCGTGGAGCCCGACGCGCTGCGTCCTGCTGCGATCGATGAGACCCCGCGGCGGGGGGAAATGCCGCGCACGCTTGCCAACCGGTTGTCCCGGGCGAAAGCCGAGGACGCGCGCGATCAGATCGCCAACGATGTCGATATTGCGGATGCCTACATCGTCGCGGCCGACACGGTGGTGGCCGTGGGACGGCGCATCCTGGTCAAACCTCAGTACGTCGAAGAAGCCGTCGCAGCCTTGCAGTTATTGTCCGGGCGTTCGCACAAAGTGCTGACGTCGATGTGCATGATCACGCCGGACGACCGCATGCGGATCAAGATCGTCGAGACCAAGGTGCGCTTCAAGCGGCTGTCGAAGAACGAGATCGAAAGCTACATCGCCTCGCGCGAGTGGCGTGACAAGGCGGGTGGCTACGCGATCCAGGGGTTGGCCGGCTGCTTCGTGCAGAAGCTGTCCGGGTCCTACACGAATGTGGTCGGGTTGCCGCTGACGGAAGTGGTGGGCCTGTTGTCGGGCGAAGGCTTTCCGTTGCATTTCAATTGGCTGCGGGCCGGCGAAGCCGACCCGGAGTGAGCGTGCGCATCAGCGAAGGTGACGGTGACGGGCAGGCCGAGCATCGTGAGAGCCTGCGGGCGTGAAACGGGAACAGCAGGGCGGTATGATCATGGGGCAGAGCACACCGATCGAACAAGGCGGAGCCGGTAGGCTGAGCGATGCCGGGGCGCCGAGCGCGCGGCGGGTTGCACGGTGCCCGATCTGCAAGGCTGAGACGGTGCAGGACTACCGGCCGTTCTGTTCGCGCCGCTGCGCCGACGTTGACCTCGCGCGCTGGCTAGGCGGGGTCTACGCGATCGCTGGTCACGCCGATGACGATGAAGACGGCGACGACGCCGCAGCAGCGGGGCACGGCACGCCGCCCGGCTCCGACCGCAACGGCGAATATTAGGCTTTGATGGCCCCGTCGGCCATGCTTAGCAGGAGAGGGCATGTTGCGAGAGGCTCTCGCACGGCACATTTGGCAGCGCTTCAAACCGGGCGGCATTCGCGGTAGACAGCCTGCGGGCAACTCACTATAACGCCCGAACTTCGGCGACGCTGGCCTCTCAGACGAGCCCGACCGCGTCAACGCCAAGTCCTGCCCAGGTAGCTCAGTTGGTAGAGCATGCGACTGAAAATCGCAGTGTCGGTGGTTCGATTCCGCCCCTGGGCACCACGGTTTTCTAGCGACGAACCGGGTACGTCGGCGATCCGGCCAAATCCAGCATCGACATTGCCCGCAGCCCTTAACGAGTGTGCGCCGCAACCCGCGCCCTGACCGCTTTCATCTTTCGCCTCAGGTCATTCCACCTGAAGCGGATGAACTCTAGGGCAACGGGCGCAACGTGTGATTCGCCGGCTTAAACACTCACGCCTTCCCTTTGCGCCCGTTGCTCTGCATTTTAAGATTCAGATCTCTTTGGGCGATTTCGGGCTCACCTGTGGTGATCCCGATCGATCGCCCGATGATCTAGGGCCGCATCGCCGTCGGCGGGACGCCGTGATGGCGCCCCGCGTCATGCTATTTCACCGTGATCGTGATGACCTTGGAGGCCACGGGAGGCACGTGCGGTACGTGGTTGTGGTCGCCCAGAACGAGTTGCAACGTGTGTTTGCCAGGTGGGAGCGTGATCGTCGTTTCGGTCTGCCCTTTGCCGAAGTGCTTGTGATTGTCGTCCGCAGGCATGGCGTTGGTTAGCTCGTCCGCGCCATCTTCGCCTTTGCCGAGCGGCGGGCGATCGATGAACAGATGGTGGTGGCCGGTGCCCGCTTTCTTGATGCCAGCGGGCGCGATCCCCATGCCTGACAGCCCGAAGTTGATCTTGAGCGGGCTGCTCACCGTGGCCCCGTCCTTCAGGTTGACGAAATAGACGCTGGCGCCCTTGGGCGAAGCCGTGACGTGACCGTCGGCAAGCGCGGTGCCGATGCCGGTGGCGATGCCCATGCCGGCGCCAGTGCCGCTCGCCGCGAGGGCAAAGGCGCCCGCCGCCAAGATACCGGTGCGGAGGCTGCGCGGTGTACGGCTGAACAGGTTGCGTGTCATGGTGTTTCCTTCCGTGGGGTGGACGTGGCGTGCGGTGGCTTCGTTCGTTCGTGCGAAGGTTCCTCGACCGCGGTTTAGAATGCGTCGATCCGGAAAGCTCTGGCAACTGCGAGACCCCGATCACACGGGATCGTCACACGGAGGTGACCCATGGTGCAGACTGAGCCCGACACCCACGCTGAGCCTTGGGCCAACCCTGGTGCCGACACGCGGGTCAACGCTCAGGCCGACACGCGGGTTAGTGCTGGCCCCCACGCTGCAGCCTCCGTTGCTGCACAGACCGCGGCGCCGACTGGCGCACGGACGCCAACCGATGGCGCCAAGCCGTCGGTGATCGTGATCGGCGGCGGGCTCATCGGGGCGACGATCACTTACAACCTGGCGCGTGCCGGTCATGCGGTAACCCTCATCGAACGGGCGCAGGCGGCGAGCGCGGCGACGTCAAAATCGTTCGCCTGGATCAACGCGGGCTCCACCGACAATCCCGATTATGTTCGCCTGCGCGCGGCAAGCCTCGCGGCCTACCGCGATCTGGCGCTCACGTTGGGTGTCGATGATCTGCTGCGCACCGGCGGTAGCCTGTTGTTCGATCCTGACCCTGGCGTGCTGAGCGCCAAACAGGCCACGCTGACGGGGCTGGGCTGTGCGTGTGCGTTGCTCGATCAGGCCCAGGTTCGCGCCTTGGAGCCGCATGTGGCCAACCTCGGTGCGCCATCGCGGCCCAGCTCGCAGCCGAGTTCGCAGCCGAGTTGGCAGCCCAGCTCGCAGCCTGCGTCCGCATCAGCCGCGGAGCCGGCAGCGCTGCATTGCCCCGATGATGCGGCGATCGATCCCGTCGCGCTCGCCCGCCTGTTGATCACAGCTGCCACGCAAGAGGGCGCACGCTGCCTGCTGGGATGCGACGCCACGCTGCGGCGCGATGGCGACCGCGTCACCGGCGTTGCCACCGCGTTCGGTGTGATGCGCGCTGACGAGATTGTGGTGGCGGCTGGCACGGCTGCGGCCGACCTGTTGGCCAGCGTCGATGTACGTCTGCCCATGGACAATCGCCGTGGTCTGGTGGTGCACACCCATCCCGTCGCGCCGCTGGTCGAGCGGGTGATCCTGGCGCCGCGTGTGCATTTTCGCCAGGAGCGCGATGGCCGGTTCATCGCTGGCGAGACGTTCTCAGGCGTGCGCGAGGGTACGTCGGCGGACGCTCTTGATCCCCTGGCGGTGGCGGATGATGTGTTAGCCGCGCTGCGCCATCACTTGCCGCAAGGGCTCGAGCTTGGTTTGGCGCAGATCGTCTCCGGCGTGCGGCCCATGCCGGTCGACGGGTATCCGGCGGTGGGCCGCGCCCGTGGGGTCGACGGGCTTTACATCGCCAGCATGCACAGCGGCATCACGTTGGCGCCGATCATTGGCCAACTGGTCGCGGGTGAGTTGGGGGGCGGTGAGCCGGACCCGTTGCTCGCCCCGTTCCGTCCCACGCGCTTCAATTGAGCGCGGCCCAGCTTGGTGCAACGTGGGTGGCGCAACCAGGGCGGGGCAGCGTCAGCGGTGCGCTGAAGGTGCCGCTTTGTCATTTCGATTTCGCCCGCATCGTCCTAGAAGAACAGCATCACCGTAGTGTCCGCGTGGCTCCCCCCCCGGAGGCATAATCGCCCCGCGCTCAACCCACCGCCCTCAACCTCATGTGCACCGCCTTGCAACCTTCGACGACCTTCGCTCGCCGCTTCTGCGTCGCGCCGATGATGGAGTGGACGGATCGGCATTGCCGGTTTTTTCACCGTCAGTTGACGCGCCACGCCATGCTGTACACCGAGATGGTGACGGTGGACGCTGTGCTATACGGGCCGCGGGCGCGTCTCCTGGATTTCGATGCGCGCGAACAGCCGCTCGCCTTGCAACTCGGTGGTTGCGATCCTGCGAAGCTTGCTGAGGCCGCTGCGATCGGGGAAGCGTGGGGCTACGATGAGATCAACCTCAACGTGGGCTGCCCTTCGGACCGCGTGCAAAACGGCCGCTTCGGTGCTTGCCTCATGGCGGAGCCCGAGACGGTGGCGGCCTGCGTGGCGGCCATGCGCGCGCGCGTTGCGATCCCTGTCACGGTCAAGTGCCGCATCGGCATCGATGAGCAGGACAGCGAGCGCGACCTCACGCGGTTTGTGGACGGCGTCGCCAATGCGGGATGCTCGCTCTTCATCGTGCATGCGCGCAAAGCGTGGTTGCAGGGGCTGAGCCCGAAGCAGAACCGCGATGTGCCCCCGCTGGATTATGCGCGCGTGCATCGGTTGCGCGCGGCACGCCCCGATCTGGGTATCGTGATCAACGGCGGGCTTGCCGATCATGCGGCGGCGCTGGCGCAGCTTGAGCATGTCGATGGCGTGATGCTTGGGCGTGCCGCCTATCAACGCCCCGCGCTGCTCGCAAGCGTCGACCGGCTTTACTACGGCGCTGATGCGGGCGTGCATGAGGGCGCGGATGCCGGCTCCCATGTGGATATCGATGAGCATGCCGCCGTCACCGCCGCGGTCGAAGCGATGGTGCCTTACATCAACGCCCATCTGGCAGCGGGAGGTCGGTTGAACCAGATCACGCGGCATATGCTGGGCGCGTTCCACGGACGGCCTGGGGCGCGTGGCTACCGGCGGCATTTGGCGCAGCACGCGCATTTGCCGGGTGCCGATGCGCAGGTCCTGACGGATGCGCTGGACCACCTCAAAGATCCATCAGGCGAGACCTCCGGCGACGCGGGACACGCGCAATCGCTGAACCGCGCAGACGCTGATGAGCGGCCCCGCCGCGCCACGCCCGTGCTGAGCGCGTGAGCGTGCGGCGCGTTGGTGAGGGTGAAGCGCGCGGTTGGGCTCGGGAACGCGGGCGCGTGGGAATGATGGCATACGCACCGCGATGGTTGCCCGCGTTGAGCGTTGCTCTATGTGCTGCGCTCATCCTTGCGCTCATCCTGACGGTCTTCAGTGCTGGCGTGGCGCAGGCGGTGTCGCATGCCAACGCCAATGCCAACGTCAGCGACCTGGCAAACCCGCGCGTGACGGCCGAGCCCAACCTGCTCATCCTCATCGCCGCGCTGTTGGCTGCCGGGATCGCGACCGGCTTCATCTCCGGCCTCCTTGGGATCGGCGGTGGCGGCATCCTGGTGCCGGTGCTGTTTGAGGTCTTCGGCGCGCTCGGCGTGGCCGAGGATGTCCGCATGCATCTGAGCGTCGGCACCGCGCTTTGCGTCATCCTGCCAACCTCGCTGCGCTCCTTCCTGTCGCATCGCGCGAAGGGCAGCGTTGATACCGCCGTTGTGCAGCAGATGGCGTTCTGGGTGGTGGCCGGCGTGGTGGCGGGAAGCGTCATCGCACGGTTCGCGGACGCCTCGGCCTTGAAGGTCGTGTGGATCGTTGTCGGCGCGTTTCTGGCGATCATGTTCGGCTTCGGCCGCAGCGACTGGCGGCTGGGCACCACGCTACCTGGCAGCCCCGCGCTGCAGGCCTACGGCGTTGTGGTGGGCACGTTGTCGACCTTGATGAGCGTCGGCGGCGGTGCGTTCATCACGATGATGATGACGCTTTACGGGCGTCCGATGCTGCAGGCGCTGGGCACGGCATCCGGGTTTGGCCCGTTGGTCGCGATCCCCGGTGTTTTGGGTTTTGCCTGGGCCGGCTGGGGGGCTGCGAACTTGCCGCCGTTTTCGGTGGGCTACGTCAACTTGCTCGGCGCCGGCATCGTCGTCGTCGCAAGCGTGGTGACGGCGCCGCTTGGGGTTCGCCTGGCGCACGGCATCGATCGCCGTACGCTGGAGATCGCCTTTGCGGCCTTTCTGGCGATCGTGGTGGTCCGCTTCATCGTCAACGTGGCCTTGGGCGGGTAGATCATCGGGCGATCCATCGCGACCACAGTTGGTGCGCACGACACCGACCAAAGTGGCGGCCGGTTCAGCCCGCCACGCGCAGCTTTGAGATTTCGCGCGCGATCTGTTTGAACGAGGCGGTCAGGCTGGCGCCCCCGTTTGCGACCAACGCCTGGTCCGGCGCCGAAGCACAGCCCTTCAGCAGGTTGAGCGTGGTCTCATCGGTGAGGTTGAAAGCGACCGTGAAGATGGTGATGCCCGCCGCTTTCGCGTTCGCGCAGGCTTGTGCCGTTCGCGCGTTGAGAGCGGCGCGCAGATCGGCTGTTGAGCGCGCGTTGCCCAACCGGTTCTTCGAGGCGTAGCCGTAGGCGGTGTACCAGGATGCGTTGTGGTTATCGATGTGGCCGTGCCAGTTGGCGCCGTCCGACATCAAAACGAGGTACTTTTTGTGTTTGGGCGTGTCGTAGGGCAGGCCTTCGGTAAAGGGAGCGGCCGGTGACAGGGCGCGCCAGCCCCACACCACCCCTTGCGCGATGTTGGTGCCGCCGCGCGCGACCATCGCGTTGATGGCGGTTTCGATCGACGCTTTGGTACTGGTCAGGGGCAGAATGGCCTGGGTGTCGCACAGAAAGTTCGGACCCAATTGCGTGCCGTAAGCGGAGACGGTTGACGCGTTGCCGCCGTCGTATTTGCAGACGCGCTCTTGGGCTTGGGAGGCGGGAAGCGTCTGCGTCACCCAGTTGCGGCAATTGCCACGGCGGCTGTAGCTCGTGCATGTCCGCTGCAGCGGTGCGCAGCGTCCGCCAGCATCGTTCAAGTAGTTGTTGTAGTAGGTGCGGCCAGCGGCGTTGTTCGGATCAGGCTCATCGGGGGCGGCGAGGGGCACGAAGAGCGTCGCGGGCGTTCCGGTTGTGGCGGCGGCATCGTTGGTGTCGTAGGGCGCAGGGCGCGCTTCCACGCATCCGCGCCAGGGTACGCCAAGCTGCGAGAACAACGAGAAGCGGTTCAGGTTCGGTGAAAAGTTCTCATGGTGCACCGGCGAAAGCGCTTGGGTATCCATCCAGGGTTCGCCCGCATAGCCGTTGCCGATGTTCACCGCCCCTGCGAAGGGCACCACGCCCGCACGCACCTTTTCGGTACCCTCGCTGCCCGCAAAGATGACGCTGACGAGGTCGATGGCAGCGGTGCGCAAGTCTGCGATGGGCTGGCCCGCCATCGAGCCCGAATTGTCGAGCACGAGGACCACTTCGACCGAGCCGTCACCCTTGGCGACTTTCGAACGCGCGCTGAAGTCGATGCTGTTGATGTTGAGCCCGCGCAGCAAGGTGGCCGGCAGACTGCCGCCGCCCGTCACGGTGACTTCGCCCGCGTCCGCGTCGAGCTTGACGGTTTTCAGATCACCGACCTCAAGCCGCGTGCCGTTCGCCTTGAAGAAGGCGCGCGCGGTTGCCTTGCCCTTCGTGTCCTGATCGGGAAGGCCGAGCCAGTCGGAGGCCGCGAGCGCCGCTGAATCAAGGGCGAGCTGAAGGCGGGTGCGCTCGTTGCCCGCGCGGGTGTAGTCGACCGCGAGCGCGGCGGTGAGCAGGATCAGCGTGAGCCCGATCGCCATCACCACGGCGGTTGCGCCCGAGCGGTCCTGCGCGAAACGTTCACCCTCGCGCAGCAGTGTGCTGATCGAGCGGTGGCGACGCAGGTTCTGCCATGCGTGCTGCAGGCGCTGGCGCTTTGCCAGCCGCTCCCCTAAATCATCGGGCGATTTATCGGTATCTCCACCGGTGAGCCCGAAATCGCCCAAAGATGATCTACTCTTAAAGTGCAGAGCAACTTTGGGCGCAAAGGCAAGGCGTGAGTGTTTAACCCGGCGACTCGCACTTTGCGCCCGTTGCTCTTGAAGCTTCATCAACGCATCCCCCGTTAAGATTGTCTTACGGGGAGTGTGTCAACGCCGCCTTTCTTTGACGTGAACGCGGCGCTGACAAATTGATGCAAATTGCGGAAGCGGGCGAACGCTAGATATCTTGAAGTGCGCAGCAGCTTTGGGCGGGGCGCTGGCTACGGACTGGGCGGCGTGGCCGACGGTGTGGTCGCCTTCGGTGCGGCACTCGTTTCTTCTGGCTTGGTGCCCAGATAGTCCTGCCAGGTCGCAAAGCGGCGTTGCGCGGACGCCGGCGCCACATCGCGTGGGCGCTGCAAGTCGCGCGCGTTATCGACGCTCAGCGCCAGGTTGCGCTGTGCCGAACAGCCAAAGTCGTGATAAGGCAGGCGCGCTTTGTGCCGGCCCAAGTCGTCCGGCCATGCGCCGCAGCGTGGCGCTTGCGCGAGCGGGTACTGGAACGACAGGCGGATCGTCGGCTCCTCATAGCCGCGTGTGGCATGGCGGCGCAGGCGCAGCGCGCGGCGTCGCAGGCCGATCTCTTCCAGCCCGACTTTGATACGTCGCAGGGCACGGCTCACCACCATGTGATCACGCGGTGCGCGCGGCGCCGAGACCGTCAGGCGACCTTCTCCGCGCGCCCTGTACAGCTGCAAGAAGCGATAGACGTCGACGCGCTGGCGCCGGCTGAGCCCGCGGCGATCATGCGGCACTTCCACGTGCAGGTGCGCGTGGCCGTGACTGAAGGTGATCGGATGGGCGATCGTGTAATCGCTCTTCGCCAACGCGCGCATCGCCTCGTGCTGGCGGTCGCGGCAGGCGGTGAGCGTGAGTGTGGTCGCCGCCACAACGATCACGAGTAGGGGCCGGCAGGTCATTGACATATCGCGACAGGCTTCTCCAATGGCCAATCGGGAAGCGCTCTTCAACGTCATCCGCTTAGCGTTCATCGCACTCATCCTCGGGCCTCCAACGCAGGGTACTCGATCACGAAGCCATGGTCGCCGGGGCGGCCCTTTACCGGGTGGCCGTAGATGCGGTTGATGTGCCCGCGGAAGATCGCGTCAAGTTCGGCGGCGGGCATGAAGCCGCGACCGGGCTTGGCCAGGCGATGTTTGGCGATGCCGTTGTTGGCGATGTAGGGCGTGACGAGAATGACGAGTTCAGTCTCGCGGCGGCGGTAGTCGTTGGAGCGAAACAGCGCGCCCAGGATGGGTATGCTCTTGAGGCCCGGCACCCCTTCGACCCCGCGGCGGGTGTCCTCCGACAACAATCCAGCCATCGCCAGCGTGCCGCCGCTCACCAGTTCGAGCACCGTTTCGGCGCGGCGCACCTTCAGCCCGGGGATCGCGATCTGGTTGACCGTCACCGCGCCCTCGTTGGAAAGCTCGCTGACTTCGGCTGATATCTTCAGGCTGATGCGCCCCCCGCTCAAGACCACAGGTTTGAACGTGACGCCGATGCCGAACTCCTTGAATTCGACCGTCACCTTGTTGTCGTCGCCCTGCACCGGGATGGGGAATTCACCGCCGGCGAGGAACTTCGCCGTCTCGCCGGAGATGGCGGCGAGGCTCGGCTCAGCAAGCGTCTTGAAGACCCCTGTGCGCTCCAGCGCTTCGATGAGCGCGCTCACCGATTGGTTGCCGCGCGCAAACGTACCCTGCAACGCGTTGCCGGCTGCGACGAAGGGTAGAGCACCGGGGCCCGTCGCAACGGTCGCTGGCACCGCACCGCTGGTGATCGGAAACGCGTTCTGGATGACCTTGGTGAAGGTCAGGTTGGCAGCGTTCACCCGCGCGCCTGGCAGTTGTACGCCGAGCCGCCTTAGCGCATCGCGCTGGATTTCAGCGACCGTGACCTTGAGCAGCACCTGGTCCTTGGCATCGACCTTCAGGAGGTTCACCACGCCCTTCGGTTTCTTGATGAATTGCCCGGCAAGTTGGGCTGCACGGTTGGCATCGGCAGGCGTTGCCACCGAGCCGGTGAGCACCACGCTGGCGCCCATCGCTTCCGCCTTCACGCGAGCGCCGGGGATCATGCGCTCCAGCATGTCACGCAGCGCAGAGAGGTCGCGGGTCACGCTGATGTCGAGGTAGAGCAGTTTCTCGCCGTTCGGGCCCATGAAGAAGGCGTTCGCTTCACCCACGTCCTTGGCGAGCAGGTAGACCTGCTTGGAGGACTGTACGACGGCGTCCACCACTTCAGGGTTCGAGACCAGCACGTCTTTGAGGTCGACCGGCAACTCGATCAGAAGCGACTTATCGAGGCCGACCTTGATCTTGCGCACGATCGGGTAGGTGGTGCCTTCCGGAATGCGGATGATCGCCCGGTGGCGCGGTTCCAAACGTGAGCGCCGTAGAGCGTTGTCGGTGGCATGGGCGCTGGCGATGATCGTGGCAGGCGTGCGCGTTTCGCTTAAGGGGCCAAGCGGGATCATCGCGCTCACCCCGACGCCGCATACCACCATGAGCGCGGCGATGAGGCTGAACGGCCAAGCTCGACGGTACTGCGCGGGTGGTCTGGTTTGCGCAGCGCGTCCGGGCCCTGCACAGGTGCTTTCTCGTTGCATCGCGATGGACCGCTCCCCACGGGTGTTCGCTGTCGTGTTGTGGGTGCGACCTGATCTGATTCTGATGGGCTGCCCCATCGGACCCGCAGCGTGGCGCGTTGCAGGTTGGACGCCGTGCACAGCTTGCGCACGGCGCCGCCGGCCCTAAAGGCCTGGCGCGGTTCGACAAATCAAAGCGTGGGGACAGTTCGATGGCGAGGGTGCGGCACCGCAGGGCTTACGGTGCTCGATCATCGGGCGATCGTTGGGGATCACCACAGGTGAGCCCGAAATTGCCCAAAGATGATCTAATCTTAAAGTGCAGAGCAACTTTGGGCGCAAAGGCAAGGCGTGAGTGTTTAAGCCGGTGACTCGCACTTTGCGCCCGTTGCTCTA
>JBCBJZ010000105.1:0-13797 GCA_038522635.1 Pseudomonadota bacterium | reverse complement strand
TGGTTGGTTATTTTTCCCCATTTGTTCGTCGTCGGTAGCTTTATATCTAGTAGCGCAGATGCGGCTTTGGCGAGTTCGGTGTTCAATCGACTGGAGGTCATGAAGCGCATTAAATCGCTGATGACCCAGGCGACCCTTGGATCCCTTGATTTTGCGATTTCAGCCAAGGCTATGGCTTGGTCTCGGCCCCAAGTCTTCTGCTTACTACTGTCGATCAAAGCCGTTTGTACTGCGGCTTGCAACTCCGGGGAGAAGGGGCCTTTGGGGACCGCCGGCGGTTGGCCAAATTCCTTGATCACATAGTCTGGCAACGGCCCTGCTTGCTGAGCCGGAGCAATATCCGACCTGAACAGGCAAAGTGTGACGACAAAGGCAACCAACAAGTTCCGGGATTGAGAGCAGATCACAGACGCCATTGCATATCCTTTCACCTTCAAACGCCTCCCCGAAGGACGAGCTTGCGGGCGAGCCGCCTGCGCAAGTCACGGCGCATCGGGTAGGCGCGTTGGAGACCTGGCTCGAACCGTCGAAGTCACATTGCGACCCGAGCTTTTTCGCTTCCAGTCACATGACATCATCATTCGGTGAACCGGAATGACGCCTGACGGGCGATGCGGCCTTGCGCATTTGCCGCCACGGGGCGAGCCAAGATGGTGGCGTTGTCCGCGCCGCGTTAAGGTGCAGACCGTCATGGCCCGGTTAGAGGTTCGGCATAAAGGAGGTGGACGATCGCATTTGGCTCATTAGCCGTATGGCCTGCGATCTTGGATGTATCGACTTGTAACAGAAAAGCCTGCAACTCATAATCACCCCGTTCGGCCCGGATGTGACCCAAGTCTCGCGAATAAACTGTAAGCCATGTGCCCGGTTAGGATCGGGAAAAAGTGGCTGGGGTGGGAGGATTCGAACCTCCGCATGGCGATACCAAAAACCGCTGCCTTACCGCTTGGCTACACCCCAACACGCGCTGTGCCCACGAGTCTGACGAAGACGCTTGGCCTGCGCCCGTGACCGCTGGTCGGAGTGAGAGGATTCGAACCTCCGACCCCTTGCTCCCGAAGCAAGTGCGCTACCAGGCTGCGCTACACTCCGCCATCGGTCAGCTCACGCGCGCAACCGAATTGGTCCCGCGCGATCCGCAAGGCGCTCTCTATAGCGAACTCGCTTCGCGCGTTCAACCGGCACGATGGAGGCATCTGCGCGCCTCTCGGCGCGACAAGACCTCCAGATGTGCCTTCAAAGGTCATCGGGCCCGCTGTACGCGCGTTCGCAACGCCCGTAGAGTGGTGGAGTGTCATCTCCACCCCCGCGCGCGGCGCACGAACCCCACCCCGGCAAGCGATGAAGAGCGATAAGGACGCCAAAGCCATGAGCGATGCGCCGGCAGGCCCGAACATCCGCCCATCGCGCGCTGCCGACGCTGCCAACCAAGAGGCCGCATACGCACAACAAGCGCGCGGGCGCGACTGGTCCAGCCATCCACCCTACCGCGCGCCCGCCTACCGCTCCACGCTCACCCGCGGGCCCGCGCAGGCCCTGGTGCCCCTGCCCGCCAGCGAAACGCCGTCAAGCGGCCCCGTCTTCGGCCACACCCACGTCCGCGCCATCGACGCTGACCTGACCCGCAACGCGCTCACCGCCGACACGACCAACGCCGCCCCACTTGGCGAACGCATCATCCTCACCGGCGCGGTGATCGACGAGCGCGCGCGTCCGCAACCGGGCGTCCTCATCGAACTGTGGCAGGCCAACGCAGCCGGGCGCTACATTCACACCGACGACCAGCATAACGCGCCCCTCGACCCGCACTTCTTCGGCGGCGGGCGATGCGTGAGCGATGCGCAAGGCCGCTACCGCTTCACCACCATCAAGCCGGGCGCCTACCCCTGGGGGAACCACACCAACGCGTGGCGGCCGGCGCACATCCACCTGAGCCTGTTCGGCCCGACCATCGCGAGCCGGCTCATCACACAGGTCTATTTCCCCGGCGACCCACTCCTCGACCATGACCCCATCTATCTCGCCACGCCCCTAGCAGCCCGCCCCAGGCTCGTCGCAAGCTTCACCCTGGATGAGACCATCGAGGGTCACGCGCTTGGCTACCGCTTCGACATCGTGCTGCGCGGCAGCGACGCGACCGCGTTCGAAACGGCGTAACGCCTGAAGGAGACCGCCCTTGCGCAAGCCCCCACCTGACCTGACGCCCTCACAAACGATCGGCCCGTTCTTCGCTTACGGGCTCACCGCGCAGCAGTACGGCTATGGCCAGCCGCAGGTTGCCGGCGCGGACCTCCTCGCCGAAGGGGGCGACGGCATCGAGGGTGAACGCCTTGCGCTTAGCGGTACGGTGTTCGACGGCGAAGGTGTCGCGGTCGACGATGCGTTGATCGAGATCTGGCAGGCTGACGCGCAGGGACGTTACGCCTCAACGCCTGCGGCCGACGGCGCTCACGTCAACGCGCACTTCACGGGCTTTGGTCGGTGCGGCACCGGCGCGCCTGCGGGCACCTTCACGTTCCTGACGATCAAGCCCGGGCTCGTGAGCAACCCTCACCTCACTGTCCACCCTCACTCAACCATTAACCCTGGCACCGTCGGCGCTGCCGCCCCGCACATCACGGTCATCGTCTTCGCGCGCGGTCTGCTCTCGCATCTGATCACCCGCGCTTACTTCGACGACGAGGCCACCGCGAACGCGTGCGATCCAACGCTGCTGGCCGTCGACCCAGCCCGGCGCGATACGCTGATCGCCAGGCGCCGACCCGCGCGTACGGCGCCGGACAGATCGGGCCATGATGCATCTGCTGATGGCCCCACAAATGGACATGTCGCGCGCTATCAGTTCGACATCCATTTGAGCGGGCCGCGCGAAACCGTATTTTTCGATCTGTGAACTGACCGCATGCGCGGCCACAAACCAACCACCAGGGGGCGACGTGAAGTTCCTCATTCTACCAGGCGACGGCATCGGACCTGAGATCGTCGCCGGAGCGGTCAAAGTCCTGAAAGCGGCCGCGACCCGTTACGCGCTCGATCTTGAGCTCGAATACGACATCGTCGGCTTTGCAAGCCTTGAACGTCACGGCACCTCCTTGCGCGAGGAAGTGTTGGCGCGCGCCCGCGAGGTGGACGGCATCGTCCTTGGGCCGCAAAGCCACGCGGACTATCCGCCGGTCAGCGAAGGCGGCCGCAACATTTCCGCAGGCTTCCGCGTCGGACTTGATCTCTACGCCAACGTGCGACCCGCCCGCTCGCGGCCCTTCCTGCCCACCAACATGCGCGAGGGGCGCGCCATCGACCTTGTCATCATGCGCGAGGCGACGGAGGGCTTTTACCCCGACCGCAACATGACGCAGGGCTGGGGCGAGGTGATGCCGAGCCCCGATATGGCGCTTTCGACCCGCAAGATCACGCGGGCGTGCTGTACGAGGATCGCGGAGCGCGCGTTCGAGTGGGCGGCACGGCGGCGCGGGCACGTGACCGCGATCCATAAGGCGAACAGTTTCAAGCTGACCGATGGCCTCTTCCTCGCGTGCGTGCGCGAGGTGGCCAAGCGCCATCCAAACGTGACGCTGGATGAGATGCTGGTGGATGCGGCCACGGCCCATATGGTGCGCACGCCGGAGCGCTTTGACGTCCTCGTCGCGACCAATTTCTACGGCGACATCCTGTCGGATCTGGCGAGCGAACTGTCGGGCGGCCTCGGGCTCGCGGGCTCCATGATGGCAAGCGACACGCATTGTTGCGCGCAGGCGCAGCACGGGTCGGCACCCGACATCGCCGGCCAGGACGTTGCCAACCCGACATCGATGATCTTGTCGGTCGCGATGCTGCTGCAATGGCTTGGCGCGAAGCGTGAGCATGCCGGTTTGACCCGCGCCGGCGATGCCATGCACCAGGCCGTCGATACAGTGTTGGCGCAGCCCGAAGCGCGCACCCGCGACGTCGGCGGGCGTGCCGGCACGGCAGCCTTCGCCCAAGCCTGCGCTGATGCGCTATAGATCATCAGGCAAAAACGGGATGACCTATGGTGATCCCGATCGATCGCCCGTTGCTCTGGCCTCAAGATCATCCGCATCAGGTGAAACAACCTGAGGCCATAGACGAACGGCACCGGAGAGCCCATCCGCATGATGACAGATGCCCGACGCTTCGCCCCGGCCGCTGCGCGCAACCGCGAGGCCATCCACGAAGCGCTGCGGCCGTATCTCATCGCGGGCAGCAGCGTCCTCGAGATCGCGAGCGGCAGCGGGGAGCACATCACACACTTCGCCAGCGCCCATCGCGATGTTCAGTTTCAGCCAAGCGATCCCGATGCGGCCGCGCGCGCCAGCATCGATGCCTGGATCGCCCATCTGAAGTTGGAGAACGTTGCGCCCGCCCTGACGCTGAACGTGATCGAAGCGGCAGGCGTAGCGCCTGCGTCAACGGTGCCTACCGTTGATCTCGTGCTCTGCTGCAACATGATCCACATCGCGCCCTGGGCGGCCACGGCCGGGCTGATGGCGACGGCGGCAGCACGCCTGAAGCTAAGCGGCAGGCTGGCGCTCTACGGCCCCTTTTTCGAGGCCGACCGGCCGCCTGCGCCAAGCAATGTGGCGTTCGATGAGAGCTTGCGCGCGCAGGACGCATCGTGGGGCGTTCGCGATTTGAAGGCCGTGAGCGCCTGCGCCACGGATGCCGGCTTCGGCCCGCCTGACGTCACGACCATGCCAGCGAACAACCTGCTGGTCGTCTGGCAAAACTGACTATTGAGCAACTTTGGTGATCCCGATCGATCGCCCGATCAGCCAGGACGATACCACGAACGCTGGTTGCCCGGTCCGCGCCCGCCCGTCGCGCGGCGCGAAGGCCGCCGATCGCGCGTTGGCGGCGTCGATGCGCCCTCCCACATGCGCGCAAAGCTGAACGGATCGAACGCGTCGGCGAAGTCCCCACCTGGCAATGAAGCGCGTCGCGAGGGCACCGCAGCGGCACGGACCGTCGGCGGGGGCTGCAGCGCCGCTGCCATCCACATCGCCATCCATGGCGCGCCAGCCGAATCCAAAGGCAGACGCCCAATGGCCGCTTCGTTCAGCCGTGATGAACCATCAGCGGGCGGCGCCCACGCCATCATCATCGACATCCAGGGTTGCGGGTGCATGGGGTTGGCGCCTGTCGGTGTGGTCGCGGGGATCGCAGGCAGATCGATGCCCCAGAGCTGAAACCAACTGTCGAGCGGATGACGGTAGGGCCGCGCGTACCAGGACGAGGCGCCCGCTGAGGCGTGGCGCGCGCTGGCGAACGCATTCGCGCGCGATGAAGCCATCGATGGCGACCTCGTCGGCGACCTTGGGCGCTCCCCAGGCGCGATGCCCGCGCCCTGCTGTCGCTGCCGCGAAGACGCTGCGCCGACGTTGCCGGTCGCCGCCATCATGCCGCTGAGCCAGAAATCCATCCACATGTGCAGCGCCGAAGTCCAAACGCTCATGAAGGCTTCGAGCGCAACCTCATCGGCAGCCCCGCTACCCGAAAAGGCCGTCGCTGAAGATGGACGCCCACGCGTGGCGCTGCGAACCTGGGCCGCGCCCCGCGTTCCCCGCTGCATCATGTTCACTCCCTTAACGCTGGCCCCTGACCGCGGCCCCTGTAACGCTGGCCGACACGGGCTGCGCGGTCCATCGCGAACCCGCCCGACGCGCCATTATGGCACAAGTTCCTAACCGAACATGCCACAAGCCCAACAGGCCAAGTGGTGCGCCCACCAAGAGCCGCCGGCACGCAACGCTCAGTGAAGAACCGATCAGGCGTCACCGTCGTCATCGCGCGATGGCTTACGGCGTGGCACCGACGGGGTCGATTGACGCTTCGGGACCTCAACCGTCCGGCTGCTGCGTTCTTCGCCCTGCGATGCCGGCCGGTCGAAACCGATCAACTTCGGCTTGCCGTTGCCATTACCGTTGCCCGGCGCCGTGCCGAGGTCAGACGCATCGCCCGACGAGCCCATGGTGCGCAAACGCTCAGCCATCGAGCGTGCCGATGAACTTGTCGACGATGACGCGGCGGGCAGCGGGGTTGCGCTGGTGGTCACGGTCCGCTCGACCGTGCGCTCCACGCTGCGCCGATCCCCCCGCAGGGCCGCCCGGAAATCATCAGTCCCATCGTCCGAAGCTGCCGCTGGATGGGGCGCTGGATCTCGCCCACCGTCCGCACCCGCACCTGGAGCTGTCCGACCCACCGGTACGGTCGCCGTTTCCTCGGCTTTCAGGCGGCCGCCCAAACGGTCACGCCACGTTGTCGCTTGTGCGCTATCCGGCGAGGTGCTGGTCGCACGATCCTCCGCCCCGGTCGACGCCGATGCCACCCGCTCGCTGCGCGCATGTGCGCTGCTGCCGGCCCGGCTGCGCTCCACAGTGGTCGTGGTGGTCTCGACCGTGGTGGTGGTGCGCGGCGCCAACACATCTGGATCGCTGGAGCTTCTGGCGCCGGCCATACCGCCGACACCGCCGGCGGTCGCCCCGGCCAATGCCGCGCCGCCCGTTGCGCTCATGTCAGACACGGTGGTTTCGGGCGCGCCGTTGCGACGGCGCTCAGACGACAAGGGCCCATCATGAAGGTCAAAGCCCGCGAACCGGCCGGAGATCAGCCAGTACACCAGGCCAGCCAGAAAACCGCTCGTGAGAAACGCAGTCAGCGCGTAATTGTTGACGATCGTGACGTCGCCGGGTGGTTCGATCACGTACCACGTCGCAAAGCCGAGCAGCGCCACGCCCAGCGACAGCAGCAGGTAATACGTCAGGCTGCCGATTTGCCGCCATTCCGCGAACAGCACGCCGATGAGCACGAAAGTGCCGCCGAACAGCGCCGTTTGCACCGCGACGGAGAGCACCAACCGCAAGAACAACATCAGCTGATCGGCCGATGCCCCGCCGAGCACCAAGCCAAGTTCCCCCAACACCTGCGTGGGCGGTACGACGAAACTGACGGTTGCCAGCCCGGCGGCGAGCGAAGCCAGGACAAACCCGATCAGGATGCGAACAAGACGGCCGATCATAACGCCTCCCGGCGCGAATTTAACATGAAGACTGAGCCAAACCTACTTAAGCCATTATCATTCCAAAGCAATTTTATTTTCAAGCAACGCCGCACGCCGGCCTCACGCCCGACGGCCCGCAATCAGCCAGTACACGAGCCCACCGGCAAAGCCCGCGGTCGCGAACACCTGCCAGACGGCACTCGTCGCGAACGAATGGTTCTCGCCCAACCGCACCAGAAACGGCACCGCCATCAGCGCGACGCCACCGCCGAATACGTAATAGAGCGCGGAACGAATACGGCCCACCTCACCGACCGCAACCAACGCCAGCGCGGGCACCAGCGTTACGGGGGAAGCCAAAAACTGCCCTTGCAGGAAGGTATCGATGCCAGTGGTGAACCAGGTCGTGATCCAGTCTTCGCTTTGCGCCGCCTGCGTCGCGCGTTCAAGGCCAAGCGTGGTCAGCACGAACAACGTGGCGAAGGCCGCGAGCACCATGCCAAGCGGCACCATAATGAGGCGACCAAGCGCGTGCATCACCATCAGCTCGCCTCCGGGCCGGGCGGTGCCATAGCTCCCAGCGCAAGCGCCGACGGCGTCTCAGCAGCGCGAAGCGCATCGCGTTCACGGCGCCGCATCGTCTCACTCGTTGAACGCAACTGCCCGCAGGCCGCAAGAATATCCCGCCCCCGCGGCGTGCGCACCGGGCTCGCGTAGCCGGCGCGATTAACCACATCGGCGAACGCTTCGATACGTTCCCAATCCGAACACGCATAGCGCGAACCCGGCCAAGGGTTGAACGGGATCAGGTTGATCTTGGCCGGAATGCCCTTCAGCAAGCGCACCAGCTCTCGCGCTTCCGCCAAACTGTCATTGACGCCATCGAGCATCACGTACTCAAACGTGATCCGCTTCGCGTTCGAAAGGCCGGGGTAGGCGCGGCACGCCGCCAGCAGTTCGCTGATCGGGAATTTGCGATTGATCGGCACCAGTTCATCGCGCAGCTCATCGCGCACCGCGTGAAGCGAGATCGCCAGCATCGTGCCGCTCATCGCGCCCCAACGCGGGATCTCCGGCACCACGCCTGACGTTGACAGCGTGATGCGCCGTTTCGACAACGCGATACCGGCATCATCGGCCACAACCTCCATGGCACGATGCACGTTCTGCGTGTTGTAGAGCGGCTCGCCCATGCCCATCAGCACCACGTTGGTGATCTTGCGCGGCCCCTCCGGCAGCCCGCGGGGATCAGCCGGCACACCGGCTGGCCAATCACCCAGACGATCACGCGCCAGCAGCAATTGCCCGACGATCTCTTCCGGCGTCAGGTTGCGCACCAATTTTTGCGTGCCGGTATGGCAAAACGAACAGGTCAGCGTGCAACCCACCTGGCTCGAGATGCAAAGCGTCCCGCGGTCCGCTTCAGGGATATAGACGGTCTCGATCTCAGGGGCCTGCCGCTCATTCCCCCGCCGGGGCAAGCGCAACAGCCATTTGCGCGTGCCGTCGCTTGAGACCTGCTCATCGACGATGTCCGGCCGCGCCAGCGTGTACGCGTCCGCCAGTCGTGCGCGAAGCGGCTTTGAAACGTCGCTCATGGCTTCGAACGAGGTCAGCCCCTGGACGTAGGTCCAGCCCCACAGTTGTGCGACCCGCATCCGCAGCTGGCGTTCGGGCACGCCACACGCACGCAACGCTTCACGCATCACGTCGCGATCTGCACCGGCCAAGGTTGGAGCGGGCATGCGCTGAGCCTCGGCGAGGAGCGACTCTGCAGGGAGCGTCTCTGAGGGGAGCGTCTCTATGGGTGTTGCCGGGGCATGGACCGGCGCAGACTCGCCCGAAGCGTCAGAAGCTTCCGAAACGTTGGGATAAACTGTGACCATGGCCGTGATTTAGCACTCCCGCTGTCGCGCTTAAAGGCCCCGTCCCTCAAGCGCGCTCACCTGACCTGAGACCTGTCGCGTTAAGCAATCCGCTCGCTTTGCCGCTTCACGCTTGAAGTCGCCACGCTCGCCCGCCAAAGTGCACCGCGATCGGGTGGGAACGTGTTGGGACATCAATTGCCATGGACGCCAAGTTCAGTCGCTTTATGAACAAAACCTTGCCGTGCACCGGCCTGGCGCTCGCTATGGTGGGCATGTTGGCAGCGCTCGCCGACCCAGCCCATGCGGGAAATCGCAACTGCCGGAACACCGGTAGCTTTGACGCCTTCATGCGCGACTTCAAACGCAAGGCACGGGCGGAAGGCGTCTCGCAACGCACCATCCGCAGGGCGATCGGCAACGTGCGGTTTGCCCCTGATGTGATCCGCCGCGACCGCCGTCAGAGCTTTTTCGCGCTCAGCTTTAACAAGTTCTCGCGCCGCCTGATCTCGAACTACCGGATGCGTGCCGGCAAGCGTCAGATGAAGAAGCACGCGCGCTGGTTCCGCATGGCGCGCGAACGTTACGGCGTTCCAGGACCCGTGATCACCGCCTTCTGGGCGCTGGAAAGCGACTTCGGCGTTGGCATGGGCAAATTGCGTATCCTGCGCTCGCTGGCAACGCTCGCCTACGACTGTCGGCGGCCCGAAATCTTCCGGCCTGAACTGATGGCAGCCCTCAAGATCATCGATCGCGGCGACATGACCCCGTCGACAATGATCGGCTCGTGGGCCGGCGAAATCGGCCAAACGCAGTTCCTGCCGAGCCACTACCTCAACCACGCCATCGACTTTAACCGTGATGGTCGCCGCGATCTGATGCGCAGCCCGGCCGACGTTATCGGCTCAACGGCGAACTTCATCCAGCATCTGGGCTGGCGGCGGGGCGAACCGTGGCTGCAGGAAGTGAGTGTGCCGCGCCGCATGCCGTGGCGTGAAGCTGACCTTGCAATCCGCCACCCGCGCAGCCAGTGGGCGAAATGGGGCGTGCGGTTGCGTTCAGGCCGCGCGCTACCACGCGATGGTGCGCCAGCATCGCTGCTGCTACCGATGGGCCGCAATGGTCCAGCTTTTCTCGCTTACGAGAACTTCCGCATCTACCTGAAGTGGAACCAGTCGCTGATTTACGCGATCACGGCGGCCCATTTCGCAACCCGCCTCAACGGCGCGCCCGCGGCCCGGAAAGCGCGGCGCGGCGCCAATGTGACCGATTTCTCGCTTGAGCAGATCAAACGGTTGCAGCGGCGCCTGAAACGCCGCGGCTACGATGTCGGCGATGTCGATGGCAAGCTTGGCGCCAAATCGCGGGCGGCCGTGAAAGCCATGCAGCTGCGCCTTGGCCTGCCCGCCGACAGCTATCCGTCGCGCGCGTTGATGAACCGGCTGTAGAGCGCCGTCATCGACGCAGATGAGCGCTCACCTCGAAGGCGTATTCGCCGTCAGCTTGAAATTCACTGGCTGGCGGCGAGTCGTGCCCGGCGCACTTGCGCGAAGATCCGCAGAAACTCCACCGAACCGCATGCCCGCATACGCTTGCGGATGATCGACGCGATGCGGTCAACGAGGCCCTTCGCCGTCAGGTTCTTCGCCACCGGATTGCGTTCATAGCCCAACCGGTCGAAGAAATTCGAGGTCGGCACGCCGCGGGCGACCGGCCTCAGCATCTCAAGCCCCCGCCCGTAGCCGACGAGGTTCAACAGCTCCATCTGCGCGCCTGACAGCCCCGTCACACCCTTGGCGCGCGCCGCTTTGCGAATGCGCAGAAGCTTGTGCACCTGCATTAACGGCCCGATATCCGCGTCCAAGTTGAACGCGTGCACCGCGCGGCCAAGCTTGGTCTTGCCCAGTGCCACGTACTCCCGCCAACCGTTGCGCACCCGGTACCGTTTCGTCGCCCGGTCGATGTCGCGCTTGGCGCGCAGCACCAGGCTCGCTTTGGCCCGTAGATTGGCCGCCCGCGGTGCGGTCGCCTGACGCGCCCGCGCGCGCAGCAGCCTGGCGAACAGCACCCCATCGAGCGAGATCATCGCGTTGGAGTTTGCCGCCAACAACTGCGCGTAGCCGAGCGCGGTGGAGGCCGGGCGCCCGCGCGGCTTGATTTTGCGGCAGCGTTGGTCGGTCGTGAAAATGCCAGACTGCCGATAATACGGCCCGATCCCGCCGGTTTCGAGCGCGTAAACACCGACGACCTGGCCGCTTGTCAGCCCGATCCGCAGCGCTTCCCGGGCCATCGCCTGCTTGTAGAGTGCTTCCGTGGTCGGCCGCGGCGTAAACCTGTAGAGCCGCTTGGCTTCCCGCAGCAGATCGCTGACCAGCGGAAGCGTGCGCCGTTTACGCGGCTTGCGCGCCTTCACGCTGCGGCACTTGGGTAGCGGCGCGCCCCTATAAACCGGCGGATGGCGCAGCATGTAATCGCGCTTGCGCAAGGCTAGCCCCGCACGCTTGCGCCGCGCCCGCGTGGACCGCTTGGCGTTGACCTGCGCCCAGTAAACGCGGGCCACATCGTCAAATTGCGCGCGCTCGATGATATGCTTGATGTGCTGGCGGTCGCAGGCAAGGGTGTTGTCGTCCACCGCGCTGAGCCGCATCGGCGGCGGCCCGAACGGCGCAAAACGCAAGCGCTCGGTCCCGCTCTCGGCCGCTGAAACCGCGCCGAAGGCCGCCCCTTGCACGAGAAGCAAGGCAAGTCCCGTGGCGCTCGCAACGCCAGCGCGCGGCCCGATCCGCATCGGCCCAATCCGCATCGGAACGCCTCGACAGCCGTTCCCGCCCGTCGCCGCATTGTTTCGTGATACAGCCACCCAACCCTACCAATTCTCTGTTTCACTTGGCGTTTGACCGTGAGTCTAAGGCCGCATCATGACAACGGCTGCGGCCACATCGCGCCCGGCGGGCGATGCGAAACCCCTCGCAATCGCGAGATGATCGTGTATACAGCGCTCACGCGGGCACCGACTTAGCGCCGGCGCGAGCAGTGACCCGGCTGGACGACATCCTGGCCAGGGCCGCTTGGCACGAGACATCAAGGCTCAACATCGACTTTCAGCGACTTAACGCGCTTGCGTCGTCAACGACGACCCTGGCGCTGCATGTCGTGGCATTCGAATGCGATCGCCGTCCCGTCGCCGCCCCCTGACCTACACGGATGAAAGAGGAGTCCCGATGTCGATTACGGCTGAACGCAAGCAAGAACTGATCAAAGAGAACGCAACGAGTGCCAATGACACCGGTTCACCGGAGGTGCAGATCGCCATTTTGACGAAACGCATCGAAACGCTGACCGAGCACTTCAAAACCCACAAAAAAGACAACCACTCACGCCGCGGCCTGCTGAAAATGGTCAGCCAGCGCCGCCGCCTGCTGGACTACGTGCGCTCCAAAAGCGAAGAGCGTTACCGCGGCATCCTGCAGCGCCACGGCATCCGCCGGTAATCACTGGCAGCAAAGTTCGCAGGCGCGCCCCACGTTAAGCGCGCCTCTCCCCTGACGCGCCCTGACGCCGCCCTGGCATGCCAGGCACGCGCACGCAAACGCAGCGCGTCAGGTCCCACCGCCCAAGGTCCCCAAGTCAAGCCGCTAAGCTCAGGCTTTGGGGCTCTTCTTGAGCGGTTCGCACGCCTCAACCCGCGCAAGCACGCTCTTTCCATGGGCAAAGCGCAAGCAAACGGGTGTGCTAGGCCAACGCCGGATGGGCCGGCGTTCCAGGCCGTAAACCACAGGCAGAAAGATAACACGTCATGTTCGACATCCAACGCGTGGAAATTGACTGGGGCGGCCGTCCGCTCATCCTGGAAACCGGGCGCATGGCCCGCCAGGCCGACGGCGCCATCCTCGCGCAATACGGTGAGACGACCGTGCTCGCCACCGCCGTCGCCGCACGCGAAGTGAAGCCCGGGATCGACTTCTTCCCGTTGACGATCAATTACCAGGAAAAGACCTACGCGGCCGGCAAAATCCCGGGCGGCTTCTTCAAGCGCGAAGGGCGCCCGAGCGAAAAGGAAACGCTGACCTCGCGTCTGATCGACCGCCCGATCCGCCCGCTGTTCGAAGAGGGCTTCAAGAACGAAACCCAGGTCATCATCACCGTGCTCTCGCACGACCTGGAAAACGACCCCGACATCGTCGCCATGGTCGCTGCATCCGCCGCGCTGACCATTTCAGGTGTGCCCTTCCGCGGACCCATCGGTGCAGCCCGCGTTGGCCACATCAACGGTGAGCTCGTCTTGAACCCGCTGCTCGATGAGATGAGCGACACCGCCCTCGATCTGGTGGTCGCCGGCACGGGCGATGCCGTGATGATGGTTGAATCGGAAGCCAAAGAACTCACCGAAGAGCAGATGCTCGAAGCTGTGATGTTCGGCCACAAGCATTTCCAGCCGGTCATCGACGCGATCATCGATCTCGCTGAACGCTCCGCCAAAGATCCCTGGGAAATCGCCAAGCCGGACAAGGCCAAATACAAAAGCGCCATGGCCGAGATCGCCGAAGCGGACCTGCGCGCCGCCTTCGCGACCATCGAAAAGCAGAAGCGCGTGTCGATGGTGGCCGACGTTAAAGCCAAGGTCATGGAGGCGATCCGCCCGCCCGAAGACGCCCCTGGCGACAAGACGCTGATCGCCGATACCTTCAAGGACCTCGAAAAGGATGTGGTCCGCGGCAACATCATCAAGACTGGCAAGCGCATCGATGAACGCACGCTCGATCAGGTCCGTCCGATTGAGTCAGAGGTGCACGTGCTGCCGCGCGCACACGGTTCCGCGCTCTTCACCCGTGGCGAAACCCAGGCGCTTGTGGTCGCCACGCTCGGCACAGGCGATGATGAGCAATTCATTGACGCGCTCGAAGGCACCTACAAAGA
>JBCBJZ010000104.1:0-13862 GCA_038522635.1 Pseudomonadota bacterium | reverse complement strand
GACGCATGAAGCCTTGCAGATCGTCGGAGTCGATGGGATCGCCCGAGCCGGTCACGTTCTCGATCGAGATCACGTCTGCGCTGTAAGTGACCGCGAACGCCGTGCCGCCGAACGTCAGGCCATTCGGAGCGGAGACCAAACCCGTACCGAGGTTGACGGACAATTGCAGATTGCCGCTGTCGATGCGCAGGAATTCATCCGCACCGTCGTTCGGTTGCGGCAACGTGACGGCGATGTCGACGCGGGCGATGTTGTCTTCAGCGTCTTGGACGATGGCGTCGAACGACAGAAGGTTCGACAACGGTTGCCCTGGCGTGTCTTCGACAAAGATGTCGGCAAAGTCCTCGCCCGGCAGGTTCGGACCGTTCAGGTCGACGATGGGCGAGGTGTTGCTGTCGTCCTGCGCATCACGGAAGTCGACATCGGCGATGAGTGGCGTGGCGGATGTGGCGGACGCATCGTTATCGATGTCCGGGTAAGCGATAGCTCCCCCCACGAGCCCTTCATTGACGACGAAGCCATCATTATTGGTCGTGCTGTTCTGCGTGTCGAACACGTCGAACAGACCATCGCCATCGGCATCGTTCGCTGCAGTAGAGAGGCCGGTCGCTGTGCCTGTCAGGCCCGCTTCCGCGGTGTCATTACTGCCCTCATTGTCGCTGTCCGTGTCCAGGTAGTCAGCATCTGCATCACCATCGGAATTGACAGGTGTCAGGCCAACGGATGTGGCCGCAGTGGTGGTCGCAACGCCGGTGTCTTGGTCGTATTCATCATCAAGACCATCACCATCGACATCGGTGAAGTCCGGTGTCCCACCGACACCTGAAGGAGCGACGTAGGCATCTGTGGCCTGCGCCTCGATGTTGTCGGTAATGCCGTCATTGTCTGAGTCGATATCGAGATGATCAGCGATGCCGTCCCCATCCGTGTCCCGGGTGGCAATCGTCGTTTGTGAGCCAGTCAGTCGCAGATTATCGACCAGCATATACTGCAGGCGACCTGAGTCCGGTGTAAGCAGAATCCTGTCGACATCGTTTGTTGGCGTGAAGGTGATGCTGACAGTACTAAATCCGTTAGCCGCATCCCCAATGCCAGTAATGCGCCCCTCGAAATTGATGCCCGGATTGCCCGTGGCGAGATCGCCGATAACGGTGCCATCAGCGTACAGGTTGTTAGCGTCAACAAAATCACGATCGTTATAATCGCCAACACCGTCACCATCGGCGTCGCCATCGCTTCCTGCATCAATGGTGTAAAACTCAATTCCTGTGCTTAGGTCCTGACCTGGACCGATCCCCCAGTTGTAGTTGGCAACATCCAACTCAAGCGTGTAGGCGACACCGGCTTCGAGCGGGTTCTGAAGCGTTTGAATAATGACCTCGCGGTTACCCGCAGAGTTTGAAAGGCTTGTTTCCGGATTGAATAGAGTACCAGTTGATCCATCCCCAGAGTGGAAGCCGGCATAGTACTGGCCATCGGTCGCATTAAACGTCTGTACGCCACCGCCAATGATCTCGTTGAGGTCAGTCGATCCATCGTAGAAATCAGCAGTACCCCACACGAGATCCCAGAAGTCGACGTTGCCATTGAAGACGCCAGACCCAATACCGCCCGTGATGCCATTGTTGACTTCAAAGCTCTCATTTTGGAGGAAGTTTATCGTCGTCTCAGAGAAGCCCTCGTTAACATCCAGAATACCGTCGTTGTCATCGTCGATGTCGATGTCGTCGGTGATGCTGTCGCCATCGGTGTCAGGCGCTGCGACAGCATCGCGGAAATCAACGTCTGCAATGAGCGGTGTTGCGGAAGTTGCCGACGCATCCGAGTCGGCATCTGGGAACGAGATCGCACCTGTCGCACGCTGCTCGTTGACGACGAAGCCGTCATTGTTGCCGCCGTTGTTTTCATATTGGTCAAACAGACCATCGCCATCCGCGTCATTGGTGGCGTTCGACAGCGTGCCATTTGCGATTGCCGCTTGGCCGAGACCGTTCTCGGCGTTGTCAGTCAGACCGTCGCCATCGCTATCGGTATCGAGGTAATCAGGCGTCGTGTCGTCGGCATAGGTGACACCCACCGTGCCAGCCGCGTCCGTGTTGACAGGCGCAATTCGGGCGTCAGCGGCCGCTGCCGCCGCGGTGGAAGTGGTGACGGTTCGCGTATCGTAGACATCATCCAGGCCATCGTTGTTGGCGTCAGTGATGCTGTTTCCGACACCTGAAGGGGCAATGTAGGCGTCCGTCGCCTGCGCCTCGATGTTGTCGGTAATGCCGTCGTTGTCGCTATCGATGTCGGCTTGATCCGAGAGCCCATCACCATCGCTATCGGCAATCACGCGCGCTTCGAACTGTGGGAAGAAGTTCCACAGCATTGCCCCGCCTTGGTTATGGTTGGCGTCAAAGACGATCAGATTTGCGGATGTTGTCGGGTCATCGAAGCGGAATGCTACGTTGTGCCCATTGGACCCACCTTGAGGGTTATTCAAAACCTGTGACAAGGTTTGTCCAGGGCTTAGCGGAATCAACTCATTGACGAAGTCGATGGGTTCCAGCTCAGTCCCATCAGGGTCGGCCGTGACGATCTGGCCGACACCATTTGGGGCCGCGTAGTCAACCTCATATACCGCGCCGGCCGGTGATCCAATCGTCGTCCAAGCGCCAGGTTGATCGAACGCGTAAGAATCTCTAACGCCAAATCCAAACGGCGAAAGTGAGTTAATGTCGTTGATTGTTAGGTCTTGCAACTTCCACGGCGTCGGTGAGTTTGCCGTAGAATAGGTAAGGATTACAGCCTCGCCATCATTTACGGTCTCTGAGCCGTTACCAATTCGACCGGTGTTCGTGTCAAAAACGACATGTTGCCCGGCAACAGATCCTGCAGCGACATTGACAAATATGTCGACTGAGAAACGCCCCGATGCATCAGAAACTCGAAGCCCATCGGGGTCCCCAGAATATGTGCCGACGGGGATCGGATCAATTACACTGAACTGCACGAGTTCATTCTCAAGAACATCCAGAATACCATCGTTGTCGTCGTCGACATCTTGGTCGTCGGTGATGCCATCGCCATCGGTATCGGTCGGAACGTCAATCACCTGCATGAACGCCGTGCCGATGTTCGACGTAAGACCGCTATCATCAGTCACGGTCACGTCGATCTCACGCACGGCCGTGTCGTTGGGTTCAAATGATGTGTTTTCGAATGTGATCGCGTTGATGGCCGTCTCGTAGTCGTCAGGCGACGCGAGACCGGTCAGAACGATCTGGTTCGCGCTTGAGGACTGGACCGTGATCGCTGTGGGCAGGCTGCCAGGCACGTTGATCTGGTCGGCTGCCTCTGGGTTCGTCAGCGTGATCGTGGCAGACGCGATCTGCCCATCGTCGGTTACACGGATCCGATCGCTCGATATCGCAACCGGCGCCTCGCCTTCTGTGAAGATGTTCGCAAAGTCGGGGTTTGTGTCGACACTCACGGGCGAGCCAAAGAATGGCGATGTGAAGTTCCCGTCCATCGCCAAGTTGCCGCCGGCGGCTTGGCGGTTATAGATGACGGTGAAGCTAGATGTATTGGTAAAATTCAGTTGAACTGAGTTATCGGGGCGTACGCCTGGCGTGTCAGGGTCTGAGTCGATCGGATTAAACCGGATCAGCCCCGTCTCGTTGAATGTTGTTGGATCATCATCCGCTTCAAAGATGACGTTCCCTTGAGCGTCGAGAACTTGAAGATCGCTACCCGTTGGACTGGACGCACCACCAGAGGTTTCGCCAATAATGAATCCATCGAGGCTCGACGTATCGACGACAATCTCTTCAAAATTGTTGATGTTGCCAGCGCTCTGATCGAGATCGGAAAGGACCACGGCAAAGTCGCCGGTAATTGGGGTGTCTGTTCCGGACAGAACGGCTTGCCAGCGGACTTCAACGGTTGCCCGGTTATCACTGCCAGTCCCGTTGTTACCCAACAATACGTTGGCGTTGTCCGTATCTCCGACAGGCCCGTTGACGTTAAAGATAGGATTATCAGCGGCATCCGCGGGCGCCGCGCTCGAAAGTTCATTTGGATCAGTTACAAATCGAACAACGGTGGCCACAAAGTCAATCTGCTGACCATTGATGGTGCCAACGTTATCGTAACGCGCAAATTCGCCCGCGCCATCGTCAACCTCCGTCTGGCCATTGAGACCTGTTGAGCCAGAGGTCGTGAATGTCAAGGGCGTAAAGGTGCCTTGTCCCGGCACTGGCGTTAGGCCGGAGACGTCGTCCAGATCGAGGACCGGAGCGGCGTTCGCTGGCTGCGCGGTCAGCGTGAATGCGCCACCGATGATCGTGCCATTGTAGTTCGTGTTTTCCGCAACGAGCGGTTGCGTGGTCAGCGGGCTATCGACGCCTGTATGCGTGATCGTCAGCGACGTGACCGGCGTGGCGAAAACCCATGTCACTTCAGAGTTTGAGCCGAATGACTGAGAGCTGTTTGCGTTCGTCGGCGCCGTCAGATTGGAGCGGAGCTGCAAACCGCCATTTTCGAGCGTCGCCTGGCTGAGGATCGGCGTTGCAACCCCATAGGTTGAGTTGAAGTTGTTCACAATCGACGTGGCTGGCTGATCGAACGTAATCTGCTCTTCGTCCTGCTGCGCCTCAAACGTTGTCGTAAACTGCGTGACGGGGGCCGAGAAATTCAGCGTCAGCGATGACGTTGAGTTGCCGAAGCCCGGATTGATGTGTGCGCCGGCGTCGAGCTGCCCATCACCGCCGAAGCTGTTGACCGTGCCCGTTGTCGATGCCGTAACGTCGACGCCATCAACGGTGACGGTGCCCCCGTTAAGCAGCGTGGCAAAGGAATTTGCTGGTGCGGTCTCCGTCAACAACCCGGCAAACTCGGTCGCGACCAACGCTTGCGTGCTGACCGCCTCAAGGCCGGAGCCGACCGTCACCTCTAGATCCCAGTCACCGCCCAGATCCGCGTGCCCCGTATCGTCGTTGGAGGCCGCCAAATCGGCGCCGGTCGCATCGGCCAGCGCCTGCATCGCTGCCAATCCCTGGTCGCCCGCCCCGAAGTTGCACCCGTAAATCATGAGGTCCGCGTCATCATGCAGCGTGCCCGCAATGCGCGCCAGAGCGTCCGCGTGCTCCCCCTCGATCGAAGCCTGCGAAAGCGTGCTGTCGCCAAGACGCAGTTCGCCCGGCGCCCCGTGCGCCACGATGTGCAACGCCGTGATGTCGTTGCGCCCCTCAAGGTAGGCCGCGATCTGCGCAAGGCCGTCGGCATCCGAGGACAACACCACCACGTCCGCGTTTTCACCGGCTGCGCGCATCAGCACGTCGGGCGACTCAACGGCCGCATCGATGAAGTAGACCTGCGCCATCGCGCTCGCATCGATGGCCGTGGCAGCCGTCATGTCATCACCGCTGGCGTCCGACGATGCGGTGTTCGCCTGCGCTGCGTCCGCCGCTGGCTGTGCTTCATCCGCCATCGCTTCGACGGTCATCGGCGCTGCGCCGTCAAACATCAGCCTCGGTTCCAAACGACGTAATGATGGTTTGACGATCAGGCCATCGGCAAACCCCTTGCGCCGGGGTTCGGCGGCCATCGTTTCAGCGATTTTTTCGAGGGATTTGGTGGAGCGCGCAGAGGTTTTGTCTGTGGAGCGAGCCATCGCGAAAAGTCTCCAGGGATGTTTTCAAGCGGGTTGTCGGGGCACCCTTGAGCGGTATCGGGAATTCGCCCTTAAAGTGCACAATGGGATTGAGTGCAACCTATAGTTGCGCTGGTAAATAAGGGGTTAACTTAAAACATTTTAAGCTTTGTTCAAAAACAGTTAGAAGGCGCGCAAACAGCAATTATGGGGAGCCAACCCGCCCCCTTATCGAGGGACACCAGGTCATAATCGGGAAAGCTTGCATCGACACGCCGCTTTCAATGACACCGACTGGCATGGAGCATGAGGCATCAGGCCGTAGGCATTTGAGGAAAAGTCTTTGAAGGCCCATGCGGTCGCGGCGTGCTCAATCGCTGTCAGCAAAACATCCCGCGGAAAGGCGCCCCTTAAAACACAAGGCGCAATAGCTCGCCCGCTGCAGCCTGAAAACGGCGCACAAACGGCGAAGAGCGAATAAAAACGAAAAGATCAACTTGTTAGGCCCATCGCTTGCGAAACGCGCGACCACCGTTACGCACCGGCGTTTCCAACACGCGCGGCCGTGACAGCCATTAATGTTCTTGCAAGAAGTGAGAGGCGGACAATTTCAACGCTGGCAGTGGAAGCAGTCACCTGCAAACTCGTCTCTGGCGTATTTACCAGGGAGCAAATCGACCCGGCGCGAGCGCCGCCCCATCGGAGCGCCTCTTCGGCGCGTGAGATCAAAAATGGCGGAGAGAGGGGGATTCGAACCCCCGATACGGTTGCCCGTATACCGGTTTTCGAGACCGGCGCTTTCAACCACTCAGCCACCTCTCCGGGAGCGTCGAAGATCACACCGTGGCGCTCTGGAGTTCATCAGTCGCAGGTGGTGTCACCAAACGGCGAAAGACGAACAGCAAGACAAACATCTGGGCGTCGGCAACGCTTCCATTCAAAGCGAACCGAACTCCAAAGCGCGCGGTGATCGCGACGGATCGTGCACTTAGACGGCTGGCGGGCGTTTGGCAATGGCGATCCGTCTCAGCGGCCGACCCGACCACCGCCCTACGGCCCAACCGCTTCAAGCCGGCTCGCTCCGGCTTGAAGCGGAACAGACATTTAAGCTCTTGTTTTGCCATCCACCTTTCGCCTCAGAGGAGTCCACCCGAGGCGGATGAACTTAGCGCGGCACCTCCAGCGTCACATCAAGCGGCGCAGTCGCAACGCCATCTGGCTCGTACCCGCGAGCGATCACGCGGCCCTGCGCGGCGTCCGCGACCATCGCAAGACGCGTCGTGGGGTTGAGGATCGGCGGCGCCAACCACGCGAACGCGTCGTCCCAGGTGGCGTCGACGGCACCCATGCGCGAAGCCCGCGTGGCTGAAACCTTGCCGCGCGCGCGCCCCTGCCAGGCGCGCGCCTCACGGTCTTCGCCGGTTACACGCGCCTCTGCCCCCTCGGCTAAAGCCTCCACCGCCGCCGCCGCTCGCTCATCGGCCGGCACCGCGGTACGCCAGTGGTTCGCTGCGCACACATGGCCTTCGTAAACGCGATGGCCCGTCTCCAACCGCTCGATCGTCACCAACGCGTCCGGCGTCAACCCGGCCAACACGTAGATCGCCGGCGCTGCCACGGGCGTTCGCGTCAACATGTCCTGCGCGTCCTCGAACGTCGCGGCTTGTTCCATCACCTGCCGCAAGAGATGCGCCGACGTCGGGTGCGGCATGCCCCAAACACGCGCCCGGTTCACCGCCCAATCGAGCGGCAGCAAACCGATCGGCTGACGCATCGGCGCTTGGTTCAGGGCCGCCGCAAAGCGTCCTGGCGCCATCGCTTGCAAAACGCCGGTGTAACCGGGCCAGGTCAGCGTCAGATAGCGACCGCCAGGGCCGTCAACATCGGCTGCGACCACGTGGCGGCCAAGCCCACGCGTGCGCCAATCAAGCACCCGCACCAGCCGCGCGCTCGCTCCATCCGGGGACGGTTTTGCTGCCGTGGTGCAGCCCCACTCGTAATTGACGGAAAGGAAATGCGCGCCCGGACGGCCCACCAGTGCGGCGATTTGGTCAATTTCATCGAGATGCGGGTTGGCGTGGCGCCTTAACCATATGCGCGACAGCCGATCGGCCACCCGAAGGGCCGACTTCGGGATGCCGCGCGTGGCCGCATCGAGCAGCGCCATCGCCCGTGCGCGCTCCGCCTGAAGCGTTTCCAGCGGGAAGTTCGCACCGGTGCGCACCACCGGAATGGCCGGCAGCTCGTGACGCTCACCCACCATCGCGTTCACACCCGTCGTAGAAGGCGCTGCCGTCATACTTTTCCCTTGTCGTGTCAGGACTTATCGCATGGTGCCTGAAGCCCTGGCGAGAAACTCAATTTCACTGGACATTCACGCCCGTCGCCATCATAACGCCAGCCTTGGCGGGCACCTTCGACGACATGGTGCACCGCACCAATGCGCTGTCCGAGGCCGACGAAAAAGCGTGCTGCACGCAAGCACCGCCACAGGGCGCGATACAAGCTGAAAGGGCGAACCCATGTACGCGGTCATCAAGACCGGCGGCAAGCAGTACCGTGTTGCCGCTGACGACGTGATCAAGATCGAGAAAATCGAAGGCGAGGCCGGCGCCGGCGTCGAATTCGCCGAAGTGTTGATGGTGGGCGGCGCGGGCGCGCCGACGATCGGAACCCCGCTGGTGGCGGGCGCCAAAGTGACCGGCGAAGTCGTTGAGCAGGGCCGTGCGCCGAAGGTGATCGCTTTCAAAAAGCGACGCCGACAGAACTCCAAGCGCAAGCGTGGCCATCGCCAGCACATCACCACGGTGAAGATCACGGCGATCTCGCAACCTTAGGACGCCGCGCTACGCAAGCAACCGCAGCGACACGCGCGGCCATCGCAAGCGTCACGTCACCTGACACACAGACCACGAGGACAGTTCCATGGCACACAAAAAAGCGGGCGGCTCGTCGCGCAACGGACGTGATACCGCCGGACGCCGTTTGGGCATCAAAAAATTTGGCGGCGAAATCGTCGTTCCCGGCAACATCATCGCACGCCAGCGTGGCACCAAATGGCACCCTGGCGATGGCGTCGGCATGGGCGTCGACCACACGATCTTTGCCGTGCGCGAAGGCCACGTGTCGTTCAAAACCAAGCGTAACGGTCGCACCTTCATCTCGGTGACGCCGGCCGAAGCGGCGAGCGAATAGATCGGGACGTTTGTGGCAGGTGCGCGCACAGCGATGGACACCGACGGTGGCTTGGATCGGCTGGCCGCGCCCGCTGCGTCGAAACGTCTTCGTTACAGCGCGCTGAACCCGGCCAACGTCGGTCGCCTGCTGCCGATCCTGAGCGATCCGAAGGTGGCGGGCAGCACGTTCGATTTGCCCGTTATCTACACGCTCGCCGACGCTCAGGCGTGGTGCGCGAGCGATCCCGGCGATTGGCGCTTCATCGTGGAGCGCCGCGACAATGGCGCCGCGGTCGGCATGGTGGGCGCTTATCTGACGTCCTGCGAACCGGGCGCGCGCACGCTCGAAGTTGGCTTCCTGATCGCGCCGGCGCAGTGGGGCCGCGGCTTCGCCACAGAGGCGCTCGAAAGCCTGCTGGCGCGCTGCAAGGCATCGATCCCCGGCGTGCGGGTCACCTCGTCTGCGTTCAGCGATAATCCGGCTTCAGCGCGCGTGCTAAGCAAGTGCCATTTTGCACGGCGCGGTGTGCGCAGCATCTGGTCCCGGGAACGCAACACGACGTACGCCGTTTTGCTGTTCGATCAGCAGACCGCGCCGGAGCCTGCGCCGCGGCCAAAACCGTAAGCCGCAGGTCGGGCGCGCCTCGCTGCCTTCGCTGGAGGTTTTGAGGGTCGTCACAGCGGGCCGTTGCCAACATCAAGGGGCCGTTGCCAACGGATCCGGCATCTTTCCCCCGATCTCACACGGCCCCGTCTTACATGGCCCAGTTTCATGTCGCCCGATTTCGCAGGTCACGGTTTCTTCATGTCGCGAAAGACATCATCGAACCCTTCCGCTTGCGCTGAAAGCCTCAAAGCGACCCGTCGCGGCCATGTGCCGTGGGACCTACGCCTGCGCGATCTGCTCGAAGCGGCGCGGCCACAAACCGGTGGATTGCCGCTGACGCTGCGCTCGCCACGAACGCTGCTGCGGGCGCCTCGCTATGTGGATGTGCCCGCCCTCGTCGAAGCGTTGGGCGAACGTGAGGTCGTGCGTTGGCTGGGCCACGTGCCTTATCCCTACCGTGCCCACCATGCGCGGGCTCACGTCGCCGGCGCCCGCCAAGCCATGCGCGAGGGCGCTGCACTCCACCTGCAGATCATCACATCGAACCCTGCGCCCGCACGCACCTCGCCCGCGACCGCCTTTGACCGACCCGCCCAATGCTGCGGCGCGCTCAGCCTGGAAGGGCCACCCTCGCACCTGTCGTTCGGCTACTGGCTTGCACCATCGTTCTGGGGCTACGGTTTCATGCGTGAAGCGGCCCAAACGCTGCTCACCTATGCGTTCGCTCAACCGGGCGTGGAGATCGTCGAGGCCGGCTACTTCGCCGCCAACACCCGCTCATCACGCCTTCAGACCGCGCTCGGCTTCACACCCATTCGCCGCGAGCAGCGCGCGCAACCCTTGCGTGGCGCGATGGCCCCCTTCATCGTGACCACGCTCAACGCTTCAGCCTTCACGAAAGCCACCGAGGCCTTCAAGACCAGCCCCCACAACGGCGCACAAACGCCTTCCCCAAAACCGGCTCTTCACGGCGAGCACGCCCACCCAGCCGCAATCTCAGCACGCCACAGGCTCAAGCCATGAAATTCCTCGATCAGGCCAAAGTCTACCTGCGCTCAGGCGACGGCGGTGCTGGCGCGGTCAGCTTCCGGCGCGAAAAGTACATCGAGTTCGGCGGGCCAAACGGCGGCGACGGGGGACGCGGCGGCGACGTATGGGCGGAATGCGTCGACAATCTCAACACGCTCATCGATTTTCGCTACCAGCAGCACTTCAAGGCGAGCACCGGCATGCACGGCATGGGCCGCGACCGCACCGGCGCGAAGGGCCGCGACGCTACGCTGCAGGTGCCGCCGGGCACGCAAATCTTCGAAGAGGACAACGAGACGCTGATCGCCGATCTCACAACGCCCGGCGAGCGTGTTCTGCTGGCCAAAGGCGGCAACGGCGGGTTCGGCAACACCCACTTCAAGACATCCACCAACCGCGCCCCGCGCCATGCCAACCCGGGCTTGCCCGGGCTGGAACGCACGGTGTGGCTGCGGCTTAAGCTGATCGCCGACGCTGGCCTGATCGGCCTGCCGAATGCGGGTAAGTCCACGTTCTTGGCGAGCGTGACGGCGGCAACGCCCAAGATTGCGGCCTACCCCTTCACCACCTTGCATCCGAATCTGGGCGTGGTGCGCGCCGGCGCGACCGATTTCGTGCTCGCCGATATCCCGGGTCTGATCGAGGGCGCCAGCGAGGGTGCCGGTCTTGGCACGCGCTTTTTGGGTCACGTGGAGCGCACCCGCGTGCTGCTGCATCTGATCGACATCACGGCAGATGACGTGACGGCGGATTACGACATCGTGCGCGGAGAACTGGAAGCCTATGGCGCTGACCTCGACGACAAGACCGAAGTGCTCGCGTTGACCAAATGCGATGCGGTGGATGACGAGACGCGCGACGCGCAGGCGCAAGCGCTGCAGGCTCACGCCGGTGTGCGGCCGCACACGATTTCTTCAGCCGCCCAGCAAGGCATCCAGGCCGTGTTGCATGCGCTTGGCCAGGCGATCGCGGCTGAGCGCCAAGACGATGCTGCCGCCCGCGCACCCGCTGAGCCCTGGCGCCCGTAAAGCCTCGCCCACGCCAACCCCGGTTCGGCCATTTTCACCACGCAACACATCGCAAAATGCACGAAGCTGGTGGTCGCGGGGCCGGCGACGCCGTATGGTGCTGCCGCCCGCGCCATGGCGTTTCGTGCAGGGTACAAGCCGAGGCCCGCGCTCTGCCGCGCTGCGCCGGCATTTTCAACGTGAACGCTACGCCTTGCGAAACGGAACAACGCAAGCATGACCGCGACCACCTCCGGGGCAGCGGGCCGCGCCCCCTGGCAGGCGGCCAACCGCATCGTCGTCAAGATCGGCTCTGCGCTGCTGGTCGACCGTGCCACCGGCGTGTTGCGGGCCGCCTGGCTCAACGCCCTGCTCGACGACATCGCCGCATTGCACGCGCGCGGCCGCGACGTGGTCATCGTCTCGTCAGGCGCGATCGCGCTCGGTCGCGGCGTGTTGGGCTTCAACGCCAACGATCTAACGCTCGAACAGTCGCAGGCTGCCGCTGCCGTCGGTCAGATCTCGCTCGCCCACGCCTACCAGAACGCCGGCGCGCGCCATAACCTCGTCACCGCGCAAGTACTCCTGACCCTCGGCGATACCGAAGAACGTCGCCGCTACCTGAACGCCCGCCAGACCATCGAGACGCTGCTCAGCGCCCGCGCGATCCCCGTGGTCAACGAGAACGACACCGTCGCCACCAGCGAAATCCGCTACGGCGACAACGACCGCTTGAGCGCCCGCGTGGCATCCATGATCAGCGCCGACGTGCTGGTGTTGTTGTCGGACATCGATGGCCTTTACACCGCGCCTCCGGGCACCGTGAGCGATGTGAAGCACATCCCTTTCGTTGAAGACATCACGCCCGCGATTGAGGCGATGGCCGGTGCGGCTGCCACCTCAACCTCGCGCGGCGGGATGGTGACCAAGATCGAGGCGGCGAAAATCGCGCGCGGGGCTGGCACCAGCATGGTGATCACGCTTGGCGACCGCGCCCACCCGCTGCACGCCCTTGAAGCGGGCGCGCGCGCCACCTGGTTCCTGGCGCCTTCCAATCCGGTCGCCGCCCGCAAACGCTGGATCGCCGGCCAATTGGAGCCGCGCGGCACCATCACCATCGATGCCGGCGCCATCACCGCGCTCGAAGCCGGCAACAGCCTGTTGCCCGCAGGCGTCATCGCGATCACCGGCACCTTTGACCGGGGCGACGTTGTGGTGGTTCACGACCCTGCCGGCCAGGAGCGCGGGCGTGGCTTGATCGCCTATCCGTTAAAGGACGCTCGCCTCATCATGGGCAAACACAGCCGCGACATCCCCGCCCTGGTCGGCTATCACGGCCGCTCAGCGCTTATCCATCGCGATGATTTGGTTCTGACGCGGGTCAGTTAGAGATGGTCGATGTCATCCACGGCGTTACGCCGGAGTTCGTTGCGCAGTTCATGCAGGGGTTCGGGCTGCGTGCTGAAATCAGGGTGAAACCCGACGACACGCGCTACATTCAATCGTCCACCAGCGGGCTGAAGTTCGTGGTCGACTTTGACATACGCAACGAGCGCAGCGAATTCGACCTGCTGCTATTGGAGGCCTACTTCCAAAAGGACGAAGACGTCGCGGTGGCCCACGTTCTGGCGCATTTCAACGCATGGAACCGCACGCGCCTTTTCGGCACAGCCTACCTCGACAGCGACGACCAGCCAGCGCTTTCACTGAGCTGCGCGGTGGGCGAGACGACGACCGACCACCTGCGGACGATGTTTGGACATTGGGATGTGACGTTGGCGACGTTTGCCGCCTACTTGCAGCAGCCGCACGAGCCATAGGGTTGCCGCAGGTCCTTGGGTTCCGCATGCATGCGCGCATGATGTATGGGTGTCACGCGGCCACGCCGCGCTCTATCGCCCGATGATCGAAGCGCGGTAACGCCCATGCGCTTCACGTTCAAACAAGCCACCAGGTCAAGCCATGAACGACATGTCCTCCACGCCCGCGGCCCTTGAGGCGACCATGATGCAGCTTGGCGCCAGCGCGCGCGAAGCTTTGGGTGCTCTGAGCATCGCGCCACGTGAAGCCAAGGACGAAGCGTTGCGGGCTGCAGCCGCGCGCCTTCGCGAGGATACCGACGGCATCATCACGGCCAACGCCAAGGACATGGCGGCAGCGCAATCGGCGGGCCGGGCGGACGCGTATCTGGACCGGCTGAAGCTCGATGTCGCGCGGATCGATGCCATGGCGGCGGGCCTTGAAGCGATCGCGGATCTTGCTGACCCCGTTGGCGAAACGATCGCAGAATGGCGCCGCCCCAACGGCCTGCTGATCGAGCGGCGACGCACACCGCTCGGCGTCATCGGCGTCATTTACGAAAGCCGCCCTAACGTCACGGCGGATGCTGGCGGGCTATGTCTCAAGGC
>JBCBJZ010000103.1:0-13884 GCA_038522635.1 Pseudomonadota bacterium | reverse complement strand
CAGCTGTCAACGTGGGCGGGCAGACCATCCATTCCTTCTTCGGCTTTCCACCACGTCTGCTCACCAGCGATGACATCAGGCGCAGCCGCAACGGTCGCGTGATGCGTGCATTGAAGCTGCTGATCATCGATGAGGTCTCGATGGTGCGAGCCGATCTGATGTGGGCCATCGACCGGGCATTGCGGCTGAATCGGAAACGTCCCGATGAGCCGTTCGGCGGCGTGCGCCTGATGCTGTTTGGCGATCTACATCAGCTTCCGCCGGTTGTGCAAAGTACCGATGAAGCGCAGCACCTGACGGACACGTTCGGCGCGCCGTTCTTTTTCGCTGTGCCGGCCCTGCAGGAAGGTGAGGGCACCACGCTGCTGGAGCTGAACGAGGTCTTCCGGCAACGCGATCCCGAACTGTTGCGGGTGCTCAACCAGGTACGCGAAGGCCGTGCCGATGACGATGATCTGGCGCTGCTCAACCGGTCCGTGAAGCCGATCCGCACGCTGGCGGAGGGCCATGACTACGTGATCCTGACGCCCACCAACGCGGCGGCAACGCGGATCAACGCAGCCTTCCTCAAGGCGCTTGACGGTGAAGTGCACACCTATGATGCGGCCATCGCCGGCGACTACAACAAAGGCGCGCAGCCAACCGATGCTGCGTTGACCCTCAAGGTCGGCGCTAAGGTGATCTTGTTGCGCAATGACCCGGACCGGCGCTGGGTCAACGGGACGATCGCGCAAGTGACCGGGCTCGACGACGACACCGTTGAAATCGAGATCGAGGGCCGCCGGTTCGACGTGGAGCGGGTGGCGTGGGAACAGCGGCGCTATGCGTTCGATCAGCAGGCTGAGAAGATCGTGGAAACCGTGGCGGGTACGTTCACGCAGTTCCCGCTGCGGCTCGCCTGGGCGCTGACGATCCACAAAAGCCAAGGCCTGACGCTCGATAAAGTCTACATCGACCTTGGCCGGGGCACGTTCGCGCATGGGCAGGCGTATGTGGCGCTGTCGCGTTGTCGGACGCTTGAGGGGCTGTCGCTCGCCCGGCCGTTGACGCCGCGCGACATCCTCTTCGATGAGAGCGCGATGGGGTATCGCGCGCTGTTTCCCGCGCTTGCGCCCAACGGCGCCTGATGCGCGGCGCTTGATGCGGTTCGCAGCAGGTCGGCGGTGGGGGCTCGGGTGCGGGCGGCGACTGTCTCACACTGTCTCACACTGTCTTATACGAAAGTCTAATGCCAAAAAATGCGGCGGTGCGGCGGAGCGATGTTGCACTGCACAATCAAATCACTTACCTGTTGGTCATCAGATGATCGTGAAAGCGGCAAGCCCATCATCGATGGCGTGTTCGACGCTTCCACAAAAGCCAAAGACGGCTCATGGAGCCACCCACCGCAGACCCCGCTCGCCGAAAGGACCTCACAATGAACGAACAGATGAAAATGCAAGCCGACAAAATGCTCGAGTTCGCCAAAGAAGCTCGCATCCCGGAAAACGTGCAGGCCATGGCGGAAGAGACCGTGATCAACTCGCGCGCCGCCTACGACCAGTTCGCTGAGACCGCACACAACCAGTCGAAAGTTGCTGGTCAGATGTTCGATGCCGCTCACGTTGGCATGCGCACGCTTGGCGAGAAGGCCATGGAGAACATGACCGCCAACACGATGGCTGCGTTTGACGCCGCTGAAGAGATCGTTCGCGCTCGTACGATGCCGGAAGCCGTCCGTCTGCAGGCTGACTTCTTCCAGCAGCAGGTGAACGTCGCTGGTAAGCAAACGCAGGAGTTCATGGAGCTTTCCACGCAGATCGCGCAGGAAGCCTTCCAAACGATGAGCTCAGCTGCTGCAACGGCAACTGCCGCCCAGGCTCAGCCGGTCAAAAAAGCGGCTTCGAAAGCCAAGCGCTAAGCTGTTTGACCGCCGTCGGCTGTGGGGGTTCAAGAAGCGCCCCTGCAACCTGCGCGCAGCGACCTGATCACCCCGGTTGTGGGCCTTTTCAGAGGCTTGCGGCCGGGGTTTTTTCTGGAAATATACCCTCGCAGCGGCGGGCATAAAAAAGTGCCAGTTTTGACAAGCCAACCGCGAATCACCGCGCTATAGTGAGGGTATGTTACAGTCCAGGTCCGAAGTCAGTATCCGCAAAGCGCGTGTCGGCGATGCCAAGCTGCTGGCAGATATCTTCGCCGCGTCCTGGCGTAACGCCTACCAAGGCATCATTCCCCACCTCCATCTGGAGACGATGATTTCGCAGCGGGCTGCCGGCTGGTGGCGTCGTGCGTTGCGCCGCAGCGGGGGCACCTTTGTGCTCAAGGTTGGCGACACCATCGTTGGCTATTGCACCTGCGGATTGTCGCGCAGCAAGGGCGAGTACCAGGGCGAAATCTACGAGCTGTACATCGATCCCGACCACCAAGGGCTCGGTTACGGGGAACACCTGTTTGAGGCGGCGCGCCAGTATCTGGACCAACGTCAACTGCGTGGCCTTGTCATTTGGGCCATTTTGGAGAACGACAAGGCCTGCGCGTTCTATTGGAATCGGGGCGGTCGCCCGGTCGCCGAAGCCGTCGATACCATCGGTGGGCGTGAATTGGAAAAGGTTGCGTTCGCCTGGCATTAGAGTTCATCCGCTTCAGGTGGGATCGCCTGATGCGAAAGATGGGCGACACAACAAAAGCGGAGATGTCAGTTCCGCTTCAACCTGAAGCGAACCGCAACGTGCCGCGTGAGCTAAGCCGAACGGGCGCGCTGAACGACCTGTGAAGCACTGCGGGTAGGCCGCTTCGTGCGCGGTCCTTCAGGAGCTTCATCGTTCCTCGTCTCTCGATCGTACATCATACAATTTGGAGCCGCCCATGCGCATCGACGCAGTCCCGATCGGCGTCAATCCACCCGATGACATCAACGTCATCATCGAAGTGCCCATCGGCGGCGAGCCGATTAAATACGAACTCGACAAGGCGTCGGGCGCGCTGATGGTGGACCGCTTCCTCTACACGCCCATGCGCTATCCGGGGAACTACGGCTTCGTGCCTCACACCCTTGCTGCCGACAATGATCCGATCGACGTCCTCGTTTGCAACACGCGCGCGATCGTGCCGGGTGCGATCATCAATTGCCGCGCGATCGGCGTGTTGGTGATGGAAGACGATGGCGGTGGCGATGAGAAGGTGATCGCGGTGCCGAACACGGCGACCACCCGGCGTTACGAGGGTGTGAAGTCCTATCAAGACCTGCCGGCGATCACGGTGCAGCAGATCGAGCATTTCTTCGGTCACTACAAAGACCTCGAAGAAGGCAAGTGGGTGAAGATCCACCATTGGGGTGATGCAGCCGAAGCGCGTCGCATGATCGGCGAGTCGATCGAGCGGGCGGCCGTGCAGAAGGCGTCCGGTGCATGAGCGAGACCAACGGACAAGCGATGCCCGGCGCAGGAGGTAACGACGGGCCGATGCGTCTTGCCGTTGTCGGCTGCAGTGGTCGGATGGGGCGGGCGCTGATGCGCGCGGTTACGCAGCAGCCGGCCTGTGTGCTGGTTGCCGCGATCGAGCGCGATGGCATGGCGGCCGTCGGCCAGGACGCATCGATCTTGGTGCAAGAGATTGAGCCCGGCATCACCGTTGCCACCTGGGACGCCTTCGATGCCGAGGGCTGCGACGGTATCCTCGATTTCACGGCGCCCGATGCGAGCGTCGCTTTCGCGCAAGCCGCGGCTGCAAGGGGCCTGCGCCATATCATCGGCACCACGGGGTTTGAGCCGCGCCATGAAGAGGCGTTGGCGGACGCGGCCAAAGGTGCTGCGATCGTCAAGGCTGGCAACATGAGCCTTGGCGTGAATTTGTTGACCGCGCTCACCCGGAAGGTGGCCGAAGCGCTCGATGCGGACTTCGATATCGAGGTCGTCGAAATGCACCATCGCCACAAGGTCGATGCGCCTTCCGGCACAGCATTGATGCTGGGCGAAGCGGCGGCGGCCGGGCGCAACGTTGTGCTTGCGGACCAGTCCGTACGGGTACGCGATGGGCATACCGGACCGCGTCCGCCCGGTGCAATCGGCTTTGCGACCTTGCGTGGCGGCGGCGTGGTGGGCGATCATACGGTGGTGTTCGCCAGCGAGGGCGAGCGCATCGAACTGACCCATAAGGCCGACGACCGAGACATCTTCGCGCGCGGCGCCGTGAAGGCTGCCCTTTGGGCGCGCAAGCGGCCGCCCGGACTTTATGCGATGAATGATGTGCTGGGGCTTTGAACGCCGGTGGGTCAATGTGCAACGTCGGTGCGTGCGTGACGTTGTTTGGACGTATCGCTTTGTGCGCGTCGCATGCCCATCGAGATCACTCGCGAAGCAACACAAGCGAACGAACCAGACGAACCCGATAGCGATGAGCCCCGAACAGACAAATCATGGAAACCAATTTCTCGCCCCAGCAACTGGCTGACCCTCAGATCGCGCGTGCGAATGAGATCCTGCGGCGCTGCGTCCACTGCGGGTTCTGCACCGCGACCTGTCCGACCTTTCTTTTACGTGGCGATGAACTCGATAGTCCGCGTGGGCGCATCTATCTCATCAAGGACATGCTCGAGAACGAGCGCGACGCGGATGCGCGTACGGTGCGCCACCTGGATCGGTGTTTGTCTTGTCTGTCGTGCATGACGACCTGTCCGTCGGGCGTGCACTACATGCATCTGATCGATCACGCGCGCGCGCATGTGCATGAGACGTACAAGCGGCCGCTGGGCGATCGTGCGTTGCGTTGGCTGTTGTCGCTCGTGCTGCCGCGCCCGGCATTGTTCCGGCTGGCCCTTTTAGGCGCGGGTCTCGCGCGACCGCTCGCGCGGTATATGCCCGGTCGGCTGAAGGGCCTGGTTGCCATGGCACCGGGGGCGATTCCTTCGCCCTCGCCGGTGGACCGTCCGCAGGTGCTCCCCGCACAAGGGCCACGGCGGATGCGCGTTGCGCTGCTGAACGGCTGCGCGCAAAAGGCGCTCGCACCCACGATCAACGAAGCGACGGTCAATCTGCTGACGCGGCACGGTGTGGAAGTGGTGGTGGCGAGGGGGGCTGGCTGCTGCGGCGCGTTGGTGCATCATATGGGCGATACGGCGGCATCCCATCGCGCTGCGAAGCGCAACATCGAAGCGTGGTGGCGCATCAAGGAAGAAGGTGGCCTCGACCACATCATCATCAACACGTCAGGCTGCGGGACGACGGTCAAAGACTACGGCGCGATGTTCGCCAATGACCCTGCGATGGCGGAGCGCGCTTCCACAATCGCGGCGATGACGCGTGATGTGACCGAAGTCATGGCGACGCTCGGCCTCAACGTGACCCGAACGTTGCCGCCGCTTAAGGTCGCGTATCATTCGGCCTGCTCGATGCAGCACGGCCAGAAGATCACAAGCGTGCCCCAGCGTCTGCTGGGCGAAGCAGGCCTCGACGTGGTGCCAGTTCCTGAAAGTCATATCTGTTGCGGCTCGGCGGGCACTTACAACTTGTTACAGCCCGAACTTGCCAGGCAATTGCAGGCACGCAAGGCCGGTAACATCGCGAGCACAGGCGCTGACGTGGTCGCCGCGGGGAACCTCGGCTGTATGGTGCAGATCGGGCAGGCGGTGACGCAGCCGGTGGTGCACACGGTTGAAGTGCTGGACTGGGCCACCGGCGGGGAGGTGCCTGAAGCGCTGGAGCCGTTGGTGGCACGGATGACATCGCGCGGCGCGACGGCGGAAGATTTCATCGACCGTTCGGCCGCCTAAGCGCATCGCGGCACGGATGCTGCGGCTTGAGCCATTGACATAAAACCCTGGCATAGGGACATCGCCGCGAAGGTTTCGTGGCTGCCCTCATGGGGCCAGGCAACGCGAGGAAAGCCATGAAACGAAACCGCCGGGCCAAGATCGTCGCCACTGTCGGTCCCGCTTCGAACACGCCTGAGAAATTGCGCCAGCTTTTTCATGCTGGTGTCGACGTCTTCCGTCTCAACTTCTCGCACGGCACGCAAGACGACCACGCCAAAGTCTATGAAGCCATCCGCGGTTTGGAGCGGGAAAGCGGCCGGCCGATCGCTGTCCTTCAGGATTTGCAGGGCCCGAAGATCCGGCTCGGTACGCTCAAAGATGGCAAGCTGATGCTGGAAGCGGGCGATACGATCCGCTTTGTGCTGGACGGCACCGAAGGCGACAAGACGTGCGTACCGCTGCCGCACGCTTCGGTCATCGAGGCGATCGCGCCGGGCCATCCCATCCTGATCGACGATGGCAAGGTGCGCCTGGAGACGGTGGCGTGCGGTGGCGATTACATCGAAGCCGTGGTGCGGGTGCCCGGCCCGATCTCGAACCGCAAGGGCGTCAACCTGCCGGCAACCGCGTTGCAGCTTTCACCGCTCACCGACAAGGACCGCGCCGACCTGGAGTTCGGTCTTGAGCTGGGTGTGGACTGGGTCGCGCTGTCGTTCGTGCAGCGTCCTTCCGACATCATCGAAGCGCGCCAGATCGTCGGCAATCGCGCCAAGCTAATGGCCAAGATCGAGAAGCCGTCGGCGCTTGAATCGATCGATGAGATCGTTGCGCTGGTCGATTCCATCATGGTCGCGCGCGGTGATCTTGGCGTTGAGATCCCGCCCGAAGAGGTGCCGGGGCGGCAAAAGCAATTGATCCGCGCCTGCCGGCTGGCGGCGAAACCCGTGGTGATCGCAACCCAGATGCTGGAATCGATGATCACCAACCCGTCGCCCACGCGCGCTGAAGCGTCTGACGTCGCAACCGCCGTGTACGATGGTGCAAGCGCGGTGATGCTGTCGGCGGAAAGTGCGGCCGGGCAGTATCCGGTCGAAGCGGTCACGATGATGGACCGCATCGTGCGTCGCACCGAGCGTGATGAATCATACCGCTCGATCATCGCAGCCCTGCAGCCGGACCTTGAAATGTCCGCGCCTCACGCGGTCTCCGCTGCTGCCGCTGACGTCGCCGATGCGATCCACGCAACCGCCATCGTGGCCTTCACATCAAGTGGCACCACAGCCGCGCGCATCTCCCGCAAGCGTGCCGCTGTGCCGATCGTGGCCATGACGCCGAACTTGCAGGTGGCGCGCCAGATGAGCTTGTTCTGGGGCGTACATTCGGTGACGTCGGAAGAAATCGCGTCGTACACCGAGATGGTTCAGCGCGGCATCGAGGGCGCGACGGCTGAGGGCTTCGCGGGCCCACGCGACATGATCGTTGTTATTGCGGGGATCCCGTTCGGCATCGAGGGTTCCACGAACAACTTGCGGGTGGTGACGGTTTAGCCGCTTCGACGGCGCCGCAGATCGATAGACGCGAGCGTAACGACGCGACAGACATGAAAGGACGTGCCCCATGGCCGTTGCTGCCGGACGACCCTTCCTCGCGATCCCCGGGCCGACGACCGTTCCCGACGAAGTGTTGCGCGCGATGCACCGGCCGGCGGTCGACATCTACACCGGTGAACTCGTCGGCATCACCGAGCGTTGCCAGGCTGATCTGAAACGCGTCTTCGGCACGGACGGCCGCATGTACATTTACGCCGCCAACGGGCACGGCGCCTGGGAAGCGGCGTTGAGCAACACGCTGTCGCGCGGGGACACGGTGCTGGTCCTGGAGAGCGGTCGCTTCGCCCGCGGCTGGGGCGAGATGGCCGCGTTGATGGGCCTGAAGGTCGAGACGCTCGAGCAAACCTGGGAGCAGGCCGTTGACCCAGTAGCGGTGCGCGCGCGCCTCGCTGAGGACAGTGCTGGCGCTATCAAGGCCGTGCTCGTCGTGCAGATCGATACCGCGTCAGGCGTCGAAAACGACATCGCTGCCATCGGCCGCGCGGTGCGCGACAGCGGTTCGCCAGCGCTCTTCATGGTCGACACGATCGCGTCCATGGGCTGCGTGCCGTTTGATATGGACGCATGGGGCGTCGACATCACGGTGACCGGCTCGCAGAAAGGCTTGATGACGCCGCCGGGCCTCAGCTTCGTCGCCGCAGGTCCGCGCGCCATCGAGGCCCATGCGCAGGCCGACTGCCGCACGTTCTACTGGGACTGGACGTTCCGCGAGGGCGAGGAGCACTACCAGAAGTACTGCGGTACGCCGCCAGAGCATCTCTTGTTCGGTCTAAGCAAGGCGCTTGAATTGCTGTTCGAAGAGGGCCTCGATGCGGTTCACGCCCGGCACAGGTTGCTCGCGGGCGCGACGAAGGCCGCGGTGGAGCGCTGGGCGCAAGGCGAAGTGTTGGCGTTCAACGTGGCTGATCCGGCGCAGCGGTCGGGTTCGGTGACGGTGGTGCGCATGCCGGAAGCGGAAGCCGCCGCGCTGCGTGCCTTCTGCGAGACCACGTGCGGTGTTACCATCGGCGGCGGCATCGGGGCGTTGTCGAAGCGCGCGATCCGCATCGCGCATATGGGCCATGTTAACGCGCCGATGATGCTGGGTACGCTTGGCGCGATCGAGCTTGGTCTGCGTACGCTTAAGATCCCGCATGGCGCGGGCGGCGTCGATGCGGCCATCGGCCATTTGGCGCAGCATCTGGCGGGCTGAAATTCATCGCTCATCAGCCGACTGTGACTTGCGCCAAGCGACAAGATGAACGGTGAAACGAATCCCGCTTAGCCAACGGTGTGATGGTGATGGAGCGCAACCGACCGACGCTGAAAGCGATGTTGGCGCAGCCGGACGCTTGTGTGCTGGCGCCAGGTGTTTGCGATGCGCTCTCAGCGCTGCTCGCCACGCGCGCTGGCGCGTCGTGTCTCTACCTCTCAGGCGCTTCGATCGCATACACGCGGCTTGGCCAACCCGATATCGGCTTGGTGAGCATGAGCGAAGTCGCCGATGCGGTGGCGCTGATCCGTGATCGGGTTGAAACGCCGCTGATCGTCGATGCGGATACCGGGTACGGCAACGCGCTCAACGTGCAGCGAACGGTGCGGCTGTTTGAACGCGTCGGCGCGCAGGCGATCCAGCTTGAGGACCAGAGCCTGCCCAAGCGGTGTGGGCACCTCGCCGGCAAGACGCTCGTCAGCAGGGCTGAGATGGTTGGTAAGGTGCGAGCGGCCTGCGACGCGCGCGCGAACGAGGCAACGCTGATCATCGCACGCACCGATGCGATCGCCGTCGAAGGCTTGGAGCCCGCGCTCGAGCGTGCGCAGGCCTATCTTGAGGCGGGCGCCGATGTGCTCTTCATCGAAGCGCCGCGCACCCACGATGAGATGCGCACCGTATGCGAAACCTTTGCGGGGCGTGTGCCGTTGCTGGCCAATATGGTGGAAGGTGGGCGCACCCCGCTGAGCCACGCGCATGAGCTTGCAGCGCTCGGTTACCGGCTGGTGATTTACCCGGGCGCTTACGTGCGTACCATCGCGCATGCGGGCGCAGCGTTCTATGCGGCCCTTCTCGCGGAAGGCAGCACCGCGTCGCCCGCCATGCGCGAGGCGATGTTCGACTTCGATGGGCTCAACGATGTGTTGGGGACGTCTGCGTTGCTGGAACGTGGCGCGCGCTACGGTGAGACCGAGGACGAGACGTCCTCTTGAGCGCGCTGGCGTCGGGGCGCGGCAGCATGATGAGTACGACCATGGATGAAGCCGTCAAGCGCGAGCCGTATTGGTGGGAGGCCGCTCCGCCTGGCGACAGCGCGCACGCAACGCCCTTAGATCTTCCGCAAACGTGCGATGTTGCGATCGTCGGGGCCGGCTACACCGGTTTGAGCGCCGCGCTGACGTTGGCGCGCGCAGGTCGCAACGTTCAGGTGTTTGATGCTCGCCGCCCCGGCGAAGGCGCATCCACCCGCAACGGCGGCATCGCCAGCGGCAACCTTCGGCCGAGCTACGCCCAACTGGTCAAGACGTTCGGACGCGAACGCGCTGACGCCATCGATCGCGAGGCGGTCGCGGCCCGGCTCGATCTGAAGGCCTTCGTCGAGCGCGAAGCCATCGATTGCGATTACCAGTTGGTGGGGCGCTTTTCAGGTGCTGCCGACGTGCGTGCCTATGACAGACTGGCGCGCGAAGCCGATCGGATCGCGGACCGTTATCAGATCGAGGCCTTCGCTGTGCCGCGCAAGGAGCAGCGCGACCACCTGGGCACCGACTTTTATTTCGGCGGCATGGTGCGCCACGACGTCGGTGGCGTGCATCCGGCAAAACTGCATGCCGGACTGTTGCGTGTGGCGCAGGCGGCGGGCGCGGTGGTGCACGGTGAAACGCCGGTCCTCAACGTGCAGGCACGCGGCGACGGCATGGCGCTCACGACCGGGCGCGGGACACTTCTCGCCGACCACGTCATCATGGCGACGAACGGGTATACGGACCGGCTCGACGGCTGGTTGAAGCGTCGCCTCGTACCGGTGGCAAGCCGCATCATCGCCACGCGCCCGCTGGGCGATAACCTGATGGCGCAGCTCATGCCGCGCGGTTACATGTGCTCGGAGACGCGGGCGCTTCACTACTATTACCGCCCGTCGCCCGATGGTTCGCGCATCCTGTTCGGCGGTCGCGATGGTGCGATCCGTGGGGGCTCGCAGCGTGCCGAACGGAATTTGCGACGGGCTTTGGCGGACATCTTCCCGGAGCTCGACGGGATCGACATCACGCATAGTTGGTATGGCTACGTCGCCATGAATCGCGACTTCATTCCACGTGTGTTCTCGCGCGATGGTGTGCGCTACGCCGCGGGCTATTGTGGATCAGGTGTGGTGTGGGCGCGGTGGGCCGGCCAGCAGACGGCGCGTGCCTTGATGGCAGCACAGGACGCGCGGGCGGATGCTTCCATGGATGCGTTGCGAGCCGGACCGGAAGCGGCGCGCAAGAGCGCTCACGTCGAAGCGGGTGCGCAGGCCGATGCCGCGTTGATCGATGCCGCGGCCAAGGGCGAGAGCGCGCTCGCGTTCCGCCCGCCACCGCTGGTGCCGCTCTATAACGGGACGCCGTGGTTTATGCCGATCACCTATGCCTACATGGAGGCCAAGGACGCTTGGTCCGCATGGCAGCGGCGGCGGCAAAACGGGTGAGCGGGGGCGAGGGTGAGCGGATGCATGATGCAGGCGGCGGCGAAGACGCGCGCGACGAGGGTCAGGCACGCATGAACGAAGAGGCTGGCAGGCCCGCGTGGCTGCGCCCGGTCTCGGCATCCACCACGCCCGCTGAACCTTGGGGGCAGGGCTGCGCGGCGTGGCGGTTGCTGCGCGAAGATCAGGTCCAGGTCGCCGAAGAGACGATGCCGCCTGGCACTGCCGAAGTCGCTCACCATCACGAGCATGCGCGCCAGTTTTTCTACGTGCTTGTCGGCGCGCTGACGATGCGCAGCCCCCGACGTCGCGACGAACATGATTGCGACGGTGATGCAGGTGATGACGCGTCAGCTTTGAGCAAAGATGTCGCGAGCCTGACGCTTGAGGCCGGCGATGGGCTGTTCGTGCCGCCCGGCATGCTCCATCAGGCGGTGAACGAGAGCGACGAACCGGTCACGTTTCTGGTCATCACGGTTCCCGGCCAGCCGGGCGACCGGGTCGACGCGGCCGCCCCTGAAACCGCATAGTCTTCGAGGGTTTCAGCACCCAAGCCTTCAAGCCCCCAAAGCCTTCAAGAAAGAGCGTGACGATGCTTTGGCCGACCATCCCCTACGCGCGATTTGAGAGCACCGGCCTTGCCCTGCACATGTGGTGTCAGATCATCGGTAAGCTGCGGTTGAGGCTGCAGCCGTGGCTGAACCATTCCTGGCACGCGACTTTCTACGTCAACGCGCAGGGGCTGACGACCGGCCTCATGCAGGACGCGCACGGCGGCCTCGAAGCGGTGTTCGATCTGCGCGGCCATCGCCTGGTGCTGCGCCGCAGTGATGGGCGCGAAGAGGTGATCGCGCTCAGCAGCATGGCGGTGAGCGCGTTCCACACGGCTGTGATGACCGCGCTTGAGCGGCTTGATGTGCCGCGCGATCTGCACCACGCGCCCAACGAGGTGCCCGATCCCGTCCCGTTTCGCGATCAGCACGATGTGCTTACCTACGATCCTGATGCGGCCCGCGATTTCTGGCTGGCCCTGGTCGCGATCGATGGCGTCTTCCAGCGGTTTCGTACGGGCTTCCTCGGCAAGGCGACGCCGCCGCATTTTTTCTGGGGCAGCTTTGACTTTGCGCTCACGCGGTTTTCCGGGCGTACAGCACCGCTGCATCCCGGCGGCTTTCCCGCGCTGCCCGATACGGTCACCCGTGAAGCCTATTCCCACGAGGTCAGCTCAGCGGGGTTCTGGCCGGGCGGCAATGGCAAGGACGAAGCGTATTTCTATGCCTACGCGTATCCATCGCCGGCTGGCTTTGCGCAGGCCGCGGTCTCGCCTGATGGTGCGTTCTTCGATACGTCGCTGGGCGAGTTCTTGCTGCCTTACGAGGCGGTGCGCAGCGCGCTCGATCCAACCGCCGCACTCCTCGCGTTCTTGCAGTCGACCTACGATGCGGCGGCCGATGGGGCGCAGTGGGACCGTGCAGCGCTTGAATGTGAGATCGGCTGGCCGCCGCGTGTTCCGCGCGCGCTGACGTGATGACGAAGATGTAGGCGCCGTGAGCCTTTCGGTGCCGGCGGCGCAGTGTGCGCCTTCACCCGGCCACGCGTGAGGTGCGCTCGTCGGGGGCGCCGAAGTGTTCGAAGTAGCGTGGGTCGATACGCTCCACCGGCAGGATGATCAGGACGTCGATGGTGCCGAAGTCATGGTCGATGTAAGCGCCGTCCCCGATCATGGCACCAAGCCGCAGATAGCCTTTGATCAACGGCGGCATCGCACGCAGCGCCTGGCGCGCGTCGACCTGATCGGCCGGCAACAGGTCCATCGGCTGATAGAGATGGTCATGCGTGCGCGCCCGCCACGTTTCCGGCGCTTGGGCCTGGTGGTGGAGGAAGCTCAGCGCCATCGCGTGGGCCTGCGGGTCGGTTCCGGCGAAACTCGCGCAGCCGATCATCACGTCGATGCCGTGTTGGCGCACATAGGTCCAAAGCCCGTGCCACAGCAACTCGACCGTGCGCTTGTTGCGGTACGGCTTCAAAACGCACGAGCGGCCAAGTTCCATGAACGCGTAACCGGCCGCCGCTTTGCGCGCCATCAGCGGTGCGATGTCGTACTCGGCCTGGGTGTAGAACGCGATGCGTTTGCGGGCGGCAACGTCCTGGCGAAGCACGCGGTAGGTGCCCACGACTTGCGGGCGTCGCGCTGCACCCCAACGGCGGCCGTTATCCGTAGCGCCCGCGCTTGCCGCACCGGCTGCATGATCGATCACCAGCAGATGGTCACAGACCGCATCGTAGCGGTCCTGGTCGCGCCGTCGCATCCGCGCCACCAGGCTTGGCGTCGCGTTCATTTCTTCAAAGAAGACCTGGTAGCGCAACCGTTGCGCCTGGGCGATGGCCGAAGCGGTGCTTGCCAGGCGCACCTCCAGTTGGCCAAGGCGTCCGAAGGTGTGCTCGCGCACTGCTGCACGCCGGTGCCGCATGTTGCGCAAGGCGGCGCGGTGGCGCGCGTAGGAAAGCCCGTCAGGTCGGCCGATGCGGTTACGGTTGCTGGAACCGCGCGCGAGCCACGCCCGTGTGAGGTGCCGGCGGAGCCCCGCGCCTGCAAGCCATCTGGTCATCGTCATCACCCCTCGTCAAAGCGTAGCCGCCCATGGTCAGCCCTGTGCCGGAAGCCGACGTACGCGTATTCAACCGTGGGGGGAGCGCGCGTATCCACGCATGCGCGCTAAGGGAAACACGTCTCACAACGACATGACGGTTTTGTAACAGCGTTTGCGTGGGCGCGCGAGAGGGTGGCCTCGTCGCGGCATGCGGCCCGCTTATCATCCTTGGGCGATTTTGGGCTCGCCTATGGTGATCCCGATCGATCGCCGGGCGATCTAGCGGCGGATGAACCTGC
>JBCBJZ010000102.1:0-13954 GCA_038522635.1 Pseudomonadota bacterium | reverse complement strand
CGCGGCGGCTGTGCTTAGTTTTCGTGACCGGGGTCGGAAACACGCAGCCGGCGAACGGGCAGGTCCACCGGACTTGGCCGGCAAAGGTTGCGCTAGCAGTCTATTTTAAACACCTGGAGGATATCTTCATGAAGCCAGCATGGCTCTCCCGACTGCTTGTGGTTGCGGTTGCCGCCGGTGGGCTGTCGTTCGGTGGCGCAATCGTCGCCAACCACGGTGCAGAAGCCGTCGGCTCATCGCCGAAGCCCTCACGCAAGTGCAGTAAATTCCGCCGTGGTTCCAAAAAATGGAAGCGCTGTAAGCGTCGGGCTTCGCTGAGCGATAAAGAGATCTATTTCGTTGGCTACACGTTGGCCAAGCAGAAGCAATATCAGGCCGCGCTCGACTTCCTGCACACGGCCGAAAACAAAAATGACCCGCTGATCAACAACTACATCGGCTTCTCCATGCGTAAGCTGGGCGACGTCGACGGTGCGCTGGTCTTCTACAACAAGGTCATCAAAACGGCGCCGAACTACACGCTCGCCCGCGCCTACATGGGTGAAGCGTTCATCCAAAAGGGTGATTTGGCTGGCGCGAAAGCCCAGTTGGCGGAGATCGCAAAGCGCTGCGGCACCTCTTGCGCCGAATACGATCTGTTGAAGAAAGAGATCGCAAAAGCTGAGGCCTGATTTGATCAGGACGATGAGGCCTTGAGCGAAACACAAATGCTAAGGTCGCGTAACTGATCATCAGATCCCGCGGAAACAACAAAGGCGCACGCTCCTAAGGGGCGTGCGCCTTTTTCGTTGGGCGTCGAGCCAGCGTCAGTTCTTGGCTTTATCGACAAGCGCGCCGGCCTTGATCCACGGCATCATCGCGCGCAGCTTCTCGCCGACTTCTTCGATCTGATGGGCATCGTTCATGCGGCGCGTGCCCTTGAACATCGCCTGGCCCGACTTGCACTCGCGGATCCACTCCGACGTGAACTTGCCGGACTGGATGTCATGGAGCACACGGCGCATTTCAGCGCGCGTTTCATCCGTGATGATCCGCGGACCCGACACGTACTCGCCGAACTCAGCCGTGTTCGAGATCGAGTAGTTCATGTTGGCGATGCCGCCTTCGTAGATCAGGTCGACGATCAGCTTGACCTCGTGCAGGCACTCAAAATACGCCATCTCCGGCGCATAGCCCGCCTCAACCAGCGTCTCAAAGCCGGCACGGATCAGCTCCACGAGGCCACCGCACAGCACCACCTGCTCACCGAACAGGTCGGTCTCGCACTCTTCCTTGAAGGTCGTCTCAATCACGCCCGAACGCCCGCCGCCCAGCGCACACGCGTAGGACAAGGCAAGATCATGCGCGTTGCCTGATGAGTCCTGGTCGATCGCGATCAGGCAGGGCACACCACCGCCGCGCTGGTATTCCGAACGCACCGTATGGCCTGGGCCCTTCGGCGCGATCATCACCACATCGATACTCGGCTGCGCTTCGATCAAATTGAAGTGCACGTTGAGCCCGTGGGCAAAGGCGATCGCCGCGCCATCTTTGATGTTGTCGGCGATGTGGTCCTTCCAGATGTCGGCCTGCAGCTCATCGGGTGCCGCCATCATCATCATGTCGGCCCACGAGGCCGCATCGGCGACGGTCATGACCTTGAAGCCGGCGCTTTCGGCCTTTTGAGCGCTCGCCGAACCCGGCCGCAGCGCGATCACCACGTCGTCGACGCCTGAATCTTTCAGGTTCATCGCGTGCGCATGACCCTGGCTGCCAAAGCCAACCACGCACACCTTCTTGCCTTTGATCAAATTCACATCGGCGTCACGGTCATAATACACACGCATCGGTCACGGTCCTCTCAAGCGTCCTGGTTGTGATGGGATCGGCGCGACGTGCACATGGGAGAAGAGCGAGGCCGCGAGCCGGCGTTTGGCGTAGCGTTAAGCGCCCTGTGGGGGCAAGGAAAAACAGGTGTGCGGCACGGTGCGAGGGTCGGCGATCCGGTTGATCTTGCCGTTAGGGAGCCTGGCGCCAGAAGGAATCGGTGAGAAGCCGCGCGCCCAAACCACCGAGCAAAACGGCCGTGGCGCGATCGAACAACACCTTCCAGCGGGCGTAGAGGCTGCGGGCCCCGGGTTTCGATAACGCCAGCGCGACGAGCACGTACCAACCGCCATCGACGATCGCGATCAGCGCAAGCACGCTGATCACCATCCAGGCGGGCATGGCGGTTGGCAGCAGCGCGACGAAGATCGACGCGAAAAAAAGCACCACCTTGGGGTTCGCAAGCTGTGTCACCATGCCAAGTGCCACAAGGCGGCTGAACTGCCGAAGGGGATGGTCAGGTCCGCTCTCCGATGCCGTGCGCGACGCCACCTGCGCCTCCATCGCAACCGGTTCCGACGCCTGCCGCCATACGATGATCGCCAGCCCCACCAGAAAGAGCCCACCGATCACCTTTGCCGCCGCATAAAGCCAGGCGGCCTGCGCGAACACCACCGCCAGACCGAACAGCGCAGCCGCAGCCCAAAGCGTTGCGCCAAGCCCCATCCCAAGGGCCGCTGCGACCGCAGCGCGCCGCCCGTGCCCCATCGACAGACGCGCGATCAGCAGGAAGCTTTGCCCCGGGCTCATGACGGCGAGCAGATGCGTGATGGCAATGGTCGCCAAAATCGTGAGCGTGGTGATGGTCGGCTCCTGCGCGCTGCATCATGAAGGTGGCCCGGCGGCCGGTTGGCGCCTGCGCGGCACGTAACACGCTCACCATGCGCGCACGAGCGCTGATGCAGCAAGACGCGGCACGTTCCACACGGCAGGACGCGGATGCTGTTGCCGTTGCGCTGACCACCGCGTTGATGTGTGAACGAAGCGTTGACGTGAACAACCTTCGCGCGCGGGCGTAACCGTTTCCCAACCTTCCCGCCTTATCGTTCATCGTGTCGTCAGGAGATGGACGTCGATAGGGTTTCGGGGAGTTCGCGTCGATGAAACGCTCTGCAAAAATTGCGCTCGTCACGATGGGCGTCAGCACGCTCGCGCTCACCGCGTGCAAGCGTGAAGAGGTGCAAGCATCGATCTTCAAATCGGTCGATGAGTGCGTCGCATCGAAAAGCCACACGCCTGACGCCTGCGCCGACGCTTATGCCTACGCGGTCAGCGAGCATGATCTTGTTTCCCCGCGCTACAAGAGCCACGACGATTGCGAGGCCGAGGTCGGCGCCGAACAGTGCGAGGAAGCGCCCTACGACGGCAAGCGCACCTCCTACCGGCCTCTGGTCGCCGCCTTCATGTTCTCGCGCGCTGGCGTCGCCTCCCAGCCGCTCTACCGTAACGCGGCCACACCACAGGCGTTTCGCACCGCCAGCAATCGCCTCGTGCCTGCCCGCAGCGGCAACGTGAAGGTCGCGAAGGCGGCCGGTGCAAAGCCGCGCAACCGCCTATACAGCGAGCGTCGCGGCGGCTTTGGATCGACGGCACGCCGCACCGGCTCACGCGCGTCAGGCTGATCTCCAGGGTTTCGCAACCCCGCGGTCCGCCTCCTCGCCCGCGCGACCAGCGAACGTGGTAGCGTTAACGCCTCTGCCCGTCACATCGGCTCAGGCTGCCGCGCGGCTTCGGCCATGCCACCGCTTGCGCTCGCCGGTTGCCGCAACCCCCTGGAGTCCGCACCATGGATCGCATCCCCGTCACCCCCCGTGAGGATTGGCGCGCGACCGCGCTTGAGCATGGGTTCACGTTTCACTCGCCCGAGAACGACCCCTACTGGAACGAGTCCGCGTACTACCGCTTCACGCTGGCGCAAATCGAGAACGACCTGGAAGACCCGGCCGAAACGCTGGAGCAGATGTGCTTCGAGATCGTCGATGCGGCGTTGCGCAGCGAAGAGATGATGACCAAGCTCGCGATCCCGCGGGCGCATTGGGACCTCGTGGCTGACAGTTGGGCAAAGCAGCACCGCAACCTCTACGGCCGCATGGATTTTGCTTACAACGGCGAAGGGCCAGCGAAGCTTTACGAGTACAACGCAGACACACCCACGTCGCTTTACGAGACGGCGATCTTCCAATGGATCTGGCTTGAGCAAGCCGGCGAACGCAACTTGATCCCAACCGGTGGCGATCAGTTCAACTCGCTGCATGAAAAGCTGATTGCGGCGTTCGCCAATTTCGGGATCACGGGGAAGCTGCACCTCGCCTGCGCGAGCGGAAGCGAAGAGGACTGGGGCACAATCGAGTATCTGGAAGACTGCGCACAGCAGGCGGGCGTTTCCACCAAGAAGCTTGAGATGGAAGAGATCGGGCTTGCGAACACCGGCCAGTTCACCGACCTCGATGATGAACCGATCGCGACGCTGTTCAAGCTGTACCCCTGGGAATGGCTGCTGCGCGAAGACTTCGCGGACAACATCGCTGGCAGCCGTTGCCAGATGATCGAGCCGGCGTGGAAGTCCATCCTGTCCAACAAGGGCCTGATGGCGTTGCTGTGGGACCGTTTCCCCGGCCACCCGAACCTGCTGGCGAGCTACTTTGCCGATGATCCGCGCGCCCGCGATATGGAAGGCAGCTACGTGCGCAAGCCGATCTATTCGCGTGAGGGGTGGAACGTGGAGATTGTGGACCAAGGCCAGCCGGCCGATCCGATCGCCCATGAAAAGGCGATGACGGGTCCTTACGGTGAAGAAGGCTCGATTGTGCAGGCGTTCCATCCGTTGCCGGACTTTACCGGCAGGCGGCCGATGTGCGGTGTGTGGATGGTCGCGAGCGAACCTGCCGGCATGTGCATCCGCGAAGACGGCAACCTCATCACCACCGATGATGCGCATTTCATTCCGCACGTGATCGCGGATTGAGGCGGTGCTCCGCTTCAGGTGGAATCGCCTGAAGCGAAAGATGAACGGCAAAACAAGAGCTTAGATATCAGTTCCCCTTCAAGTTGAAGCGAACTGACTCTAGACGCCAGGGCCTGACGAGCGCGGCATCAGCGCATAGCTGAGCATCTTGTAGGCGAGCTTGGCGGCCGTGAAATCGCACGCGTGCAAGCCCGGGATCGGCGCCAGTTCCACGACGTCACCGCCGACGATCTCGCCCACCCGGGCCGCCGCGCGGATGATCTCACACGTCTGCCAGAAGCCAAGACCGCCCGGTTCCGGCGTTCCGGTCGCAGGCATGATCGCAGCATCCAGCCCGTCCACATCGAGGGTCACGTAGATCGGGCGGCCGGCAAGCGGGGCAACGATCTCATCAATGGACCACGTGGCCATGTCCTTAGCCCAGTGCACCGCGATCCGATCGGCGTTGGCCTCAAGGAAGCCGATTTCACCCTGCGAGATGGCGCGGATCCCGACGCTCACCAACGAAACGCGTGCATCATCAAGGGCACGGCGCATCGCACTGGCATGGGAGTAGGCCTCACCCTGGTAGCCATCGCGCAAATCCGCGTGGGCGTCGATCTGAAGGATCGCGAGCCCCTCGTAGCGCACGGCAAGCGCGGCGATGGCACCGGGCGTCAACGCGTGCTCACCCCCCAGCACCAACGGCAGAGCACCGCTGCGCACGACCACGTCCACATGGGTTGACAGGGCTGCGATCGCGCCCTTCAGGCCGCCAGGACCGCTAACGTCAGGCGCGGGGATGTCGAGCGTCGCCACGCCGTATTGGGTGCAAGGCTCGTAGCCGAACTCTTCATCGTAGAGTTCAAGCTGGTGGGAGGCTGCCAGGATCGCGGCCGGCCCCTTGGCGGTGCCTGCGCCGTAGCTGACCGATGCTTCAAGGCCGTAGGGGATGACAACCGCGCGCGCAGCCTCGGGGCTCGCCGCATCCGCACGATCGGGTTCGAGGAAGCCATGCTCGGGCGCCAGAAAGTTCAGGCCTGATGCATCTGCTTTCATCGTGGCCGCTTCACGTTGCGCATGCGGCGCAGGGCCATCGGCACTGCTATCGCCATCGCGGCCGTCGCCAGCGTCCGCGCCCAAGGGACCATGGCCCGTCACCTCAGGCGCCGGCAACGAGCGCGTCATCGCGCGCAACCGCAGCCGCCTCGCCAACGGTTGCATCGGCGGGCGACGACGCAGCGCCATAGAGCGAGAACATCGGTTCGTCGCGCAGGATCACCTCGTCATAGTGACCGTAGCCGTTGAACCGGCTGGCGATCGCTCGCCCGTAGGCGCCGATCATGCCGATTTCGATGTAGTCACCCTCGCCAATGTCGTCGGGCAGAACGAACGGGCCGGCCATATGGTCGATCGTGTCACAGGTCGGACCCCAGAACGAGAACGCGCGGGCCTGCGCGTTCGGCGCCGCGGCGCGCCCCACCAGGCGCACCGGGAAGCGCCAGCCCATGTGGGCTGCGTCGAACAGCGTGCCGTAGCTGCCGTCATTGATGAACAGTTCGTCGCCGCGGCGGGCATCGACGCGCACGATCAGGCTTTCGGCTTCAGCGACGAGCGCGCGGCCCGGCTCACACATCACGCGGCAGTGCTCGGGCAGCGACACTTTCGCAAGGCCGGTGCGGATCGCATCCATGAACGCGGGCAACGGCGAAGGCTCGCCATCCGCGTAGCGCGAGGGAAATCCTCCGCCCACATCAAGCCGATCCACGACCACGCCGGCTTCGATGATCAACCGCTGCACCGCGCCCAGCGCGACGCCGTAGGCGCTTGGTTGTTCGGTCTGCGAGCCCACGTGGAAGGTGATGCCAAGTTCGTGGGCGACGCGGCGTGTGGCCAACACCAGCGCATGCGCCTGATCGGGCGTCACGCCGTACTTGCGGTCGAGCGGCATTTTCGCGCCGATCGCGGGCACGGCAAGGCGGACCCACAACGTGAGGTCGCGCGCATGACCGGTCTCGGTGAGGATCTTTTCGAGTTCATCCAAGCTGTCGAGCGCGAACGAGCGCACGCCGTAGCGATGGTAGGCTTCCGCGATCATCACGCGCGATTTGACCGGATGCATGAAGTGCAACCGCGCTTTGGGGATCGTCGCAGCGTCAGCAATTTCCGGGATCGAGGCCACGTCGAAATGGCGGATGCCGGCCCCATACAGAGCGCCGAGCAAAAACACCGAGCTGTTGGCTTTGTAGGCGTAGGCGACTTCGCCGGGAAAATGATCCAGGAACCAGCGGGCGGCGCGGGCCGCGGCGTGCGGGCGCACGGCCAGAACGGGGCGTTCAGGCGCGCTATGAGCTAGAAATGCGTCCGCCGAGGCGAAATTGTCCATCGCATAGGACCTCCGAGGCGTTGAGGGCGCAGCGTTCTCAAGAAAGAAAGGGAAGCGCTGCGGCTCCCCGTAAAGCGCAAGCCCGTCAACACGCAATCATGTGTGCAGACTGGTCACATAGGGGCTCGGTCACGGCGTGTCAAAGCCTGCTGTGGTCAGCCTTTCGTCGGCGCTAGCATGCGTGTTGTGACAGCACGATGACGGGCGGGCTGACCGGGGCGAGCAGCGACGTGACTTATTCCACGGGCAGCATGATCGCGGTGCGCGCCTGCAGCTCAGGAGGACGCGGTGCGCGGCCCCGTCGTCCGCGTTCCTTTGCACTGCGGCGCCCCGTCACATCCGCGGCGATCGCGCGGTCCAAAAAGCGCGCGTAATTGCCCAGGTCTGTGAAGCGTTGCTTCTCGAAGTCGTGGGTGATCCCGTCGGCCGAAGGCGTATCCACGTTACAAACCGCGACGATGCGCTCGGTGCCCGCGTCACGCAGACGGAACCGGTAGCGGGCGCCTTTGGCCGGCACCTGCAGCGTTTCGCCGGCTTTAATGAGGGAGCGGCGGGCGAAGTCGTTGGGATAGATGACGGTGCCGCGGCCGCCGGTATCGATGTTGATGAGCGTCAGATGGCACGCGCGCGAAGAGCGCACGGTGAACACCGCAAGGTCGCCGCGACGGTAGGCAGCGCGGTTGGCACTGAGCGTCAGATCGAAGCTGCGCGCGGTTGGTCCGCCCCCCGCCTGCCTTAGCATGAACGTCTCGCCGCCGATCACCGCGACTTCGCCTTTCATGACCTGCAACGCGATCAATTCAAACAGTTCTTCCATCAGCGCGCGGGGCACGAGCGCCTGTTGGAAGCGCGGCTTCAGCGCGATGACCGAAGCATCACCATCAACGGCGTCAAGCCGGTTAAGAAATGTGCGTGGTGTCAGTCCCACTTCAGCGGCCGCCAGCCGCAACTCGACATCACCCGCGTAGCGACGCGCCAAGGCCTCCACAACGTTGACGCCGTTCCGCGTCACGATCGGGTTGCCGGCGGACTGTAGGGCACGTGTCTGAGGATCACGCGCGCCGCGCAGCAGCGTCTTGAGCGCCGCTTTCTTCGTGGCATCGTGGGCGAGCCAGTCGCCGCGCAGGTACGGCAAGGGCGTGGCCGTCGCCTTGGCCAGCGCGCGCGCACCCGCATCATCGGGGAGAACGCCATAGGGATAAGCCGCCAGAAGCGCCTGCCACTGCTCTGCCCCCCATCCCAACCGCTCCATGTCAAAGGCGATGATCGTGCCGGCTGGATCGATCGCTTCGATGCCCGCGGCCGCCTCGGGCGTGGGTGCAAAGCCGCGCAACACCTCCGTGACGGCCTGCCGGTAGGCCTGCATCCGATCAGCGCTGTCACAAGCGTTGTGGAGATGCGTCAACGTGATGAAGCGCACAGTGGCACGGCGGGCTGGAGGTTGCGCCTCGACGTGGGCGGCCATCAATTTGGTTATGGCGTTCAGGTCGAGCGGCGTACGCTGTGCGCAAGCTTGGCCCAGCGCGGTTGCATCGCCCGGTTCCGACTTCTCGATCCAACGGCGCACGGCCGCCCACTCATCGGCCGTTGGCGCTGCGCCGCCCTTAAACGCCTGGAAGACGTCGAAGGGCATCTCGCCTTTGACCGCGATCGTGTACAGCACCGAAGCATCAGGGTTGCCGGGGCGTACAAGCTGCGGGTTCTTTTGGATGGCCGCGAGATCAAGAATGTTACCGAAGGCTTTCGCCGGCCGCTTGCGCTTCAGTTTGCCCGACTGGTGGCAGCGCGCGCAGTGTTTTGCCAGCACGTCATAGGCTGCGGCGGCGGCCGGTTCAGCGGGACGCGGCGGCACGCCATTTTGAGCAGCAAGCGGTGAAGCCCATGCAGCGCAAACGGCGAGCGCGATCGACATTGCGGAAAAAGACGCTGAACGGATAAAAACGCGTGCCATCATCGGTTGACCCTTGCGTTGACCTATACGCCCTATAAGTCAGAAACGAGGTTAATACTTGGATGATGACTGAGCGATTTCCGCTCATTTTCCTTTGCCGCGCTTGCGTCCCATCTTACAAAACCACCTTTTTTCTACAAAAGCGCGCCATTCAACAGATAAACCGGCCCCAAAACAAGCGCGGTGGCCACGCCCAGCAGCAGGAGCGCCAGCCAGGGTGAGGCCACGCGGGCCTGCGCTTCATCTTCATAAGCCCGCGGTTCCTTGCGCCCCGTCAGCATGGGCAGGATCAGGTTTTCCCGTTTCCAAACCAAATAGGCAAAGCTCGCAAAAATATGCAGGCCGATCAGGTAAAGCAGCCAGTCAAAGCCGTTTTCGTGGATCCAGTCGAGTTGCTCAGCTGTTTGCGATGAAACCGTCGAGACGAGCGGCGCCTCGGTCAAGATGTCATCTGCGGCGAACAAACCCGTCACACCTTGCAAAGCGATCAGGCCCAACATCACCACAACGACGAAACCACCGAGCGGGTTATGCCCTAAAAAGAGGCGGGTTTTGCGGGTGATAAAATCGATGCCGTAGCGCACGATCGCGACCGGGCTGTAGATAAAGGAGCGAAACTGTGCGGTGGAGGTTCCAAACAGCCCCCACAGCACGCGAAAGGCGATGAGGATGAGCAGCGCATAGCCGTTCACCATGTGCCAGAAGAGCCCGATATCATCGTAATAGTAACGCGTCAGATAGGCGTTTATGATGAGCGCGACGAGCAGCCAATGGAATAACCGCGTTGGCACGTCCCAAGCCTTGACGGTCGCACCGTCTGGCGTATGCGCGCGCGGTGCGGTTGACCTGGGCTCAGCGCCAGGCTCAGGTGGTCCGCCATCGCTTTGGCCTGTTGCATCCGTCATCGTCGCGCTCCTGTGTTGCCGCGTCGCCTACGAACCGTCGTCCCCGCTGTAGCGCGGCAAGAGCTGAAGCGCCATCGCCTTGACATCGGCGTCGACGCGTCCCGAGACACAGCCGGCCTTTGGAGCGTCGCGCATCGCCTTCGCGGCCCTGGCCACCCCTCGCGCCACAACGATCAAGGTGGTTCACAAAGGCTGCTCCGTTGTGGAATGTTCCAAAGAACGTGCGCGCCACGTCCCAACCGGCGCACGCCCCGGCGGGGCCCATCCATCACCACCCCGCAGTTTTGCGTGATCACCCAGCGAGGCATCCCATGCGCCATGGCGGACAAATCCTGATCGACCAACTCGAAGCCCAGGGGACGTCGACGATTTTCACCGTGCCGGGCGAGAGCTTCCTCGCAGCTCTCGACGGGCTGCACGGATCCTCCATCCGCACCGTGATCTGCCGCCAGGAGGGGGGCGCTGCGATGATGGCAGAAGCCTGGGGTAAGGCGACGGGCGAACCTGGCGTCTGCTTCGTGACCCGGGGGCCGGGCGTCGCAAACGCGATGAGCGGGCTGCATGTGGCGCAGCAGGATTCAACACCGATGATCATGTTCGCCGGGCTGCCGCGCGCCATCGACGAAGATCGCGAGGCGTTCCAGGCGATCGAGACCAAGCGGCTGCTGTCATCCTTCGTGAAGTGGGTCGGTGTCATCCGAGAGACGCGCCGCATCCCGGAGTACGTGTCGCATGCCTATCACGCGGCGATGAGCGGGCGGCCGGGGCCGGTTGTCCTGGGCCTGCCTGAAGACATGCTGTCAGCGCACGCGCAGGCAGGTGACGCCAAACGCGCGAACGTCGCTGAGCCGGCACCGAGCGACGCGGCCATGGACACCCTGCATGAACATCTCACTGCAGCTGAGCGACCGCTGATGATCATCGGCGGTCCAGGTTGGAGCCCCGAAGTGCAACGCGATGTGCAAGCGTTCAGCGAACGCTGGTCGCTGCCCGTGGCAACCGCCTTTCGCTGCCAGGACTTCATCGACAACCGCCGCCCGAACTACGCCGGGCATGCCGGTATCGGCATCCATACCGACCTCGCCGATGCCATCCGCCAAGCCGATCTGCTGATCACCGTCGGCGCCCGCCTGGGCGAGATGACCACCAGCGCCTACGGCTTGATCGACATCCCCAACCCTGCCTCGTTCCTGGTGCACGCACATCCCAGCAGCGATGAACTTGGCAGCGTTTACCGGGCCGACCTTGCCATACCGACGTCCGCGGCCGCCTTCGCCCGGCGCCTTAACGCACTGCCCGCACCCGCATCGACCCCGGCTTGGGCGTCCCGCACGAGCGCGCTGGCCCAAGCGGCCCGTGACACCTGGGAACCGATTAAAACCCCGGGAAACTGCAACCTCGAAGCGGTCATCGCGCAGGTCAGCGAGCACCTCCCCGACGATGCGATCATCACCAACGGCGCCGGCAATTACGCGGCCTTCGTGCACCGCTATTTCCGCTACAAGGGCTACCGCACGCAGCTCTCGCCCACGAGTGGCTCGATGGGGTACGGGCTGCCGGCAGCGATCGCGGCCAAACTCGCCAACCCGGAGCGTCCCGTGGTCGCGTTCGCGGGCGATGGCTGCTTCATGATGACGTCGCAGGAACTTGCGACCGCCCTGCAATATGACCTGCCGATGGTCATCATCATCGCCAACAACGGCATGTACGGCACCATCCGCATGCACCAGGAGCGGCACTACCCGGAACGCATCGCAGGCACGACGCTGCTCAACCCGGATTTCGCGGCGTTCGCACGCAGTTTCGGGGCGCGTGGCGAGGTTGTGGAGACCACACAGGCGTTCCTGCCGGCGTTCAAGGATGCGCTCGCTGCCGATGTGCCCACGGTCATCGAATTGAAAATCGATGCGGAAGCGCTCACACCGCGACAAACGTTAAGCGACATTCGCGCGGGTTCTTAATTGATTAACGATTCCCTTTAACGCCTATAATCCAGAACGGGCGCGTAGAAGGCAGGTTGTATTGATCGCCAAATAAATTAATGTGGCGACATCATCATTAATGACGTTTCCAACCGACGCATGACTAACGGCAGGTTATCTGTTACGTTCTGGTCATCCTAACGATGAGCAAATGCAGGTTGCGAAAGTATGGATCTTCAGGCCACCAAGAAAACAGCAGGTACGCCTTGGCGCGTCGCCCGCGTCTTGGTCTACGTTTGCCTGGCGGTTGCGTGCGGCCTGTTGATCGCGTCGTTGATTAAGTCTGGCCCCGCCAAAGCGCTCTCTCCCGCTGCGGTCGGCCAGGTCTCGCAGCCCGCAGGCGCGTTGCCGTCAAACGGCGAGTAACTGAAATCAGGCGCAGCGACCGGCGCCTTCAAGCCCACGGTCGTTTGAGTTTCTCTCCAACGTCTCTCTCAGCCCCTCGTCCTTAGCGGACGGGGGGCTTCCCTTCTTTGGAGATCTGCGGACCTACGATCAGGCCGCTTCGGCGAACCGCAGGCGGAAGCCGTGCTGCTCTTCGAGCGTGGCAACGGCCTTCTCCCGCTCATCGAGCGACAGCCCCACGAACGGCGGGCGAACCTGCGCCCAGCCCGGGTCATCGCGATAATGCGAGATCACAGCTTTCAAGACGGGCACCATCGGGAACGTCTGAATGGCCTTGCGCAACGCGCTCGCCCGTTCCTGCAAACCATCGACGCCTGCGTCATCGCGCTGATCGTAAATGTCGCGCAACGCGCGGGCGGCCACGTTGGCCGTCGCCGAGATGCAGCCGCTGGCGCCATGGCGCAGGCCTTCCAGCAAAAACAGCTCCGATCCGGGGAACACCTCGAAATCGGGAAAAGCGTCGAGGATCGCCTTCGTGTTTGCCCAGTCGCCTGATGAGTCCTTTAGGCCAACCACCGTATCGGGGAACTCGGCCACAAGGCGGCTGATCAACGACAAAGGGAAGCCGACGCTGGCCTGCGGGGGAATGTGATAAAGATAGATCTTGAGCCGATCGTCCGCGACCGCATCGATCACTTCGGAGAAATAGGCAAACAGCCCATCTTCGCTGGGGTTCTTGTAATAGAACGGCGGCAGCATCAGTACGCCACCGCAGTCCTGCTCGACGGCATGCTGCGTCAGCGCGATCGTGTCGGCCAACGAGCATGTGCCCGTGCCGGGCATGAGCTTGGTGGGATCAATGCCGCTGTCGACCAGCTCTTCGAGCAGCTCAAAGCGCTCATCGAGCCCAAGCGACGTTGCTTCACTCGTGGTGCCGAACGGCGCCAGGCCTGTGCAGCCATCTTCAAGCAACCATTCCGCGTGCTCAATGAAGCGGTCCGCATCGGGCGCCCCGTCCTCGCCGAACGGCGTTAGCACCGGCGCGATCACCCCGGAAAAATTGCCCTCATCCTGCATGGTGCATCCTCTTGCCCGACCCACACGCCGCCGCACCGGCGCCGGCTCCCATCGCCACTGTACGGGGCGCGACTTATAACGCCTTTTTGGCTGGCCGGTACAAGAATTCGCGCCACGACTTGAAGTTCGCGCGCACGGATACTTTGCACGCGTCGAGCGGACCACAAACGCAGGAGGTAGCGCCGGCTTCTCGCGTTCATCCGCGTCAGGTGAGATCACCTGACGCGAAAGATGAAGACCAAAACAGAAGCTTAAAGTTGGTTCCACTTCACGCTGAAGCGAACCGACTTGAAGCGTTGCTGCCGTTTAGGCGGGCATCGGGATGCCATCCTGGGGCACGGGCACATCGTAACCGCGCTGCACCGCCGGTCTCGACGCCAAATCGACATACCAGCGCTTCACGTTCTCAAACGCATTGAGGTCGATACGCTGCCATTCGAAACGTGCCACCCAAGGCCAAAGCGCCATGTCCGCGATCGAATAATCGCCCGCCACATA
>JBCBJZ010000101.1:0-14050 GCA_038522635.1 Pseudomonadota bacterium | reverse complement strand
GGCCCGGCACGGTAACAACTTGGCTCGGTCTGCGGATTTCTCAGCCTTGATGGCTGATGCTTGATGAGCCGCTCGATCGTTCAGAGCAACGGGCGTACAGTTATCTGTAACTGGTTGCGTTGCCCTGCGGCGATGGTTCCTCGTCGCGTGCCAGCGCTGACAAGCCTAGGCTCGCCGACGCTCAGCGTCGGTTTGAACAGCACCGCACCTAGGTTGTCGCCCCGGGCGCGATGCCCCAGTGCGACGGGTTCGGCTACGTCCAGGCTGCGGCGTCATGCGGGTGCAGGCTTTCGAAATGCCGCACATAGACGTGTGGCCGGCGTTGGCCGACCAGAGCGGCATCGATCCGCCGCGCCGCGTCTTCGACAAACATCAGATTGCGCCCGTTAAGAACGGCAAAGGCCTGTTCGTCGGCGCGTTTCACCGCCGTCTGTACCGGCGTCTGCAGCGCGTCCTCGATGCGGTCGACCAAGGCCAGCAGGCCGAATCCATCGGCAGTGGGATCCGCGTCCACCGAGACCCGCGCCTCGCTGCGCTGGCTGTGCGGCGTTGCGGCCGAAGCATTGTCGCGCAGCCAGGCGGCGACATCGTCGGGCGACACCTTGGCCTTTCCGGCGAAAGCGTCGCGGAAACCTTGTTCAACCACCTGGCGCGACAGGGCACCCGAGCAGGGACAGGTTGATGAATAGCCGACCCGCACCTCTAGCCGGCAGCGATAGGCGGCGTTGACCAGCGACGCGTCGATGCGCACGGGGTAGGACGTCCAGCCGGAAAGCCCCTCGGTCACGAGAGCCGGGCGGCGGACCAGCAGGTCGAAGGCGACATGCAGCCGCGCATTGCCGCTGCCACAATCGGCGTGACTCTCGATCATGCGGTCGAGCAGTAACCTCAAGCCGGGCGGCGTCAGTCCCTCGGTTTCGCTTAGCATGTCGATTAAGCGATAGAGCCTCGACATGTGTATGCCCTTGGTTTCCGGCCGCGGGAGGTCAACCTGCGCGTCGACGCGGGCGTGCAGGTTCCGGTCGTAACCGGACTCGCGGACCTGAACCGGTAGGTCAATGCCCTGCATGCCCACCCAAGAGAGTGGGCTGTGAGCCGGGGCGGATTCAGACAGCGAGACGTCGGGGAGTTCTGCATTCATTTCCGGTTGCGCCTATAGAGCCTTTACTTGATCGGGCTGGGCTGGTGCCAAGGCGGCGTAGAGCTGCGGGAAACAGCCGGCCTGGACACCCTCCACTACGTCTTTCGGTGTCAATTCGCTTTTGCCGCTCTGGTAGATCACCTTCCGCCAGACTGTGCCTTAAGGCACACTGATCGCACATCGTCAAAAGGATGCTCTTCTCGGCTGCGCTCAAGCCGACCCGCCGGAGCGCTTGGCCGTCCCGACGAACACGAAAGCGCCGCGTGCCAACGCGACCGGTAAGGCGAACTTTAGGACCGACTTCAAGCCAGCGATCACGATGACGATCCTCCAGCCATCCTGATATCCTGATAGAGCCACCGCTCCCCATCTGAGAGGGAGCCAGCAGCGCTGTGCGGCAGTTTGATGATGCGTTGTCGCGATGCAGGGCCGCTTCGGGCCTGTACGTGGAGCGGCACGTCGACCTCGACGCACGGCCAACCGTACCATCGATCGCTCAGGCGTAGCGCACCGTCATGTTTTGCGAGCACATCGTGCGCATTCGCCCGACCAAGCCCTGCGCCGGGCCACGGGCCAAGTCTCACGCCGGGCCAAGTCCAGTGCCCGGACATGCCTCGACAACGCAGCAATCGCGAGCGCTGTTGTTCCGCCGTGTTTCACAGCGCCATCGAAAACGATTTCCGAGCGCTCGTTTGCGCTCAACGGGCCGCAACCAGATGGTACCGCCTCCCCGGATCGAACAGGGGACCTCTAGATCCACAATCTAGCGCTCTAACCAACTGAGCTAAGGCGGCGTAACGGGGCTGGGCCACATGCGTGGACGGCGCGCGCATGGCCGGCGCTCGTCCGGCAGGTTTGGTAGCGCTTCGCGTTTGTGTTGTCCAGGGCTCGGCCAGCGGGTCGCCCGCGGTGCTCTGTAAGGGACGCAAAAGCGCCCTGCGCTGGACGGGGCAGGGGGATCGCGTTAACGGTTAATGAACGCAAACAATGCCGTCCGTGCGCCCAACAGCGTTGGTCGTCGCGCGCGCGGCGTCGGCAACGGGCCTGCTTGAGCCGTTGGCACCGTCGGGCGGTGATCATGGCGCACAGGCTGGCGCGCCGCCCACGGTGCTTGGCTGGATGCAACAGCGCAGGGATGCAGGTCCTATCAGCGATGGGCCGTCGACGCGCGGTCCTGACGAGGCGTGGCGTGCGCTGGCGCAGGCGTCGCGGGCGGGCTGGGTCATCGATGTTGGTGCCGGACGCCTGGTGGCTGCCAACGCGGAGGGGCTGAAGGCCTGGGGCATCGCGGCGCAGGCGCGAACGGGCAAGCCGGATCATGCCGATGCTGCCAACGCTTCGGATGACGCCATAATCGCCCTCAACTTCGTGCTCGAGCCCTCGATGCCGGCGTTGGCTGCTTTGCGGCGCGGTATGCCTCACAGCGGGGCATTGGCCGCGAAGCCGAAGGTCGTGCTCTGGGGCGCGCGCGGGCGGGTGAAGGCCCAGGTGGTGGCGTGGGTGGCTGATGCTGATGGGACGCGTTACGCCGTGCTCGAAGCCGCAAACGGTTCAGGCATCTTAGAGGCAGAGGGCGCGCGCGTTCGAACGAATGGGGCGACTGCAGCGGGCCTGGCCACTGAAGGCGCAGAAAACGAGAGGACGATGACGGCCAAGCGCGCCCCCCATGCCAACGGCCAGGCCGGCGCACAGGCGCGCTCGTTTCTCGATCGCTCGCGAACGGGGGAGGGCGCCACGCGTTCGGGTCCAGCCTCGCGATCGCGCGGTACGTCAATCCCGCACGCACGTGCCAGCGTTGCCCCGCGCCCGCCGCGCCTCAGCGTTGCCGATGACGATGACGGCGACCGTGACGGGGACCATGCACCGGAGCTGAAGGAAGCGGGGGCTGGCGCGCCTGACGGTCAGGCAGCAACGGCCCCGGCAGCGACGCCAGCAGAACCGCAAGCGCGTGGTTATCGCGGGCGGGGCCAGCCGGATGGTCGACGTTCGGACCGTGACTTCGTCGACATCGCGCGTGCAGGGCTTCATCAACGGGCCGAAGAGGGCGCGTCGCACGCGACGCCGGGCGCCTCTGCTGCGCAGAACGCTAAGGCGCGCGCCGAAGCATCGTCTCCGCAGAGCCCAGCCGATCACGCGCCTGCGCGTGCACCTGCGCGCCCAACCTCGCCCCCGCCCCAGCCCTTGCAAAGCGGCGCGGTGGAGCCCGATGCCGATGACGCGGTCGCCTTGCAGGAGATCGCCCGCCGCATTCGCGCCGATCGCGCGCAGCCCTCAACCGCAATGCAAGACCCGTCCGCGCGTCGCGGTAGCGGTGATGACGCCGACCACAGCGACCACGCGGACCACAACGCTGACGCCGACCATGAGAGTGGCACCGAGGGCCACGAGGGGCTGGCCTCGACATCTGCCGGGCACGCGCCATCGGCAGGCCACGCGCCAACCGCAGCAAAAGAGGTTGGCGAAGCCGGCACACGTCCGCCCGCCACGTCCAAGCCGACCTCATCGAACGACCCGGCCCCCGCTGTGCAGGGTGCCGCTTCTCGCGATGCCGCCAACCCGTCCGAAGCAGCGCACTTTGCCGCCAAGCTCGCCCGAGTGGGCCATGAAGTGCGCACGCCGCTGAGCGCCATACGCGCGTTCGCCGAAGTCCTGCGCGATGAACATTTCGGCCCCCTCGGCAACGCGAAATACAAGGCTTACGCCGCCGACATCGTCGACAGCGCCGACCACGCGCTGAACACGGTCGCGGGCATGCTTCGTCAGGACGATGGCGAGGGCGGCGCAGGGGCTTTGAAATTCGTAGAACTCGATCCGAACGGTCTTGCCCAGCGGGTCGCGGTGAGCGTGCGCCCGCTGGCTGAAGCCGCTGGCGTACGTGTGCTGACGCGCCTGACCGCGCGCCCACCCGCCCTGATCACGGACGAGCGCGTGTTGCGCCAGATCCTCCTCAACGTGTTAACGAACGCGATCAAGTTCACCGGGGAAGGCGGCGAGATCGCCATCCAAAGCCAGACGGAGTCTGGCGGTGCGTTTCGCTTCGATGTCCGCGATACCGGGTGCGGCATGGCGGCATCCGAGATCGAGGCGGTGTTCAGCATGCCAGCCGATCAGCCGCCCGACGTGCAGGCTCGGCGGTCGCCGTCTGCGCCGCGCGTTGGAAGCACCAGCCTGGCCGCGCAGGGGTTCGCGGATCCTGCGGCGAGCCTCGGTATCGGTCTTCCCCTATCGCGGCATTTGGCGCATCAGCTAGGCGCCACGCTGACGTTGGAAAGCGTGCCCAAGCGTGGCACCCGCGTCGGGCTGCATTTTCCCGCCGGTCGTGTGGTGCCGCGTTAAGCTTGAGCTCTTTCCTTCCCCGCTCATCTTGTCGCCTCGGTGTACCACCTCCGGCGGATGAGCTCTCGCTTTCAACGCTCATCTTGTCGCCGGCGGTGTACCACCTCCGGCGGATGAGCTTGCGGCTCGCTTAACACCGCACCACCAATCCGCTACCACCATCATCATGAGCGCATCCAACGAAAGCCAGCCCCCTGGTCCACGCAAGCCCGCAGCCGGGGTGCCCGGTTGGCGCGCGCTTATGGCAACGCGGATCAGCCTTGCCAGGCTGCTCACGAGGCTGCTCACGCGGCTGATCGCACCCGTGGTGCGGCGCTCTGGGGGAGAGGCAACCTCGGGCGGCCCACAATACGAAGCGCCTTCACAGCGCACGACCGCCCGGGCAAGCGTCGCGCCCCGTCGCGCAGCCCTCGCAGGCTTACGCGCTCCGTTATCTCTCCAACTGGGCGTCGTTGCCGTGCTCGCGCTGGTGGTGCTCCCGATGGCCACCATCGGCTGGCTCTCCCTGGTGCACGCTGGCGACCTGTTCGGCGGCCTCGCCTCCGCCATCGTTATGGACAGCATCACCACCACGGCTGGGCTGATGTTCGGCGTCGGGGCTTTGACGTTGCTGCTCGGCACTGCGACCGCGTGGGTGGTGACCATGTACCGCTTCCCCGGCCATGCCTGGTTCGACCGACTGCTCGTGATCCCGCTCGCGGTGCCAACCTACATTGCCGCCTACGCTTATGTTGAGCTGCTCGACTACAGCGGACCACTGCAACAGGCGATCCGCACGCTCGGTGGCTTTACCAGCGCACGCGACTACTGGTTTCCCGATGTGCGCGGGGTGGGCGGCGCCATCTTCATCATGTCCGTGGTGCTCTACCCCTACGTCTACCTGACGGCGCGCGCGAGTTTCGTGCAGCAATCGGTCTGCGCGTTGGACGTAGCGCGGGCGCTGGGGCGTACCCCTTACGGCGCCTTCATCGCGGTCGCCCTGCCGTTGGCGCGGCCGGCTCTTGCCGCCGGTGTGGCGCTGGCTTTGATGGAGTGTCTCAACGACATCGGCGCGGTCGAATATCTTGGCGTGCGCACGATGACCGCGAGCGTCTACGCAACCTGGCTGCAGCGCGCGGATCTTGGCGGTGCGGCCCAACTGGCATTCGCGATGCTGATGGTGGTCGCGCTGCTGTTCGCGCTTGAACGCGCTGCACGCGGGCGAGCGCGCTTTCACAACGCGACGGAACGCTACCGCGCGATCCCCCTCTCGCATCTGCAAGGCGTGAAGGCCGCCGGTGCGATGGTGCTATGCGCGCTGCCGATCCTGCTGGGCTTTGTGCTGCCGGTGATCGTCCTGATCAACGGGGCGCTCGTTTACGCGGATGCGGCGAGCACGCAAGCGTTCTGGGCAGCGCTTGGTAACTCGGTCATGCTGGCAGGGTTGGCCGCGCTCGCCGCGCTTGCTGCCGGACTGATGTTGGCATACGGGCGCCGCCTGACCGGTCCGGGCCCGCTGGCGATTGGCGTGCGTCTATCCGGCCTCGGCTATGCGGTGCCCGGAACCGTCCTGGCGCTCGGCCTGCTCATCCCCCTTGCCGCTTTCGACAACGCGCTCGACGCCTGGCTACGCACCACCTTCGATATCTCAACCGGCCTCCTGCTCACCGGTTCGCTCACCGCACTCGTCCTCGCCTACGCCGTGCGGTTTCTCGCCGTCTCGCTGGGCGGCATCGAAGCGGGCTTGGAGCGCATTTCACCCAACCTTGATGCCGCCGCCCGCACGCTTGGCGAAAGCGCATTGTCGACGCTGCGACGCGTGCACTTGCCCCTGTTGCTGCCAAGCCTTGGCGCCGCCGGCCTGCTGGTGTTCGTCGACGTCATGAAGGAACTGCCCGCAACACTGCTGCTGCGTCCGTTCAACTTCGACACGCTGGCCACCCAGGTTTACGAGGCCGCCTCACTCGATGAGTTCGACCAGGGTGCCCTTGGCGCGCTCGCGATCGTCGCCGTTGGCCTCATCCCGGTGCTGATCTTGCAACGCGTGGTCGCAGGGCGCACCGGCCAGGGCACGCTCAACCTGCGTTCCGCCCATGCTCGATGAGACCGACCTGAAGATCCTCGACCTCTTGCAGCAGGACGCCTCGCGCCCCGTCGCCGACATCGGCAAGATCATCGGCCTCTCAACAACGCCGTGCTGGCGGCGCATTCAAAAGCTTGAGGAGGCCGGCATCATCGAGGCGCGGGTGGCCCTGCTGGCCGCCGAAAAGGTAGGTGCGGGCGTCACCGTGTTCGTGTCCATCAAGACCGACCGCCACGATTTGGAATGGATCGAGCGCTTTAACGAGGCCGTGGCCGCGTTGCCAGAAGTGATGGAACTCTACCGGATGAGCGGCGAGGTCGATTATCTGATGCGCGTGGTGGTGCCCGACATCGCCGCCTATGACGCCTTCTACAAGCGTCTCATCGGGCGCATCGACATCGCCAAGGTTTCATCAGCGTTTGCCATGGAACCGATCAAGGCCACCACCGCACTACCGCTCGGCTATGCAAAGGTCGCAACGCGCAGCAAAGCGCCTTAAGGACGCTTCAGCTTTCATCGATCAGAGCAACGGGCGCAAAGGGCGTATCGCTTGCTCAAACACTGAGGCCTTGCCTTTGCGCCCAAAGTTGCTCTGCACTTTAGATTTATGACTTTGCCAGGGGAGGCGATCGATCATGCTGCCCCATAACGCAGCTGACATCATGCGCGCGCGTCATGCCCCGCAACGTGCCGGCGACGTTGCGTTCGCGCACTTTTGCCGGCCGACGCTGTCGCACCACCGCCCGCCTGACCATGCCCGCCTCATCGCCCGCGCGCGCCGCCAGTTGACCGCGGCCCGCTTCATCACCGTGCCCTGGCCCGGTGGGTCCCTGCAGGCCTACGCCTTTGAGCCTGACGCGGCGCCGACCCGCAGCGTCCTGTTGGTGCACGGTTGGACGAGTGAGGCGAGTGTCATGACCGCGTTCGCTGAACCGCTGCGCCGCAAGGGGGTGCGGGTGATCGCCTTTGATATGCCGGCCCACGGCTTGACGCTGCGCGGGGCACCGGCGGGTGTGATCGACGGCGCGGACCTGACGTCGGCGGGTGAACGTCCCACGCAGGCCGTCACGGATCCTGCGGCGGGTGGTGCTGCGCCTGTGGTCCCGGACGCTATGGTAAGCGAGCCCACGCGCGCCGCCGCTCTTCCTCCGACGCGCTCCGCCGCTCTGTTTCCCACGCGCGCCGCCGCTCTCTTTCCGACGCGCTCCGCCACTCTTCTCCCTTCGCGCTCCGCCACGCTCCTCCCCACGCGCTCCGCCGCTCTCCTGCCCACGCGCTCCGCCACGATGCTCGACTGCGCCCGCGCCCTCCACGCCGTAACGAACGCCCTCGGTCCGTTCGACGGCATCATCGCGCACTCGATGGGCGCGCTCGTCGCCTTGCTCGTCCTGGAGGGCGGCCCACCGCTGCCCGGGCCCTGCGCCTTCCAACGCATGGCGCTGATCGCAAGCCCCAACCGGCTTAGCGCCATCACCAGCGCCTTTGCCGTCCGCCACAGCCTCTCAAGGCCGGCCCAACGCGCCTTTGAACGGCACCTGGAACGCGTCGGCCACCGCCCGCTTGAGCGCTTCAGCGCCGCCGCTTTGCTCGCCAATGCACCTTCGCAACCGCGCGTCCTCATCACGCACAGCGCTGACGATACCGACGTGCCGATCGCTCACGCCCACGAGCTCATCGCCGCCCACCCCTCGCTGACCACCCAGCTGGTCAACCATCTCGGCCACGCCCGCATCCTCTACGCCCCGCCTACCGTCCGCACCGTCCGCGACTTCATGGTGGACGGCAGCGCGTAACCGTCAATTCGCGTACGGTGACCCGCCAGCACAAGTCGACCGCGACCGATCAAACCGGACGCGGGCGACCAAAAGATGCGAAATTCCAAGAGAAACCAGCGAAGGTCCGCGGAAGGCTCGACCGCAAGATCGTAGCCATGGTGGGCGGTACTGGGATTGAACCAGTGACCCCACGCGTGTGAAGCGTGTGCTCTACCGCTGAGCTAACCGCCCTCCCGGCTTTGCGATTGCGCATGCGCAAGGCTTAGCCGTCAGTGCCATCGATGCGTGATGATCGCGCCTTGCTCGTCCTTTGCCTGGCCCCCACGAAATGAGGAGCTATGGCCGGTGGCGATCGTTGCGCAACGGCAAAGCCGCCGCGTGCGGGCCTGCCAACATCGAAGATGCGGATATGGTCTGAGGCTGCGGCGGCTGTCAAGGCGCCAGCACGCGCCTGTTGCTTGAGGAAGGCCAACCGCCTCTGTTAGGCCGATCAGATGAGCGGCGCAAAAACTAGAGTCGGTTCGCTTCAGCTTGAAGCGGAACCGACATCTAAGCTTTGGTTTGCCGTTCATCTTTCGCCTCAGGTGATTCCACCTGAAGCGGATGAACTCTAAGGCGCTGGCAGCCGCGTGAAGCTGCGGGCCATTTTTTCAAATTCAGGTTGCCAGATGGCGAACTTGGGCAGCGGCGCGACGCCGATCATGCGGAAATAGTTGCCGTCGGCGAGGGGAACGACGACCTGATAGATGCCGGTTAACACGCCGCCTTCGCGCTCCTCGCCGTGGGCGACCAGGGCAATCGCATCACGCCCGTCGATTTTGAGCGCCGTTGCGCTGCGCACCGTGATGTTCTTGGCGAACCGGAGCGACAGCACGGCTTTGCGGGCGAACGCCTCCAGATTGACGATCCGCACCGGCGAGTGCGAGGGTGCGATGAAGAAGAACGGGTCTTGGCGGGCGGCACCTTCGAACGGTTTGTCGGGCAAGGTACCGGTGAGATTGTAAAGCTTGTTGGTGCCGAAGACGCGGCCTGCCAGCTTCAACTGGCCGTTGTAGCCGAGCTTGAAGAGGTCGCGGCTGTTGGCGCGCTGGTCGGCCAGGCGCGCGCGCACCAGGATGTCCTCGACCTGCGCTTGCGACAGCCCTGTGCGGCCGACTTCGGCTTCGGGCACGTTGAAGGTGATGAGCGCTGCGGCGGCGTCATTCTTGATGATGGCGAAGAACTTCGCGAACGTGCGCCCGCCCGCAACCTGCCGGGCGCGCATGTAGATGTGGTCGTCGGAGCGCGACAGTGAGCCTTTCACAACGTTTTCGATCCCCCGCTTGGCGAGATTGGCGGCGGTGAACTGCTTGCGTAGCTCGGCGTAGGCGGCGACCGGGAAATCGAGGATCACCACGGATGAGCCAACCTGACGGTTCACGAAGCCTGAAAAGCGCGACGCGGGCGCGTAGGCGTCCGGCAGGTCGAGCACGACCCGCGAGTTCGGCGTTTGGATCTCGCGGGCAGCGGCCGGCGCGGCCATGACGTTGATCAGCGCGGCGATGGCAACAACGAGGGTTGTCGCCCTCAGGGAGGGCGTCCCCGCGGGGCGGATGGCAAGCCGCCGTTGTGCTCGTTTTTTGTTCATTTAGGCCTCTCTATCCCCGGTGAACATCATCCACTCGGTCCCATTGCGCCTCAAACAAAAAAATATGTTTTTGTGTGGGCTGGGGCAGTGTGTGGCGCCATGCGCATAGGTGTTTTGTGCGCGCCGCACGCTCGGGTGGCAAAAGCAACCAAAAGTTGTTATGCGCGCTTGATACACTTGCGCTGTGGCCCACGCAGAGCGCTTGCCCCGGCCTATGCAAGGACTATGCAAATGCAGCGGGAGCGCGCCGCAGGGCGAGTGCGAGGGGGGCGTCGCCTTTGTACGGGGGCTCAGGAGCTGGCGACTTGTGCGGGGCGCCGAGGCACGACGCGCGACCGACGCTCGACGCTTGCCCTGCCGCTTTAACGGTTACCCGGCAGCGACCGAAGGAAAGCGGCCCTCGATCGGGTAGCTCGGATCGGTATGCCCCGGCGTTGAGGGATGGCCCGGAGCGACAAGGCCGTCGACCAGGGCTTCATCATCAGGCCCCCAGGGGTAGCCAAGCGCCGGCGCGTAGCTTTCCCATTGCTCATAGGTGCGCGGACCGGCGATGACGGACGTGACGGCCTTATTGTTCAGCACCCAAGCAACGGCGAAGTCGACGAGGCTTGCGCCTTTGGTGGCGGCGTGGGCGGCAAGTTGCTCCGTCATGGCGAGCGACTCAGGGCGCCATTCGTTCTGCAGCATGCGCTTGTCGGCACGTCCGGCCCGCGTATCGGGCGCCGGCGCCTCACTGGCGCGGTACTTGCCCGTCAGCACCCCGCGCGCAATCGGCGAATAGGAGGCAACGCCAAGGCCAAAGTGCCGGGCCGCGGGCAGGACTTCGACTTCCGGCTGGCGGTTCAACAGGTTGTAGTAGGGCTGCAGGGCCACCGGTCGCGGCACGCTCATCGCGTCGCACAGGTGGCAGATTTCGGCGATGTGCCAGGCGCGTACGTTGGAGAGCCCCCAATAGCGGATTTTGCCGGCCCTGATCAGGTCGCCAAACGACAGCACCACATCACGCCAGCTCACCGCCGGATCGACCTTGTGGGTGTAATAGAGGTCGATCACATCCGTGCCGAGCCGCTTCAGGCTCAGGTCGCAAGCCCGCATGATCCAACGCCGTGACAGCCCGCCCGACATCGGCTCGTTCATAGCGGCCGAATAGGGGTTGGCAACCTTGGTTGCGAGCACCCAATGCTGGCGGTGCGCGCGGACCGCTTCGCCGGTCACCACTTCTGAGCGCCCGTTTTGGTAAACGTCGGCGGTATCGATGAAATTGACGCCCTGGTCGCGCGCTGCATCGATGATGCGGCGGCCCTCGTCATCCGGCGTGGTACCCCCGAACATCATGGTGCCCAGGCACAAGGTGGAAACCCGCAGGCCGCTTGAGCCCAGTTGACGGGTGGGGAGGCTGGCAGCGGGTTCGTTCGACATGGAGGGCAGGCACCTTAGCGTTTGCGTTCAGACGACGGGTTTGCGGCAACGTTGGAGGAGGGCGCGACGGTCGCGGTTCGATCTGTGCAGGCGGTCCGCACCTGCGGTCAGCTTGTGCCGGAAACGGCAGGGGTGGTGTGGCGGATGCGGAAGCGAAAGACATCACCGCCGATCACTTCATCGAGGAGCTCGTGTCCGGTCACACGGCAAAATGTGCGAAAATCGTCGACCGCGCCCGGATCCGTCGCGATCACTTCGAGCACATCGCCGGGCGCGAGCTGGCGCATGGCCTTCTTCGCCTTCAAGATGGGAAGCGGGCAAGAGAGCCCTGATGTATCAAGCACCTGGTCGGCCATGGTCAGAACTGCGTGCGTTGCGGATGCGATGTGGAACAAGAGGGAAGGCGGCCGCGGCTGCCCGATCGCGCTAACCGGGCTCAGCCGCACTTTAACGGCGCGCCTTCGTTTGACGTTGTCCTTACGATAGTGAGGTCAAGCCGACCCGTCGAGCGCCGCTGGCGCGGCTTCGCCAGGAAAAAAATGAGGGCTGCTGCAAAGCGCCGACCACCCGTGACCCTGGCTGCCAACGTGACATCGAGCGCACCGCTGCCCAGCATTCGAAGCGGTTAGCATCATTCCCACTTTGCGCCGACTGCGCGGGCGCGCCATGGTGGCGCGGGCTGATTCACGGTCGCGGTTACGCGCGCTGCGCTGCGAGCGATCCGGGCGCCCGGGCTGGGCGGACCATGAACGCGCGGTCTGAGGCATGGATCAAGCCGCCGCGTGCTGAACGCGATAGCACACGCCGAGAAGATCGAGAGGGCGATGATGGCGCAGGACGGTTCGAGCCGCTCGTTCAACCTGGGGCTTGGCATTGAAAAGCTGGGCCTGCTCGCCTTGCGCCTGCCGACGCTTGTGCTGGTGAGTGTGCTGGTCGCGGCCGTCATCGGCTTTTTTGGCTATCAGCGCCTGAGCGTTGATGACTCATTGTCGGAGTTGTTTCGCACCAACACCGAAGAGTTCCGCCGCTTCGAGACAGTCTCCAAACGCTTTCCCTCCAACGAGTTTGACGTCCTGGTGGTGGTCGAGGGGCGTGATCTCCTCAAGCCCAAGCCCTTTGATGCGCTGCGCAACGTGGTGTTTGATCTGGGACTGACCGACGGCGTCTCCGGCCTTGTGTCCTTGTTCTCAGCGCGTGGCGCACTCGACGGCAAGGGGTACGCGCCTCCTCTGGTGCCCGATGATCTGCCGCAGGACGCTGCCGCCTACAAGGCGATGATCGACAAGGTGCGGGCCAACGAGATCGTCAAGGGCACGTTCCTGTCCAACGATGGCGAACTCGCGCTGATCGTGCTGGCGCTCGACCCGAGGGTGGTCTCTGCCCGTGGGACAGACGCGATCATCCAGGCGATCCGCGGCGAAGCGGAAGCGGCCCTTCAAGGATCGGGGCTCACGGTGAAGCTGACCGGCGCACCCGTGATGCAATACGAAATCCGCAACGCGGTGAAGCGTGATCAACTCGTCTACAACGGCCTGGGCGTCTTGTTCGGGGCCTTGATTGCGCTGTTCTTCTTCCGACGGTTGTCCTTGATGATCGTGGCCGCGGTGCCGCCGCTGTTGGCGACCTTGGTGTCACTCGGCTTCCTGGGCTGGCTCGGGTTCAAGCTCAACCTGTTCCTTAACGTCATGACGCCGCTGGTGATGGTGCTGGGCTTTGCCGACAGCATGCAGATGACGTCGGCGATCCGCATCCGATTGCGCGAAGGCGATAGCAAGATCGAAGCTCTGCGCTTTGCCATCCGTGTGGTCGGACCGGCCTGCGTGCTGGCCCATGGCGCGGTGCTGTTGTCGTTCCTCGCCTTGCAGCTTTCCGATTCAGGGCTGATCCGGACATTCGGCGCCGCGGGCGCGGTCGCCACGATCATCTCATTCGTGGCCGTGATCCTGGCGCTGCCGACCCTTGGCTATTTCCTGATCCGCAACGAGGCCTCGCTCTCCAAAGTGACGGCGCCGGCGGACCGGGCGATGGACTGGCTTTCGAACGGCGTGGGTCGGATCGTCGACTGGGTGGTCGCGCGACCGGCCTCGGTGACGGTGATGGGCTTTGTTCTGTTTGCGCTTTTCGGCTGGGCCTACAGTCAGCTTGAGCCGCGCTACCGGCTTGCCAACCAGGTGCCAGATCAGGAGCAGGCGCTGGCGGCGACCGGCTCGTTGGATGAAAAGCTGACCGGGGCCAACCCTGTTCACGTGATGGTAGAGTGGCGGGGGCAAGACAAGCTTTACACCCCGCAAGTGCTGAGCGTGATCGCACAGGCGCACCAAGTGCTCGAAAAAGTCGCGGGCCTGGGCAACGTGTGGTCGGTGCAGTCGCTGCGCGCGTGGCTGGCGCGCTCGGGCAATGACAATCCAGAAACCGTCAAGAAATTCATCGAACTGCTGCCCAAGCACCTCGTGCATCGCTTCGTGGCCACAGATGAGAAGTCTGTCCTGGTGACCGGGCGCTTGCCCGATGTCGATGCCAGCGAAATCCTGCCCGTGGTGGAGCGGATCGATAAGGCGCTGCAGCCGCTGCGCGAGGCGAACCCGGGCTTCACCAGCGCGGTCACGGGGTTACCGGCGATCGCGGCACGCAACTCGGCGACTATGATCGCGCAGCTTAACGCGAAGCTGCCGCTCGAAGTGATCTTCGTC
>JBCBJZ010000100.1:0-14101 GCA_038522635.1 Pseudomonadota bacterium | reverse complement strand
ACCACAGGTGAGCCCGAAATCGCCCAAAGATGATCTAATCTTAAAGTGCAGAGCAACTTTGGGCGCAAAGGCAAGGCGTGCGTGTCTGAGCTGGTGATCAGTACTTTGCGCCCGTAGCTCTGACGCCGCCGCCGTTGACGTCGCGGGGCAGAGCGGCGTCGCCGTCGTCACGGGCCAGGGCGGTGTGGCAATTGGCATTAACGGGTGGCGTACTGGCGGATCATATGCCCGCCATCCACATCCAGAACCACGCCGGTCGTAAACGTGTTCATCATCAAGAACAGCGTGGCGCGCGCAACTTCATCGGTCTCCCCCACCCGCCCCAGCGGCAATGAAGCGCCGGTGGAGGCGTACATCGCTTCGCGCGCCGTCTCATCAACATGGGCATAGGCGTCGGAGCGCGTCATGCCGGGCGACATGCAGTTGACCCGCACGCGGGGGCCGAGTTCCAGCGCAAGCGCGCGGGTCAGCGCCTCCACCGCGCCGTTGACCGCGCCGAGCCCGGCACAATTTTCACCCGGACGCCGCGACAGAACGCCGGAGAAGAACGTGATCGAGCCGCCTTCGCGCAAAGAGGGCAGCGCGGCGCGGGCGACGGTGTAGGGGCCGAAGAATTTCGCATCGAACATCGCGCGCAAAGGTTCAAGCGGCGCGGTGGCGAACGGACCATGCGTGGCGCTCGAAGCTGAGATCACGAGGTGGTCGATCGGGCCAAGCGTGCGCGCCCAGGCTTCCGTCGCCACCGCATCGGTCATATCGACGGGTGCAGCGGCGACATCGCCGTCCATCTCTTGCGCCGCCGCTTCCAGTTTGGCCCGGTTCCGGCTCGCCAACGTGACGCGGGCGCCCTGGGCAATAGCAAGGGCCGCCGTCGCCCGGCCAATGCCACTGCCGCCGCCCACAACCACAACGTGAGCGTCTTGAAGGTCTTGATCGTTCGCGCTCGCCAGCTCCGTCATCGCTAACCTTTGTGGGTCTTAGAGGTCTTCGCGGCGCTGCTCCCGTTTCGCCCCCGCCCGCCTATAAGCCCTGGCGCTGGCAAACGAATTTGATTTTGGCCGCGTTGGACGTCGTCAAGCCGACCTGGCCGCGGTGCGGTGCCGGCGCCCCATCGACCATGCGCAATTCCAGATAAAAGGGGATCGCGCGCCGGCCCGCCTGCGCCAATCGCGAGGCGGCATCGGGTGTGACGGTGCCGCACACGTGGGTTTGCCCGCTGGCGGTGGCAACAGCGACGTAGTCGTAGGCCGCCTTCTCGCCGGTCCCGGCCAGCGCGCCGACCGCATCGCGCAGGATGGTCACCTGCTGCGTGGAAAGTGTAACTTCGCTCGGCTTGTCAGGCTTCACCATGACGCTTTGCAGGGTCATTTTGCTGCTGGAGCCGCATGCACCGAGCAGGCTCGTACCAGCCAACGCCAAAACCACCGCGCTGCGTTTCATCAACCTCACCGCCTGCCGTGCCTTGCTTTGCTGATCGTCCACGGCGCGCATCGTTCGGTGCGCTCCCTACGAGCCGATTGCGCGGCACGTTCGCTTAAAATCACATGCGCCCACGTTGGTCTGGTAACCGCCAAGGGCGCCGCTGCCAATCTGGCACCGGTCCACCACGACGGCTTTTGCCATGCATGGGTGCTGATGGCCACAGCATAGGGCTAAACCGCGGCTGCGTGGCGTTATCCACAAGCGTGACGGGCATGTCTGGCAGGTAAACCCTACAGACAAGAGGGGCCCGGATGTGGTGCGGCGGTGGTCGAGCGGCGGCCTTAAAGCGCCTTCAGGAAGGCGATCAAGGCCCGCTTTTCCGCCGGGCTGAGCGTGAGCGAGCGCAGCAGTTGAGGATCAAGCGTGCGTCGGCGGGCAAAGCCACCCGCGTAATGGTCGATGACGGCCGCCAGGTCGGCGAGACTGCCGTTATGCATGTAGGGTGCGGTCTGTGCGATGCGGCGCAAGCCCGGGGTCTTGAAGGCGGCTAGGCCCGGTGTGCCGCCGGGGACCGCGCCGCGCCCCGGATCATCGCCGCTGACCCCGATGTCACGGAATCTGTCGTCGGTGAACCGCCAGCCAACGTGACAGGCAACGCATCCAGCCTTACCCACGAACAGGCGAAAGCCGGTTTGTTCTTGGGCGTTCAGCGCGGCATCGGCGCCAGCCATCCAGGCTTCAAAGCGTGTGTCGGGCGTCACCAGCGTCGCCTGAAAGGCTTCTAGGGCTGTAAGGATGTTGGCCTGTGAGATCGAAGGTGGCGTCGAGAAGGCGGCGGCGAAGCGTTGACGCATGGTCGCATCTTGCCGCAACCGCGCGATGATCGTGGGAAAGCGGCCCGCCATCTCGTTGGGGTGTTCGATCGGTGCGCGTGCCTGGGCGGCCAGCGTCGCCATGCGTCCATCCCAGTAGAAGTGCTTCGACCACCCCAGATTGAGCACGCTTGGCGTGTTGCGCTTCAGGGGCGCGTGGATGCCGCGGGCCACGGCCAGGCCATCGGTGAAAACGCGGCTCGGTTGGTGGCAGGTGGTGCAGGCGCGCTTGCCATCGCCCGAGAGGCGTGAATCGCTGAACAAGGCCCGGCCCAACAGCACGCGGGCGGCGGCTGCTTCGTCCTTGCGCAGGGCGGCGGCGATCGTCCTTGGCTGCGTGGCGGGGGGGCGTGCGAAAATCGGCGCCCAAATGCGGCGCAACAGGCTGATGTCGCTCAGAGCGCCCGCGTTCGCATCGTCGGGCTGCTGCGCACCCGTTGGCGCCGGCCAGGCCATGGCCACCAGAACGAGGACGCCCGAAACGTGCACAACAAAAGCGAACGCACGAGCCTTCGCCAAGAGCCGCCCCAAGGGCGGGCCGCTGCGGCGAGGGGGCAAGTGAGAACGGGCATCGGTCATGGCAAGTCATCGATGGTGCTGGATCATTGCGCCTCAGGTAACCAAAGGCGCGATCACTTTTGGTCGAGACAACGCATCGCAGGCAGCGCACGAGCTGTGCCAAAGCCGATCGGCACCACGCAACGGCACGACCATCCCCGTGCAAGCGGGCTTTTTCAACAGAAACGACACGCGCCTAACCGTTGTTTCAGGCTTGCAAGGGAAGCTGCCTCGGCTAGAAGAGACGCGGTCTGCGCGCTTTGGTTAACGCGTGCGGCACCGGTTGGGGGGCGAATTCATGGCACAGATGGTCATTTGGATGTTGGCGATTGCCGGCAGCACGGCGGCGCTCGTTATCACCGCCGCAGCGAACATGCACTACATCCACATGGCGATTGCGGCTGTGATGGCGATCTTCATGGCGCTGCTCGCTTCACGCGAAAACAAGGACGCCATTGCCACGCAAGCCAACGAAAGTGCGATGGCGAGCCTCAATGCCCGCTACATGGGCCTCGTTTGGACCTGGGGCGCACTGGTGCTGTTCATCACCTACGCGCTGATCCTCAAGTGGAACGAGTGGCTGGGCTTTTTCATCGCCTTCATGGTGGCAGCCGGCCTGTGCCTGTTCTTCAGCGCGCTGCTCTCCAAGGACGCCGAGCAAGGCAAAGCTGACCGCTCGTTGCTCGACATCGCATGGTATCTGAGTGTGGCGCAGTTGGTCGGCATGATCATCACGATGCTCGGCCTGCTGATCGACGGCAAAATGTGGCGCTTCTTGAACCCGCGCTTCACCGATTGGGCCGCGAACAACGTTTTCTTTTTCGGCGCTTTGGCGCTTGCCGTCATCAGTTGGCTTGGGATACAGGCAAGCCGTCGCGCCCGTGGCAGCTAGGCTGCAGCGGTCAGCGCGTGTACAACACCATCGCCATTGTCGCGCAAGCCTAACGCCGGCTTCCCCTAAAGATGACCGCGGTGGCGCGCTGGTGCCGTCATCGTGTTGAAGTACCTCGGCCCTTGCGGCCGTAGCCGTCAGACAGGTCGCATGAGCCAGAGCGCAACGCCCCCACGCTCCACGTTCCGTCGCAACGCCAACACCACGGCCCTGCTTGACTATGCGCCTTGGTTCTTGATGGCGATTTTGCTGTCCGCGATGCTGATCGTCGCGGGCATCACGCGCGATATCACGGCCATCAGCTTCGCCGGCGCGTTCGCGTTCGCGCTCTTCATCGTGATCGTGGCCAACAAGCTCAACGGCGCCGTGCGGCACGCGCCCGCGCTCGATACAGCCAGCAACGAAGATTTGCTCGAGCTGGCGGGTGAGGCGGCCGTCGCCAACGCGCGGCTCATGGGCACGCTTTACGGTTGGGGGGCGGTGGCGTTGCTGGCCGTCTACACGCTGACGCCGGTGAGTTGGCAGCACGGCTGGCAGTACGGCGCTGGTATGGCGTTGATCGGTGCGATCTGCTTTGCGTCGGCGACGGCCATCACGCGCTCAACCCAAGCGCTGCGCCTGCGCATCTTGAAGGCCACTGAGACGCTCGCCGTTTTGCAAGGGCTGGCGGCCGCAACGGGGCTCGCGTTCCTGATCATGAGCGGCAAGCTCGCCTCCACCAAAGGCGACTGGCCGGCGAACATCATCTTCTTGATCGGCGGCAGCGCACTCGTCCTGATGTGCGCCGTCGCCGTCTACACCAACCGACGGGTCCTGCCGGCCCGGTTGACCTGAGCGCAGGGCGTCGGACGAATGCGGGGCACGCAAGCCGCCACCGCTTAGGCTGATTGCGCCAGTTGCCAAGTGCCAGTTGCCGAGGGAGCAGCCGAAGCTGAGGGCTCACTTTGCCTTCCGCCTTCGGGCCTCCCGCTTTCGGGCTTCCCGCGTTCGGCCCCCCCCCCGCTTTCGGGCTTCCCGCTATTTGTGCTTGAAGTTGGGTTTGCGCTTCTCAACGAAAGCGGCCATGCCTTCGCGCTGATCATCGGTGCCGAACATCGCGTGGAAGACCCGGCGTTCGAACCGCACGCCTTCCGCCAGCGTGGTTTCGTAAGCGCGGTTGACGCTCTCTTTGGTCATCATGGTGGCTGGCTGCGAGAACGACGCGATCTTTTCGGCCGATTTCAACGCTTCCTGCATGAGATTGTCCGCTTCGACCACACGTGACACCAGGCCCGCGCGCTCCGCTTCGGCTGCATCCATCAAGCGGCCGGTCAGGCACATATCCATGGCCTTCGCCTTGCCGACGAACCGGGTCAGGCGCTGCGTGCCCCCTGCGCCGGGCATCACGCCGATGGTGATCTCCGGTTGCCCGAAGCGCGCGTTGTCGGCGGCGATGATGAAGTCGCACATCATCGCCAATTCGCATCCACCACCAAGCGCATAACCTGACACCGCCGCGATGATCGGTTTGCGCGCGCGCGCCACGCGATCCCACGTCCCGATGAAGTCCTGCTTGTAGGCCTCCATGTAGGTCTTGGTTTGCATTTCCTTGATGTCGGCGCCGGCTGCGAACGCCTTCTCCGATCCGGTCAGGACCATGCAACCGATGTCGTCGTCGGCTTCGAAGTCGTCAATCGCCCGCCCCAGCTCTTCGATGAGTTTGGAATTGAGCGCGTTCAGCGCATCGGGGCGATTGAGGGTGATCGTGCCGACCCGGCCGCGGGTCTCGACGATGATGGTTTCAAAAGCCATGGGATGCTCCTGTTTGGGTTTGCCCTTGCCAACGCCTTGGCCGACGAAGGGAACCAGCCGTCGCCTGGAACGCCAGCGGCGGCACGGTTGTTTGGGTCGTGGGTTGGGTCGGCTCGCTCAAGTGGGCTTCAGGCGAACGGGTGTCTGGACTTGCAAGGCGACGAAGCGTTTGGAGTTTCGTTCTTTCGCTCGGTGCTGCACGCGCGCATCATTCAAGGCGGCAGGGTGGTCCGCATGTCGAAATTTGGGACAAATCGGGCCGTCTGACAAATCAACTCACGCGCAGACTGCCTGTTCGCATGGCGTCTGGCAAGGCTGGCGACGCCGGTTCATGATGGCGATGAAACGCGCGAAACCGCGACTTCAGCGCTGGCAGCGGGGGCAGAAAAACGTCGACCGGCCAGCCTGCGTGCGCCGCCTGATCGCGGTGTTGCAACCGGTCGTTCGGCAGGGCTCGCCCTCGCGCCCGTAGACCGCGAAGGTGTGCTGGAAATAGCCAAGCGTGCCGTCCGCATGCTGATAGTCACGCAACGTCGATCCACCCGCCGCGATCGCATCGCGCAAGGTGGCCTGGATGGCGGGCAACAGCCGCTCGGCGCGTTGGGTGGGGGCGCCCGTGCGGGTCGCTAGGCAGGCAGCGCGGCGGTTGGGGCTTAAGCCTGCACGAAACAACGCTTCACAGACATAGATGTTGCCGAGGCCAGCGATGTTGCGCTGGTCAAGCAAGAACGCCTTGAGGTCGGTTTGGCGGCCCATCGCGCGCGCGCTTAAGTGGGCCACGCTGATCTCATGGCTTAGCGGTTCGGGCCCCAACGCTGAGAGCAGGGGATGGCTTGCAAGCGCGTCCGCCTCGATGAGCACCATGAAGCCGAAGCGGCGGGCATCGTTATAGATGATGCGCGTGGCGGCCCGCTCTCGTTCTGAAGAATGATGGGGCGGCGGCGGGAGATCGGGCGCAGCACCCATGTGGAACACCACGTGATCGTGCTTGGCGTAAGCGCCCGCTTCATGCGTGAAGGTGCCGGGCCTGATCGCTTGGGCGGACGCGGCACCATTGATCCCGCGTTCGCCGGGCTCGATCGTGAAGCGGCCGCTCATGCCCAAATGCATCAGCAGCGTCGCGCCCCCATCGAGTTCAGCCAGAAGGTACTTCGCCCGACGCGCAAGCCGCGTGATAAGGCGGCCTTCAACCCGTTCGCGAAACCGCTCAGGCAGCGGGAAGCGCAAATCGGGCCGGCGCTGTTCGAGCTTCTCGATGCGCGCGCCCTCCATCACCGGCGCAAGCCCGCGTCGCACGGTTTCAACTTCGGGCAGCTCAGGCATAAAACTCCGCTCACGCCCATCGCGTGTGTGTTTTCACGGCCCTTAACGACAGGGCGGCACGCCACATGGCACGGATGGCCGCAGTTGGCTATGAGGAATGCGGGCTCGATGATCTCGGGGCCAACATCGCTGAAAAGAGGATCAACCGTGGCCGACGCCAAACCCGATCAACCGACCGCCGGTTCTTCGCCCGAACACGCCGTCGGCATCAGCGCTGGGACCCAAGCGACCTTCGGCTACAGCGCCGTCGACCCGGTCGAGCGCCAAGCGCGCGTCAACGAGGTGTTCGCCAGCGTCGCCTCACGCTACGACCTGATGAACGACCTGATGTCCGGCGGCCTCCACCGCGCGTGGAAAGATGCGATGGTGACGATGGTCGCCCCACCGTCGCCGCGCAACCCGCGCCCCTTTTCGATCCTGGACGTGGCAGGTGGCACCGGCGATATCGCTATGCGGCTGATCGGGGCGGCCGGCTTTGCGACGCACGCGACCGTCTGTGACATCTCACCTGAAATGGTGAGCGTTGGCCGCGAACGCATCGCGGCAGCCGGCCTGTCGGAGCAGATCGACGTCACGGTCGGCGATGCGCAAGCGCTCGCTTTTCCCGACCGCTCCTTCGACGCCTACACCATCGCCTTCGGCATCCGTAACGTCACCCGGATCGACGTGGCGCTTAGCGAAGCCTTCAGGGTCTTAAAGCCCGGCGGGCGGTTCGTGTGCCTCGAATTCTCGAAAGTCGATGTTCCCCTGCTCGATCGCCTCTACGACCTGCATTCGTTCGAGGTGATCCCGCAGCTCGGGGGCCAGATCGCGGGCGATGCTGCCTCCTACCGCTATCTGGTGGAAAGCATCCGCCAGTTCCCCAACCAGGACGCCTTCGCCGACCTCATCCGGGGTGCCGGTTTTGCTCGGGTCAGCTACCGCAACCTGACGGGCGGAATCGCGGCCCTGCACGCGGGATGGCGGCTTTAGGGCCATGGCGAACGCGCTCTCCAATCTGGCGCGGCTGGCGCGTGCGGGCTTTGTAATGGCGCAGTACGGCGTGCGTTTCGTGCCGGAAAAAATTCCCACACCGTTTGCACTCAAACTGGCAAGTGCGCTGACCGCGCCGGTGCGGGTCGTCAGCGGGCTCTTCCGCTCCAAGCGCTCCCGTCGCGCCCGCGTCGCCGATGCGTTGGGGAAGCTCGGCCCCAGCTACATCAAGCTTGGGCAATTCATGGCAACGCGCGCCGATGTTATCGGACCCGATCTCGCCGCCGATCTGAGCGTGCTGCAGGATAAGATGAAGCCGTTTGCGCAGGCGCGCGCGCGGGCCAGCATCGAAGCTGCGCTGGGCGGTACCCTGGAAGCGTACTTTTCGGCATTCGGGCCCGCGATCGCGGCCGCGTCGATCGCGCAGGTGCACCGTGCGACCACGCTTGAAGCGGGCAACAGGGGGGCAGCGCGCGACGTTGCCGTCAAGATCCTCCGGCCTGGAATCGAGAAGCGCTTCCGCCAGGACCTCGACAGCTTCTTTTTCGCCGCACGCCAGATCGAGCGCTTCCATAAGCCATCGCGCCGCCTTCGTCCGCTTGCCGTGGTGGACAACCTGCGCGAGACCACGGAACTGGAGATGGACCTGCGCCTTGAGGCGGCCGCCATCTCCGAGATGGCTGACAACATCGCGCAGGACACCGGGTTCCGCGTACCGCAGGTGGACTGGCATCGCACCGCCAAGCGTGTGCTGACGTTGGAGTGGATCGAAGGGATCCCGATCGGGAACACGGCCGCGTTGCGTGAGGCTGGTCACGACACCCGTGCGCTCGGCATGACCGTGCTGCAATCGTTTTTGCGTCACGCCATGCGCGATGGCTTTTTCCACGCCGACATGCACCAGGGCAATCTGCTCGTGGAACCCGACGGCACCGTGGTGGCCGTTGACTTCGGCATCATGGGCCGTTTGACGGCCATCGAGCAGCGCTTCCTGGCTGAAATTCTGTTCGGCCTCATCACGCGTGATTACGCACGCGCCGCACGCGTCCATTTCGATGCGGGCTACGTGCCCTCTCACCAGTCGGTTGCGGTTTTCGCCCAGGCCATGCGCGCGATCGGCGAACCGATCCACGGGCGTACCGCCGATGAGATCTCGATGGCGGAGTTGCTTGGCCAGTTGTTCGCCTACACCGAAATCTTCGACATGGAGACGCGGCCCGAACTCATCTTGCTGCAAAAGAGCATGGTGATCGTTGAGGGGGTGGCGCGCGGGCTGGATCCTGAACTGAACCTGTGGACCGCCGCAGAGCCCATCGCCAGGACCTGGCTTGAAGAGAACATGGGTGCTGCCGCTGCCTTGAAGGACGCCCGCGAGGGGGCGGGCGAAGTTGGCAAGTTGATCACGCATTTGCCGCGCCTGGCGCAGCGTGCTGAACGCGCGGGCGAAGCCTTGCAGCGCCTTGCAGATGGCGGCGTGAAGCTCGATGAGAAGAGCGTGGCACAGGTGCGGGCCCCGAACCGGGCTGATGTCGCAGGCCGGGTGGCGCTGTGGATCGGGGCGCTGGCGCTGGCCGCGCTTGCCGTGATGCAATATCTTGAGATGTGAGCCCGCTTTGCCGCGTTCGATGAGCGCGTGCCCCTCTTGATGATCGGCCCCCACCTCATGACGTCGCCCAAGCACCTCGCCTTCACGCCTGATGAATACGCAGCCCGTCTCGCCAGCGCGCGTGAAGGGATGGATGACGCCAACCTCGATGCGCTGATCCTGTTTCGCCAGGAGAGCCTATATTACCTCACCGGGTTCGATACGTTCGGCTACGTTTACGTCCAGGCGCTCGTCCTCCACCGCGATGGTCGCATGGTGCTCCTCACGCGCGCGCCCGACCGTCGTCAGGCTCACTTCACCTCCGTGATCGAAGACGTGCGCGTCTGGGTTGATGGCGCCGACGCTGACCCCATGCGCGACCTCAAGGCCATCCTGAGCGACATGGGTCTGCAGGGATGTCGTCTTGGCATCGAGTTCGCCGCTTACGGTCTTGATGCGCGCATGGGGCAACGCTTGCGCGAGGCGCTGGAGGGCTTTGCAACCTTTGAGGATGCGAGCGAACGGGTGACCCGCCAGCGCCTGGTGAAGAGTGAAGCGGAATTGGACTACGTGCGCAAAGCGGCGGCGTTGTGTGATGACGCCTGGGTGGCCGCGCAAAAGGAAGCCCGGCCAGGAGCCTTCGAAGGCGACATTCTGGCGGCCATGCACGGGGCGATCTTTCGCGGCGGCGGCGATGACCCGGCCAACGAGTTCATCATCGGGTCAGGTCCCGGCGCGCTCATGTGCCGCTACTACTCAGGGCGCCGCTATCTCGATGCGCAGGATCAGTTGACGCTCGAGTTCGCGGGCACCTATCGCCATTACCACGCCTGCATGATGCGCACGATCTGCCTGGGCGAAGTGCCGCCGCGCCAGCGCGCCATGTGGGAGGCAGCGCAGGCGGCCCTCACCGCTTGTGAGGATGCGCTAACGCCAGGCCGTACCGCTGGCGACGTGTTCGCCGCGCATGCCAGCGTGTTCGATGACGCGGGCTTCGGCGCCCACCGGCTGAACGCGTGTGGCTATTCTCTCGGCACAACGTTTGCGCCCAATTGGATGGATTGGCCGATGCTCTATGCCGATAACCCGGTGGAGCTGCAGCCGGGCATGGTGTTTTTCATGCACATGATCCTGTTCGACAGCGAAGCCGGCTTGGCGGCCAGCCTTGGGCGCACATCGCTCGTCGCCCCTGGGGGCGCGCAGCCGCTGTCGCAGGCCTCCCTCGACCTCACCACCGTTGCTTGAGGTGACCTGGATTTGAGCGTGACAGACCAAGCTGCCGACCATAACGCACTCGATGGTAAGCGCGTGCTGCTGATCATCGGCGGCGGCATCGCGGCTTATAAATGCCTCGACCTCATCCGCCGTTTGCGTGAGCGCGGATGCCAGGTGCGCTGCGTGATGACCAAGGCGGCCGAAGCGTTCGTCACCCCGTTAAGCGTTGGCGCGATCAGCAACGAGCGCGTGTTCCAGCATCTGTTCGATCTGAACGACGAGCACGAGATCGGGCACATCCGCCTGTCCCGTGAGGCCGATGTGCTCGTGGTGGCGCCCGCGACGGCCGATTTGCTTGCGCGGATGGCGGGCGGCCATGGCGATGATCTGGCGACCACGGTGCTGCTGGCGACGGATAAGCCGGTGCTTGTCGCGCCGGCGATGAACCCGCGCATGTGGGCGCATCCGGCAACACAGCGCAACATCGCGCAACTGAAGCGTGATGGTCTGGGTGTCGTCGGGCCTGAGGCTGGCGAGATGGCGGAGCGGGATGAAACGGGCGTTGGCCGCATGAGCGAGCCGATGGCGCTGGTCGACGCGATCGCACAGCATTTCGCCAAGGCTGCCGGTTCCTCGTCAGTGGCTGGGCCGAAACCTGATGCCCCTGACACGAGCGCACTGGCAAACCGGCACGTCTTGATCACGGCCGGTCCGACCCATGAGCCGATTGACCCGGTCCGCTACATCGCCAACCGCTCGTCCGGCAAGCAGGGCTATGCGATCGCGCGCGCGGCCCGCGATGCGGGCGCCAGGGTCACGCTGGTCAGCGGTCCCACCGCGTTGCCCCCGCCTCAGGGTGTCGAGGTTGTTGATGTGGAGACCGCACGCGACATGTTGGCCGCGGTGGAGCGCGCCTTGCCAGCGGACGTCGCGGTGTGCGCTGCCGCCGTTGCCGATTGGCACGTGTCGAACGCGGCCACCCAGAAATTGAAGAAGGGGACGAACCCGGATCGTCCGGCGATCGCGGTCGGCCCTTCGCTGACCTTCGCAGAAAATCCCGACATTCTCGCCACGATCGCGCAGCACCGCACGCACCGACCGGGCCTGGTGATCGGGTTCGCCGCGGAGACCAACGACGTTGTGGCGAACGCACAAGGCAAGCTGGCGCGCAAGGGCTGTGACTGGATCATCGCGAACGATGTCTCGCGCGATGCGGCTGGCCGCGGCGTGATGGGCGGCGATGATAACCGCGTGCATCTCATCACCGCCGATGGCGTCGATACCTGGCCGCAAGCGCCCAAGACGCAGGTCGCCGGCCTCATCGTCGAAGCGATCGCGCGGGCCCTGCAAAAGGCCAAGCCATGAGCGATGAAGCCGCCCCGGACAGCGCCGATAGGATGACCGGCGTCGAGCGTGCGTCAGGCGCAAAGCGTGCGGAAAGCTCAACGCGCTTCGTCGTGCAGATCATGCGCTTGCCCCACGCCATCGGGCTCGATCTGCCTCGCTACGAGAGCCTGAGTGCGGCGGGGGCGGACTTGCGGGCTGCCCTGCCAGAAGACCAACCGCTGAAGCTTGCACCGGGTGCCCGCGTCCTCGTGCCCACCGGGCTCGTCATGGCGCTGCCGCAAGGTCACGAAGCCCAGGTGCGCCCGCGCTCCGGCCTCGCGCTGCGCCACGGGATCACGGTGCTGAACGCGCCGGGCACGATCGATGCTGATTTCCGCGGGGAACTGCAGGTGCTGCTGATAAACCTGGGGGACGCCCCCTTCACCATCGAGCGCGGCGCGCGGATCGCGCAACTGGTGGTGCAACCGGTCACGTATGTGAGCTTTGAAGCCAGCGAGGGGCCACTTGGCGCAACACCGCGCGGTGAAGGCGGCTTTGGGTCGACGGGCCAACAGTAAAAAAGCACAAGCCGCCTCGCTTCGGTGAAGCTTACGCAAGGATGGCTCTGCGGGGCTTGGCATTGTTGGAATTTATTTCCAACACAAGGCGCAAGGCAGAAAGTTTTTGCGGCGCCTTGCGCTTGCTGGAACCTTTGCGAACAATCCTGCCCTTGCTACATCGCACCTGAAGGGAGCGGCGTCTGCGCGCGTCCAGCGCTCGTTCTCACGCTCGCCGCTCTCCCCTCTCCCTCCCCCGTCCATTCACGAGGAACCCTTCCATGGTCAGCAAGGCCGATCTCAAAACCATCGCCGGAACAACAACCTGGGGCCACGGCCGCGTCTACGACAGCATCACACAGACCATCGGCAACACGCCGCTGGTGCGTCTGGGCAAGCTCGCTGCGGCTGACGGCGTCAAAGGCGACGTTCTGCTCAAACTCGAATTCTTCAATCCGATTTCCAGCGTCAAGGATCGCATCGGCGTTGCCATGATCGACGCGCTGGAGGCGGCTGGAAAGATCAAGCCCGGCACCAAGCTGATCGAACCAACGTCGGGCAACACCGGCGTGGCGCTGGCGTTCGTGGCGGCGGAGCGTGGGTACGACCTCACGCTGACGATGCCTGAATCGATGTCGTTGGAGCGGCGCAAACTGTTGCAGCACCTGGGCGCGAAACTCGAATTGACCCCAGCGGCCAAAGGCATGAAGGGCGCGATCGCGCGGGCCGATGAGTTGCTCGGCGCTGATGATAACGCTGTTCAGCCAAGCCAGTTCGCCAACATGGCCAACCCGCTCGTCCACGAAATGACGACGGCCGAAGAGATCTGGCGCGACACCGATGGCGGCATCGATGTGCTCGTCTCAGGCGTCGGCACGGGCGGTACGATCACCGGCTGCGGACGGTTCCTCAAGGAGCGCAAGCCGGGCGTGAAGGTGATTGCGGTTGAGCCGACCGCGTCTCCGGTGCTGTCGGGCGGCGATCCGGGACCGCATAAAATCCAGGGTATCGGTGCCGGCTTCAAACCCGATGTGTTGGACACCGGCCTGATCGATGAAGTGATCCAGGTCGAAAACGAGACGGCTTTTGCGGTGTCTCAGCGCGTTGCCAAGGTTGAAGGCATTCCAGGCGGCATTTCGACCGGGGCCAACGTCGCAGCGGCGATGCAGCTGGCCGCGCGTCAGGACATGGCGGGCAAGATGATCGTTACCTTCGCCTGTTCGGCAGCGGAGCGCTATTTCTCGTCCGATCTTTTCCCAGCAGACGCGTAACGTCATCACTGAGGCAAACTGTCGGCCGGCCACTCACATCGAGCGTCGGCCGACAAGCTTGAGCCGGGGGACAAATCGAACGTCAGTGATGCGTCGGTGTGCTGAAGGCCTTGGCGTAAAGCGCCTTGATCTCCGCCAGTTGGCGCGACAGGCACTTGTATTTGTGCAGGGCCGCTTTTGGCTGCAGCACGTGGGGGAACGGGACGATCGCGTTGGGCATCCCGGTGTCTTTCAGGTCTTGTGCGGTGGGGGCGGACATTGTTCGGCTCCTGGTCTTCGGGTTTTGCAAAAAAACGAAGAAAATCAATTGGTGCTGA
>JBCBJZ010000099.1:0-14151 GCA_038522635.1 Pseudomonadota bacterium | reverse complement strand
CAAGCTGAAGCGAACCTACTCTAGGACGGGCGCGAGCGCGTCACGGAGCGAAGATGGATCAAAAAACACCCGCGCTGCATGCGCCCTACTTCGACCGCACCGCCTTGCGCCAGGAGTTGACGGGCCGCTTCACCCGCCACCAGGGCACAGACACAGCCCTGCGTGGCATGCTGCTTGAGCGCATGAAGGGGCTCTGCCAGGACGCACGCGAACAGGCGAGCGCCAACTTGCATGCCGATGGGAACGGGCGGCGCTGCGCGGAAGGCCTCGCGCTCTTTCAAGATGAACTGATCGAGCTGATCTACGATTTCGCCGTGACCCACGTCTACCGCGCCACCAACCCGACCTCGGCTGAGCGCATGGCGGTGGTTGCAACGGGCGGTTACGGACGCGGCCTGCTGGCGCCCGGCTCCGACATCGATCTGCTGTTCCTGCTGCCCTACAAGCAAACGCCCTGGAGCGAGAGCGTCGTTGAATACGTCCTCTATATGCTGTGGGACCTCGGCTTTAAGGTTGGGCACGCGACACGCTCGGTTGACCAATGCGTTAAGTACGCAAAGACCGATATGACGATCCGCACCTCGCTGCTGGATGCGCGGTTGATCTTCGGTGATCGCGAACTTTTTGAGAGCCTCGAGAACAGCTTTAGCCGCTATGTGGTTCAAGGCACCGCGCGCGAGTTCATCGAAGCCAAAATGGCCGAACGCGACCAGCGCCATCAACGCTCGGGCGCATCACGTTATCGCGTTGAACCCAACATCAAGGACGGCAAAGGCGGCATGCGCGACCTGCACACGCTGCACTGGCTCGCCAAATACGTGCAGTGCGGGACGCCGACGGGCGGTGCGATCACCAGCGGCATCTTCACAAGCGAAGAGGTGCACACCTACTTCAAGTGCGAAGACTTCCACTGGACGATCCGCTGCCATCTGCATTTCCTCACCGGCAAGGCGACCGAGCGGTTGTCCTTCGATGTGCAGCCGATCCTTGCAGAGAAGCTCGGCTATACGGACCACGCAGGGCTACGCGCCGTCGAGCGCTTCATGAAGCACTATTTCCTGGTCGCAAAGGACGTGGGCGCACTCACCGGTATCTTGTGTTCCGCGCTCGAAATCGCGCAGCTCAAAACGGTGCCCGTCCTCACCCGTTTGCTCCAGCCGCAAAGTTGGCGCGCGCGTCGCCAGTTGCGCGCAACGACGGAATTCAGGATCGACAACGGTCGGCTCAACGTGGCGGACGCGCAGGTTTTCAGTCGTGATCCCGTCAACCTGATCCGCTTCTTCGCGATCGCCGAAGAGCATGAGTTGTTCTTCCACCCCGACGCGGTGCGCCTGCTGCGCCGATCGCGCCGGCTGATCGACGACAAGCTGCGTGACGATCGCGAAGCCAACCGCCTGTTCCTCGATCTGCTATGCGCCAAGGTTTCACCGGAGGCGACGCTGCGGCGCATGAACGAAACCGGCGTGTTGGGATGGTTCATCCCCGACTTCCAGCGCGTCGTGTCGATGATGCAGTTCAACATGTACCACCACTACACGGTGGACGAGCACCTCATCCATACAGTCGGTGTGCTCTCGCGTATCGAACGCGGGCAGGAGCACGAAGCCCACCCGTTAGCTTCGCGTCTGATCGGGACGATCGAGAACCGTCAGGTGCTCTACGTCGCGACGTTCCTGCACGACATCGGCAAGGGACGCGAAGAGGATCACTCGCAGGTTGGTGCTGCGATCGCTGCGGAACTCGCCCCCCGGTTCGGCCTGTCGCCCGCGGATGTCGACACCGTCGTCTGGCTCATCGAAGAGCACCTGACGATGAGCATTTACGCGCAAAGCCGCGACATTGCCGATGCGAAAACGATCCGGGATTTCGCCAACATCGTGAAGACGCCCGAGCGGCTGAAACTGCTGCTGTGCCTGACGGTGGCGGACATCCGCGCGGTGGGACCGGGGACGTGGAACGCGTGGAAAGGACAGCTTCTGCGCACGCTTTATGAGCAAACTTACCCGGTGCTGACGGCCGACCATACGCCAGAGCCGACCGCCAAACGCATTGATGATGCGCAGGTCACGCTGCGCGAGCAGGCGACAAACGCCGACGCGGAGGCGCTCGAAAACTTCATCGCCTCGCAGTACCCCGACTACTGGCTCAAGACGGACATCGACCAGCAGCTCAACCACCTTGAACTGGTCACCCGTGCCGCCGCTGAGGGCCAGGCGATCGCGACTTCATTTGAGACCGATGCGTTTACGGGCGTCACCGAATTGTCCGTGCTTGCACCCAACCACCCTCGCTTGCTGGTGCTGTTCGCGGGTGCCTGCTCCGCCGCCAACGCTGACATTTTCAGTGCCTACATCTCCACCACCCGTGACGGCATGGCGCTTGATACGTTCCTGCTGGAGCGCTCATTCGATGAGCGCGACGACGAGCAACGGCGGGCGCAGCGCATCACCGACACGATCGAGCGGCTGATGCGCGGCGAAGACCGGCTGGAAGATGTGTTGGCGCGGGTCCGCGATCGGCGCACCAAACAACACGCGTTCTCGCTCACCCCCACGGTCTCGATCGACAACACGATATCGGACCAGTTCACGGTGATCGAAGTGAGCGGGCTGGATCGGCTCGGGCTGCTTTACGAGCTCACCGATGCGCTGTCTGAGCTCAACTTGGACATCGGCTCAGCGCATGTCACCACGTTCGGCGAACGCGCCGTGGACGTGTTCTACGTGACCGATCTCACAAACAAGAAGGTGACCGATGCCGCGCGGCATGCGCGCATTCGCGACGCGCTGATCGAGGTGCTCGACGATACGCCCCATGCGGAAAGCGCCGTCGGCTAGCGTTCATACGCTTCACGTGACAGATGAACGACAAAACAAAAAAAGGCGGCGGCATACAGGGTGCCGCCGCCAGACCTTTTCGGAGTGCTTCTGCTCTGTAGTGCAATTTGACGGCTAGGCCGTCGCTGGCACACAGAGCGTCAGCCGGATCCCTTAGGAGCCGCGCTTCTTCACGCACTTGCCGGTTTTGGCATCTTTGATCATGCCTTTGCCGCACTTTGCAGCGGTGCCCGAACCAGCGAAAGCCGGAGCGGCGACAGATGCGGTGAAGGCAGCAACAGTCAGAGCGATGAGTGCTTTTTTCATGGTCTTCCTCGTCCTAGATGATGTTGGCTTCCCAGCCACGACGGGTGGTACCAAAGGGGCCAGTCACTGTGAAAAAACGTTTGCGTGATCATCGGTCGCGCCCCGTCCCCCTTGCGCCTTGAGCCGCTTGCGTTCCAGGCCTGCGCATCCTTCGATTGAGGTGACGACTTTGCCCGACGCCATCCCGTTTCGCACCGCAATGAACTTCACCTACGGCGAACCGCGTGCGCTGCATCCGCAGGTTCGCCGCTTGGTCGCGCCCAACCCCAGCCCATTTACGTTCAAAGGAACAAACACCTACATCGTGAGCGCAGCCCCGGGCGGCGCGGACCCGACCGATACGGACGTAACGCCAACGCCGCTCACGTCCGACGACGAGGTCGCACTCATCGATCCAGGACCGCAGGATGACGCGCACTTCGATGCGACCATGGCAGCCCTTGGCAGCGCCCGCCTGACCCACATCTTCATCACCCACACCCACCGCGATCACACTGACGGCATGGCGCGCCTTGCGCAGGCGACGGGCGCTGAAACCTGCGGCATGGGCCGGAAGGACTTGGTGACACCGGGCGCCGAGGAAGGGCCTTCAGGTGGCGAATTCGTGGAGGCCGCTTGGCGTCCCGACCATCGCTTGGACGATGGTGAACGCGTCGCCGGTAAGGGGTGGGCGCTGAGCGCGTTGCATACGCCTGGGCACGCGCCCGATCATTTATGTTTCGCCCTAGAGGGCACGAAGGTGCTGTTTTCGGGCGACCATGTGATGTCGTGGAACACGTCTGTGGTCGCGCCGCCCGAAGGACATATGGGCGACTATCTGCAGGCGCTTGAACGTTTGCTTCAACGCGATGATGAGGTGTTTTTCCCCGGTCACGGCGGCCAGCTCACCACGCCTCAGCGGGTCGTGAAAGCGTTCATCGTCCATCGCCATTGGCGCGAGAGCGCCATCCACGGCGCCATCAAGAAGGGCCGGCATACAGTCGATGCCATCGTGGAGCAGGTCTATGCCGGCATTGACCCCAAATTGAAGCGCGCTGCCGGGCTTTCGGTGTTGGCCCACGTGCACCATCTCATGGAACGCGGGCTCGTCAATTGCGACGGCGACGCTTCCGTTGACGGCGTTTACCGGGCTTAGGCGCCGCGCGATCAGGTCGCGACACACTCGCCTGCAATCGCGCCGTGTAGGACTTTGAAAAGGTGCGCAGGCGCGCTGCGTTCTGTGCAAAATCGTGCAGGCCGTAACGCGATGCCGACCTGAAATCGATGCGCGCCCCACCACCGTCCACCGGCAGCACCCGGATCACGATGTCATCGCGCAACCCCAACACAAGCGTCCGGTCAACGGCCTGCAAGTAACCGGCGGCCGCACCGCGACCATCGCCGCGCGGTGGATCGTTGCGCACAATCTGCCAACGCAGGCTCCGCGCGGTCAGCCGCGCCAGCTCATAGACATCTTCGGGCGAGCGATCGACCACAATCGGGCGGATATCTGGATAAGCTTCAATCTGCGCGCGCGCCGCATCGAACCCGGGGTAGGCGCCGGAGTTGGCGCGCGGGTCTCTCAGGTTGACGAGGTTTTGGAATGCGGGTGGGTTTGAAGGATCGGTTGTTAGATCGTTGATCTGCGGCAGGCTGAAAAAGGTCACCGCGTAAAGCGCGGGCCAGGCGAAGACCGCAAGCGCGATGGCGATCGCTACCACCACGTCAGGCAGGCCCAGCATCGCGCGGCGCCAGATCAACATGACCGCAAGGCCTGCGAGCACGAGCGCAGCGGTTTCGCTTGCGAACACCAGCGCGATCAGGTTCAGCGCCAACGGTGTTTTCATATCGAAGAAACGATGCAGGATGATGGTGATCACCAACAACGTCAGCCCGAACAACGCAAAACGCAGCGCCCAACGCGCAAACGCTGTGCGCTCAGCGTCGTCGAACAGGCGGGCATGGGCGGGCAGGGCCATCACGAGCCTCTATGCGGGAAGGGAAAGCGCGGCGGGTCGCGCCGTGATCTGCGTGTTCGTTAGCGGTGAATCGTGGCCCTGAATAGGGCCGTGCGCGATCGCTAAGCCGAAACCGCCCCGTGCCCGTGCATGTGCACGCGCAGCCCCGTAGCCCGCCCACGTGCAAACGCTAGCGCGGTTGGGCATTTGCCCGCATAGTCATAGCAACGGGCGCAAAGTGCGGATCACCAGCTCGCACACGCACGCCTTGCCTTTGCGCCCAAAGTTGCTCTGCACTTTAAGATTAGATCATCTTTGGGCGATTTCGGGCTCACCTGTGGTGATCCCGATCGATCGCTGAGATGATCTAGCCGACGCCGCTGGCCCTGAACGCTGCACACCGCCCATCCCCACGAGGTTCCCATGCGACCGCTCAGCAACTCCCAAATGCGCGACGTTGAAACCGTGCTGCACCCAACGACCAACCTGGCTGCCCACCGCCAGAACGGGCCGATGGTGCTCGAGCGCGCAAACGGCATCCACGTCTGGGACACGGGCGGTAAGCGCTACATCGAGGGTATGGCCGGGCTCTGGTGCACCGCGTTGGGCTACGGCAACGAAGAGCTGATCGAGACCGCGCGCGAGCAAATGAGCCGGCTGTCGTTCACGCACATGTTCGGCTCGAAAAGCCATGAGCCCGGCATCGCGCTTGCCGAAAAGATCAAACAGATCGCGCCTGGCAAACCTTCCAAGGTGTTCTTCACGTCATCAGGCTCCGAAGCGAACGACACCCAGGTCAAGCTCGCCTGGTACCACGCCAACGGGACCGGGCGGCCGGACAAGAAGAAGATCATCGCGCGCAAGGGCGGCTACCACGGCGTGACGATCGCGAGCGGCAGTCTCACCGGCTTGCCGCTTTTCCATAGCGATTTCGATCTGCCGATGGCGCGCGTCTTCCACACCACGAAGCCGCACCACTACCGCGAGGGACGCGAAGGCGAAAGCGAAGCGGAGTTCTCCGGCCGGCTTGCCCATGACCTTGAAACGCTCATCGAGCGCGAAGGTGCTGACACCATCGCCGCCTTCATTGCGGAACCGGTGATGGGCGCAGGCGGCGTGATCGTGCCACCGGAGGGATATTTCAAGAAGGTCCAGGCGATCCTGAAGCGCAACGACATCCGCTTCATCGCTGACGAGGTGATTTGCGGCTTCGGGCGTACGGGCTCGATGTTCGGCTGCGACACCTTCGGGATCGAGCCCGACAGCGTGTCGATGGCGAAGGCGATCACTTCGGCCTACATGCCGCTTGGTGCGGTCACCGTGAGCGATGACGTTTACGATGCGATGGTCGAAGAGAGCCGCAAGCTTGGCATGTTCGCCCATGGCTTTACCTACACGGGGCACCCGGTGGCCGCGGCCGTGGCGCTCAAAACCATCGAGATTTACGAGCGCATCGATATCGTCGCGCATGTGCGTCGCGTTAGCCCCATCTTCCTGACCCGCCTGCACGCGCTGCGCGCCCATCCGTTGGTAGGTGAAACGCGCGGGCTTGGCCTTCTGGCCGGGATCGAACTGGTCAGCGACAAGGCCACGAAAACACCCTTTGAGCCGAAACAGGGCGTGGGCGCGCAGGCCGTTGCGTTCGCGCAGGAAGCAGGGCTCATCACGCGTGCGGTCGGCGGCGATACGCTGGCGCTGTGCCCCCCGCTGATCATCGATGGCGCGTCGATCAACACCATGTTCGACGCGATGGAAACCGCGCTGGATCAAACCTACCGTTGGGCTGCGGAAGAGGGGTTGGTGCGTGATTGAGCTTGTGGCTGGCGCAGCGCCTCCGACCTTTCCGCGAGGCGCAACGGCTCTGCTGATCATCGATGTCCAAAAGGCGTTTCACGAGCGCGATGCGCGAGGGGATCGCCGCTCGAACCCGGCCGGGGAAGCGAACATCGCCAAGCTGCTGGCGGCTGCGCGGGCAGGGGGATGGCCGGTGATCCACGTGCACCACCATTCGAAAGATCCAGCCTCGCTGTTCCATCCCAGCAAGCCCGGTGCCGTGGTCCAGGACGCGGTCGCGCCAGCCGACGGCGAGCGAGTCTACAAGAAGCACGAGAACAGCGCCTTCATCGCCACGTCCTTGGAGGCCGACCTGCGCGATGCCGGCATCACCACGCTGATCGCCTGCGGTGCCACCGCCAACCATTGCGTTGAAACCACCACGCGGATGGGCGGCAATCTCGGCTTCGCCATGGTGTATGTCGGCGATGCGGTCTGGGCCTACGACGTAATCGGGCCAGATGGGCGGGCGCACCGTGCCGACGATGTGCACAGCGTGACGCTGGCCAACCTTGAGGGCGAGTTCGCGCAGGTGGTGGCCACGCAGAGTGTTCTGCGTGCGTTGGAGAGGGCCTGATTGCGGCGACGCGGCTGGCTGGATGTGAGGGCGGCGCTTTCTGAGAAACGGGCACGATGATCAAGGCTAGGGAAGGTGGCCCAGGGCGCCGCGTCAACAGCCGTCGACGGCGGTGGCGCTTAAGACCGGCTTAAGGGCCGTATCGTACTGTAACGCGCGAAGGTTTGGGACACCGTTGGGAGTGCGTGATGAGCATACGGCAAGTGAGCCTGGCGGCAACGCTGGCGACCGTGGCGGCGGTGGTTGCGGCCGTGACCGGCACGCCGGCGGTCCAGGCGGTCGATCGGGGCGCCGCCGCGCCGGTCGATGAAGCGCCACCCGCGGCCTCTCAACCACCTGCGGCCGGACCTTCCTCCGCCGCAGCGCCGACAACAACGCGTCCCACAACGGCAAGCCCCAACACCCTGCCGGCGCCCCCCACACCTCGTCCCGCACTCGCCATCACGGTCGCCACGTGGAACCTCAACGGCACGCTGCCGCAGCATCTGGCCAGCCCCGACGCCACGCTGAAACCGGTCTGGCGCAACACCTTTGGGCCGCGCCCCAGCGCGATCACTGCAGCCAAGCTGACCAAGCGCCGGTTCGACGCCGATGTGGTCGCGTTGCAGGGCGTGCGTAACGTGCGCACCGTCCGCCGCTTGTTCCCGGCCCGCCGCTATCACGTCATCGTCTCGCGCCACATCCTCGCGCCGCACCGCCCCCGCGTGGTCGCCATCGCCATCAAACGCGCATCCGGCTTTCGCGTGATCGCGCAGCAGCACATGCCTGCCTTTGCCGGCAACCCGCGGCTCGACGCCCGGCATAAATCGCGCAGCGCCGCAGTCGCGATCCGTCTTCGCCGGCGCCAACGCACGGTCTGGCTGCTGAGTACGGCGTTACAAGCGCCCTGCCGCGGCACGCAGCCGAACCCTGCCATCGACTGCACGGCATCGACCGCCCAATGGAAATTGCTGCGCACCTGGCTGGCAGAACGCAAAGCGCGCGGGGAACCCGCGATCGTTGCGGGCACGTTTGCGCAGGCGCTGCATGGCGCATCCTGGCGCAAGCTTACGGCTGCGGCTGACACGGCAACGCCGGCAACCGGCGACGAAACAGCCGCCGGCTCGACGGTCAAGCTTGATCCAGCAGCCGCGGCGACGAACAAGCCTGATCCGGCAGCGGCGGCGGTGGCGGCACGCAAGACACCGAAAACCATCAGGGCGTCCGGTCCTCAAGCCCTCACCACGACGCAGCGCATCGTACGCTGGTTCGCGCCCACGCAAGGTCATGCCGCTCGCGATGCGGATCGCACCGCCGGTCCGCGCGCAAAGGCCAAAACCACAGCCCGAGGCAAAAGCCGCGCCCCGGCGCACGCAAAGGCCTTCATCGCCAATCGCTGGGTGCGCTTCCCGGCGCATCGCGTCCCTTCGGCCTGTGGTCACGAAGCACGCGGCCGCGCGCCGATCGACTTCGTGGTCGCCGACCTGCGCTCGCTTGAGGCCTCCAACATCAGCGCGCGCGGCGATGCCCTCATCGTGCGCGAGACCACCCCACAGACGGGCGATGGCAAGCCTGCGAACGGCGCACGGGCCGCTACGCACCAAAAACCGCCGGCCCAATCTCAAGCAGTGCACTGCCCGGTTCTGCTGTCGCTGGAGAGCCGCTAGCGTCGGTTCGTTTGAGCTTGAAGCGGAACCGACTCTAAGCATTTGTTCGGGTGTTGATCTTTCGCCTTAGGTGATACCACCTGACGCGGATGAACTTAGAGTAACGGGCGCAAGGTGCGAACCACCAGCTTAAAGGGGACGAACATGGCCGACAGCACGATCCAAGCGACGCCGGAGATGCAGGCCGACAACCCGCGCACCCGCGTCACCAAGTGGTCGTTCGCGCCCGGCGCGGAAACCGGTTTCCATGTCCACGAGATGGACTACGTGGTGGTGCCGATGCTCGATGGTCGCTTGAAGCTCGTCTCACCCGAGGGCGAAGAAGCGTTCGCGGACCTCAAAGCCGGCCAATCGTACTTTCGCGAAGCCGGCGTCCATCACAACGTCATCAACGCCAACGCCTACGATTTCGCGTTTGTCGAGATCGAATTTAAATGAGTGGGTACAGGTCGGATGTGCTGGCACGTCAGACGTGCTGGCCACCGTTGATGTGCAGTTCCGCGCCACTCACGTAGCTTGAGGCTTCGGTGCACAGGAAGTAAATCGCCTTCGCCACTTCCTCCGGTTCACCCAGGCGCCGCATCGGGATCTGCTCATCGACGATCTTTTCCGTCCCCGGCGACAGGATCGAGGTGTCGATCTCGCCTGGCGAAATGGCGTTGACGCGGATGTCGTGACTGCCAAGGTCGAACGCCATCTCGCGCGTGAGGGCGGCCAACGCGGCTTTCGATGTGGCATAGGCTGCGCCCGCGAACGGGTGCACGCGCGAGCCGGCGATCGATGAGACGTTGACCACGGCGCCGCGCGTGACAGCGAGGTTTTCGCGAAGCCCTCGCGCCAACATCATGGGCGCGAAAAAGTTGACCTGGAACACCTGCTGCCAGGCATCCAACGGCGTTGAAAGCGTGGTAAGGCGGGCGCCTTCCTCACCCTTCGGGCTGATGGCTGCGTTGTTGACCAGGGCGTTGAGTTGCCCGTCCTGGGCTTGCAGGCGTTCGCGGATTTCAAGGATCGCGCTTTGCGTGTTGGCGGCGTCGGCAAGGTCGACCTGGATGTGGTCTTCCGGGCCCATTTCCCAGGGACAGTTCTCCGGAAATGGCTGCCGCGAACAGGTGATGACCCGCCAACCGGCGGACGAAAAACGCTTCACCGTCGCGTGGCCGATCCCGCGCGAAGCACCGGTCAGCACCAGGGTCTTGCGCATATCGCGGCTCATCGGCGCTTGCCTTTCTCACGTGTTGGTAGGCTCGATAATCAGCGGGCGAACCTGAGGCTCAACGCGCGTGCCCGGACGCCAACGCCTCACCGTACCACGCGGCTCAAACGTTTGGGCTCACGCACCCGGACGAGCGGGCTTGCGATCTCCCGAACCAACTTCAAGCGCATCGCGCGTGCAAAGTCACGGTAATCGCGCGCCTCGATCACAAACGCGCCCGTCCCCTCGATCACGTTCCGGCGATAATACGTCGCGAGATCGGGCACCTCGTTGCGGATCGCAAGGCCGTTAACCACCACGTTGTTCGAAAGCGCCATGGCGAGCGCGGTCGGCAACGTCAACGACAATTCTTCGCGCGATGCGGTCTCTTTGCCATCGCCCGAAACGTCGACCACTTTGCGCAAACCGTGAATGCGGTTGGTGTTGATCATGCGGATCGCGTCGGCGATGCCTGAGCCGATACCGGTGCCGCCAGCAACCTTGCGCTTGAGCCTCTCAACGTGGTTTGCGAAGCGCTCGATCTGGGCATCGCTGCGCAACACGAACCACGGCGTGCGCTGCTTGGGGATGGTGGCATCAGCCCAGATGTTAAGCGCAACCGCGACGCGGCGATGCACGCCTGAGCGGATCGCCGCGCGCACGTCGGGTGCCCGGAACGCGGCTGCGATACCGCGCAACTGTAAGCGAAACTCGCCTTTATCGACGCTGGCCGACGCATCCACGGCAAGCACGATCTCAAGATCGACGGTCAGCGGCGCGGCCGTCGACGGTTGACCGCGGTCCGCTTGCGCGAGCGCTCTATCGGCGCAGCACAGTGGGGCGGCCAAGCACAGTAAGGCGGCGAGGCACAGCAAGACAGCAAGCGCACGGGCCCACAGTGTGCCTGCACCAGACGCCGCCCTGCACAGCTCGGGGGCCGCCTGTGCGCCTGCGCCTTTGCCCATGGACGCCTCTCTATTCGGCGGCCGCCAGACGGTCGGGCGCGTTACTTTCGGTCGCGTCCACCAATGGCACGCCTGCCATCGCGCTGAGGTCATCGAAAGGAAGCCCCGGCGCGATTGCCCGTACGGCAAGCCCGTTCGCCGTTAAATCGAAAATGGCCTTGTCGGTATAGACGCGCGCAACGCATGCGGGCGCGGTGAGCGGATAGCTGCAGCGTTCCACCAGCTTGCTCTCGCCGCCTTTGGTCAGCAGCGACATCATCACAAACGTCCGCTTGGCCCCGATCGCGAGGTCCATCGCGCCACCGACGGCGGGGATCGCGTCCGCTGCGCCGGTGTGCCAATTGGCCAGGTCGCCGTGCACCGAGACCTGAAACGCACCCAACACGCAGATGTCGAGGTGGCCGCCACGCATCATCGCGAACGAGTCGGCATGGTGGAAAAAGGCCGCGCCCGGCAGCGTGGTGACCGGCTGTTTGCCAGCGTTAATCAGATCACGGTCTTCGGCGCCTTTGGCCGGCGCGGGCCCCATGCCGAGCAGCCCGTTTTCCGTGTGCAGGATGATTTCGCGGTCGGGCGGCAGGTGGTTAGCGACAAGGGTCGGCTGCCCAATGCCGAGGTTCACCACAGCGCCATCGGGGATGTCACGGGCGACCAGTGCCGCCATTTCGTCCTTGCTCCAGGCGGGCCCGGGTGCGGTGCCTGTGCTCGACGTGTGCGCGCTCATGGCGGGTTCCTTCGTTTAGGTGGCAGCAAAGTCGATGTAGTTCGATGGGCGCGTTCACGAGGCCCTAGAGTCGGTTCGCTTCAGCTTGAAGCGGAACCGACATCTAAGCATTTGTTTTGCCGTTCATCTTTCGCCTCAGGTGAGTCCACCTGAAGCGGATGAACTCTAAGCTTGCGCTGCGCGCACCACCACCGGGTCAGGGGCGGCGACCACCGCCTGCACGAACAGACCAGGTGTCACGATCGTCTCGGGGTCGAGTGCGCCAAGCTCAACGATCTCATGCACTTCGGCGACCGTGGTCGTGGCTGCCATCGCCATCACCGGCGCGAAGTTACGCGCGGTCATGCGGTAGACAAGGTTGCCCCAGCGGTCCGCCTGCAGCGCCTTGATGAGCGCCAGATCAGCGTTGATCGGATACTCGAGCACATAATCGCGCCCGTCAATCGTGCGGGTCTCCTTGCCGGCGGCCAGTTGTGTGCCGTAGGCGGTGGGACAGTAGAACGCGCCGATACCGGCGCCCGCTGCCCGGATGCGCTCGGCCAGGTTGCCCTGCGGCACGACTTCGAGCGCGACCTTGCCGGCGCGGTAGAGCTCATCGAACACGTAGCTATCGACCTGCCGCGGAAACGAGCAGATGACCTTGTCCACCCGCCCCTCTTTCAGCAGAGCGGCGATGCCGGTCTCCGCATTGCCCGCATTGTTGGAGACGATCGTGAGGTGTTTGGCGCCGTGCTCCAGCAGCGCCTCCAACAGCGTGAACGGCATGCCCGCTTCACCAAACCCACCGACCAGGACGGTCGAACCATCGCCAACCCCCTGAAGCGCGTTGGCGGCGGACGAGCAGATCTTGTCGATCACGGCGTGGTTCCTTTATGCAGAGGTCGAGAGGGCAAGCGCCCGCGATGCGCGGTTCGCGCCGGGATCGCATGAGCATTCATCATCGAGCATCGTACGGCCAAGCGACGGCCTGGCGCAAAGACACAGGCCAAGGATAGGGGCCAAAGATATAGGCCACAGCCGCGGGCGCACGGAGCGCGGCTGGTTGGACCACGCCACCCAACGAGCACCTGTCGCGTATCAGCCCCTTTCGCCCATCAGCACACGACCAACACCGCGCCCCCCAACCCCGGACCCGTCCCATGAGCTTTTCGCGCACCTTGAAGATCGCCCCTTCCATCCTGAGCGCGGACTTCGCCAACTTCGGCGCTGAATGCGCAGCGATCGAAGCGCAAGGCGCCGACTGGGTGCATGTGGACGTGATGGACGGGCATTTCGTGCCCAACATCACCTTTGGCCCACAGACCTGCGCGGCGATCCGCCCCCACATCAAGACGGTGATGGACGTGCACCTCATGATCGCGCCCGCCGACGCCTATCTGGAAGCGTTCGCCGGCGCCGGTGCTGATGTGCTGAGCGTTCACGCCGAGGCCGGCCCGCATCTTGACCGCTCGTTGCAGGCGATCCGAGCGCTTGGTTGCAAGGCGGGGGTCGCGCTGAACCCGGCCACGCCGGTGGGCGCCATCGCGCACGTGCTCGACCGCATTGACCTTGTTTGCGTGATGACGGTCAACCCGGGCTTCGGCGGGCAATCCTTCATCGGCGCCATGGTCGAAAAGGTGCGCACGTTGCGCACGATGATCGCCGATCGCCCGATCCATATCGAGATCGATGGAGGCGTGACGCCTGAAACAGCGCCAGCGGTGGTGGAGGCGGGGGCCGACGTGCTCGTCGCGGGTTCGGCGGTGTTTAAAGGCGGCAGCGTGGCCGAGCCTGATGTCTACGGGGCCAACATCCATGCCATCCGCACCGCTGTCAGCGCAGCGGACGGCTGAAAGGCGAATCCGTCACCACGCGGCGGTCATCTTCCGCTGCGCTGGCCGCCACCCGCCAAGTGTGCTAACCCGCTCGCGACGATTGCTGCGCTGCACAACCGCGCGCCCGCACACCCAAACAATTTCGCACACCCATCACGAAGGACACCGCGCACCATGGATATGCGCAACATCGCCATTATCGCGCACGTTGATCACGGGAAGACCACGCTGATCGACGTTTTGCTGCGCCAGTCGGGCGCGTTTCGCGACAACCAACGCGTCGCCGAACGGGTCATGGATTCCAACGATCTGGAGCG
>JBCBJZ010000098.1:0-14379 GCA_038522635.1 Pseudomonadota bacterium | reverse complement strand
CAGGCCGGGATCGGGGTCCGGCCGGCCCCTTCGTCCGCGTCGCGTTCACCGTTATGGTCCTGCCTCATTCGCAGCCGCATGTTGGCCGCGATGCGCTTACGACGGGCCGCGCGGCATGCCAAGCGCGAAGCCACGGCCCTACCGCTACCAGAGTGCGCCACATGCGGGCGCGGGCGGTAACCGGGCCATCATGGGCATGATCACAATCGATGTGGAGGGCCACCGATGATGAGCGGTTTCAGCCTGAACACGAACCGCGCGCGCACAAGAGTGATGCGCGCAGCGCTCGCACTGACCGGCATCAGCTTGCTGCTCGGGCTCGTCGCAGGCTGGAGCGGCGGCCTCGGCCTCATCGCAACCCCTTCGCTTGCCGCTCCGGCCGATTGGACCACCTACCGCAACGTCCGCTACGGCTTTGAACTCGCCTATCCTGGTGCCCTTTTCAGGCCCGAGCGCGGCCCCCCGCGGGAAGAGGGTCGCGTGTTCATCTCGCGCGACAGCCGCGCCCGTCTTGTGGTCGGGGCGACGCCCAACACCCAGCGGACCGATCTGCGCCGTTATCGCAAGTTCGTGCTGGCGCAAAGCTATGCCGGGGCGACGATCGATTATGCGCCCACGCGGCACACGTGGTTCGTGCTATCGGGCGAGCGCGACGGCGTGGCCTTTTATGAGCGCGTGACGTTCTCGTGCGGCGGCGCGGTGATCAACAGTTGGGCGATCGTCTACCCGAGCGCCTCCAAAGCCCGCTACGACCGTATCGTCGAAGCGATCGCACGCAGCTACCGGGTCGGCCGCAACGCCTGCGGTTGACGGGCACGGGCCTTGCGGGCGGTCTCAACCCGGTGACACCCGTCCGATGGCCACAACGTCTCCGCCGCCGGTTTACCGCTTTGCACCGAGCCCCAACGGCTACCTCCATCTGGGGCACGCCCGCTCCGCCCTGATCGCCTTTGAGGCGGCCCGTGCAACGGGTGGGCGCTTTTTGCTGCGCCTGGAAGATATCGATCTGTCGCGGCGACGCGCTGCGTTCGTTGACGCGATTTTCGAGGATCTCGCCTGGCTCGGCCTGACGTGGGAGGAGCCGGTCTGGTTTCAGTCATCGCGGCTTGAGGCTTACGAGACAGCCTGGCGGTCTCTTGAGAAGGCGGGCCTGCTCTACCCCTGCTTTGCGACGCGGCGTGAGATCGCTGACGCGGCGGGCCCAGCACCCCCACGCGATCCTGACGGCGCACCGCTCTACCCCGGCGTGCACGCCAACCTACCGCCGGCCGAGATCGCCGCGCGCATGGCGCGAAACGAGCCCTACGCGCGCCGTCTCAACAACCGCCGCGCCCGGGCTCACGTCGGCTTTGATGAAGCGCCACTGACCTATCGCACGTTCACGCCCTATGCCTCGTTGCCCCCATCACAGACGGAGCCTGCGCTGCCAGACGCCCTCATCGAAACCGCACCTGAACGCTGGGGCGATGCCGTCATAACCCGCAAGGACGTTGCCACCAGCTATCATCTCGCCGTCGTGGTGGATGACGCGGCGCAAGGCATAACGCATGTCACGCGCGGCGCTGATCTTGAGGCCGCGACGGACTTGCATCGGCTGTTGCAGGCGCTGCTTGGCCTTCCCCCACCGCTCTATCATCACCACGCGCTAGTCTGCGACGAGACCGGGCGCAAACTTTCCAAGTCGGAAGGCGCGACCAGTTTGCGCTCCCTCAGGCGCGCGGGTCACTGCGTGGCTGCCGTCCGCGCGATGGCGGGGCTTGCCGATTGAGCTTGCGGGTGTCGTCGTCTTGACGCGTCAACGCCCCACATGCGTCAACGATCAGGCAAAGTCATCCTCAGTTCATCTTGATGTCGCTAGCCTCGCTGAGGCTCGTTAGCGTCCCTTGACCTGACCTGAGCGAAATTGCCTCATTACTCCAACATGTCTTCACCACCACACCAGGAGAAAACCCATGTTCCGACGCATCGCATTGACCGCATTGTTCATTATCGGCTCGGCCCTTTCCGCCTCCGCCGCCTCGACCAGCGCCTCCGAAAGCCCCCGCGCGCCGACCGCGGCACCGGGTAGCTACCAGGTTGCCCAAGCTTGCGGGTGGTACGCCATTTCCGTTTGCTCGCGCCGCTTCGGCGGGGCCCAACGCGGCGCCAACCGCTACGGTGGCTACGTGATTAACTCTTCGAGCGCGGCCTACCCCAACTTTCGTCCGGGCTGGTTCTGCTCTGTTCGCGGCCCGACGTCTCGCGGCCAAGCGCGTCGCTTCCGAAACGTCATGCGCAGCCTGGGTGCGCGCACCGCGTATGTCAAAAACGCCTGCTGATGGCGTGCTGACCTGTTACCGTCAGATATAAACGAGAAAGCCAAGGCAGGATCGACATGTCGATCCTGCCTTTTTTTGTTTCATGATAACGCGCCGCATGATTGCGCAGCTCAAGAAGGATTGACGTGATGCTCTCGAAGTCTGCGTTCAGCCTCTTGACCATCGTTATCGGCCTCACCTCAGGCGCATTCCATGAAGCTGCGATTGCCGCCGACAAACCGCCTTTGCTCAGCCGCGACGCTTGGGGTGCCAAAAAACCTATCCCGCGCCGCATGAAGCGTATGATCCCGCGCGAAATCATCATCCACCACACGGCGATCAAGCAACAGCGCCACCTCTCGCTTGAACGCAAAATGCGGGGCCTGCAAAGTTATTCGCAGCGCACGAAACGCTGGGGCGACGCGCCCTATCATTTCTACATCGGACAATCGGGCCGGACCGCGGTTGCGCGCCCCATCGCTTACGCCGGTGATACCAACACCCGTTACAGTGTCAAAAATCGCATCATGATCGTACTCGAAGGGCATTTCGATAAAGAACGTCCGAAACCGGCTCAATTGAAAGCCTTGCGCAAACTGGTCGCCTGGTTGGCTTCAAAGTACAAAATTGCAGGGACACGCCTTAGCGGCCATAATGATCATACGCCGACATCTTGCCCTGGCCGAACCCTCAAAGCCTATTTGCCGGAATTGCGGATGATCGCCGACCGCATGCAATAATGGGAGAAACATACACAAAAAAATGACCTTTAGTCTTTTTTAAGGGTTTCACGGCTCATTAACCCTTGCGGATCAGCTTGTTTCACCAAGCAAACACCATCACGCTAATGTCCAGGGGATAGAAGCGGTTTATCCGCGCGTGATCACCGCTTCGCGTGGGGGCTCAAAACATGTTGAACGAAACGATCATCATCCGGGGCGCGGAAACGGGCTTTCTCGACCTTTGGTTTTTGTGGCTGATGCTGGCGTTTGCCGCGTTGGTGTTCACGTCGATCATCATTGCGCGCGGGCTACGTCGTGTGATGAGCCAGGGTGCGCGGTTGTGGCGGGCGCTGCCCCGCCGCACAAAGCAAACTCGGCGTGCTGAGCCGGCTGCTGCGCCCACCGCGCGGACGACACCAGAAACAACAGTATGGGCGACAACACCATGGTGGCCTGACCGCGAGCCAACCCGCGTCCCCTCCGGTCAACCTCGTCGCAAGCGCGCACGCGTCGCGCAGCACCGCATGGCAGCGTCGCCAAGCGCTCAGCGGATGAGCACAGCCGAGCAGTGGCAAAAGATCACCGCCCGGGCGACGCAGACGCTCACAACCACCCGGGGCATCGCCCTGACGCAGACCAACGCGGGCCGCCAACTCGATGCGGCCGATGAAGGCCTCGCGCATGTCTGGCGCGACCTCGCAAGCGTGCTGCCAGCGCACCGCATGCCGCGCAGCATCCATTTGGCGGCCTGAACTGGCCTGGATGTCGGTTCTGCGTCGACCCAAAGTGAACCGCCTGTGGTGACGCACCGGCCACCCGCCATCATCAAGGCCCGAACGCCAGGATCGCCACCAACGCCGACACCGTCAGCGCGGCCAGCACGGTACCGAGCGCCACCGCCCCCGATGCGGAGTTCGCCGCCCGCTGGTAGCGCGTTGCGAACAAAAACGCGTTGGCCCCCGTCGGCATCGCGGCGAACAAGACAACGACACCCGCATCGACCCGGTCGAGCGCGAACACGGGCCCCGCGAGCACCCACGCGAACACCGGCATCGCCGCGAGTTTCAAGACGTTGATCGTCGCGAGCGTCGGCAGTTGGCCCGCGATCCGAAAGCCCGTCAGGCTCAGCCCCAACGCCACCAACGCACCAGGCACGCCCGCTTCGCCGAGCAAACGCAGCGTGCGCTCAACCACATCGGGGAGCGGCAGCCCCAACAGGCGCCAAGCGATCCCGGCAAACAACGCCAAGATGATGGGATTGCGCGCCAAGTCCTGCACCAAATGCGTCAGCATGGTCAGCGGGCGCACATCGCCCTCGGTATCGGCGACCTCCATGTGAGCGGTCGCCAGCAACCACAGCAGCGGCGAGTGGATCGCCACCAGCAACGCGATTGGCACGGCGGCCGCGTCACCGAAGGTGCCGAGCGCTAACGGTATGCCCAACATCACCACGTTGCCGAACATCGAGCTCATCGCGATCGATGCCCCGTCCGCGGCGGGCCGGCGCAACAGCCAACGCGTCGCGCTTGCCGCCAGCGCCCATGTCAAAGCGGCCGCGCCGAAGTAAGCCGCCCACAAGCCCCAGGGCGGGCTCGCCGGCAGGTTGGCCGTCGCCATCTTGTGGAACAGCATCGAGGGGATCGCGAGGTTGAAGACGAACTGCGACAGCCCCTTCGTCGCTTCTTGCGAAAGGTAGCCGCTGCGCCCCGCGCCGTAGCCGATGGCGATGAGCGCGAACACCGGCGCGACAATGGTGAGGATGGCGATCACGGCAAGCGCCATCCGACGGCGGGCAGGTGTCCACGTTTCGCAACCTGGGTCCGATACACCATCAGCCGCCCAGCCCGATCAGCCGCAACAGCGCATCAAAGCCAGCGCTCAGATCAGCCCAGGGGATCACCAACACGCCTTGCAGCAGCCCCAGCACCAAAGGCACGGTGATAGCCGCGATCACGGTTGAGATGGCGATCGCGGCGGACACGGAACCGACGGCGCGCTCGTAGCGAGAGGCGAAGAGAAACGCGTTGGCTCCAACCGGCAACGCTGCAAACAGCAACACCACGTTGGCCCAGACCGGCGGCAGGGGCACCAAGTAGGTGACAACGATGAACGCGATGGCCGGATAAACGAGCAGCTTCATCGTGCAGATGAGCACCAGCGTTGGCGCCTGGCCGCGCAGCTCGATTGCCGCCACCGTCATGCCGAGCGCAAAGAGCGCACTTCCGACCGCCGCCGCTCCCAACAGCGACACGATCTTGTCGGTCACCGGATCAAGCGTGACCCCGGCAAAGCGCAGCGCGGTGCCGACCAGCAGCGCTAGAATGATCGGGTTGCGGAACAGGTCCGCCAACACACCACCCAGCGCACGCGACAGCGGGACATCGCTGCGCCGTCCGGTCCACTCCTGATGCAGCGTTGCGATCAACCACATCAGCGGCGTATCCACGGAGACGAGCAATGCCATGGGGGTCGCAGCTTCCGGCCCGAAGGCGGCAAGCCCCAGCGGAATGCCGAGCATGATCGAATTGCCGAACGTTGAACCGAAGGCAATCGCCGGCGCATCAGCGGCGGGACGGCGCAACAGCAGGGGCGTGAAGATCGCCGTCAGGACCCAGATGATCAGGGCGGCCGCGAAGAAAGCGGTCCACAACGCGACGGGCGAGGCGTCAGTTGCCTGCACCTGCATGGCCGCACGCACGAGCAGGGCGGGCATCGCCACCTTGAAGCCGAACTCCGCCAAGACCTTGCCGGAGCCCGGTCCCATGTAGCCGGTGCGAGCTGCGATGAACCCCATCGCGATCAGCGCGAAAATCGGCGCGACGATGATCGCGATCGCCAGCATGAGTGTCCTTGTGATGTTGCGTGCCGGGTTACAGGTGGATCGCACGCGGCCGCCGCAGCAGCCGCCATCGCCGGCGCGACTTTGGCTCAGCCCGATCACCGCGTGCGGCGCGTCACACGCACCGCCCAAGCGTCAAGCCGTAAAACCTATGGATAACCCGCTTATCCCTCCTTGGCTTTATCGACGCTCACGCGGCGATCGTCCAGCGTCTAGGCATCGATTCGTGACCGCGTTGACGCAACCTCTCAAAGGGAACGAGACCCATGGCCAAGAGCGAACAGACCTCCGCCCGCGTTGCGAAGATTGCGGCGAAAGCGATGAAGGACCCCAAGGCGCTGACGCAGACGGAGATCAAGAGCCTTGCCGCATCCGCGCTGACGCAGGCGCCCGATACGACCAAGCCAGCGCCCAAGAAGGCCGCCGCCAAACCTGCTGCGAAAGCCAAGGCACCTACCAAAGCTCCGGCCAAAGCACCGGCAAAGGCGAAACCGGCAGCGAAGGCGAAGGCCGCACCTGCGAAGCCGGCTGCCGCAAAGGCAAAGGCACCTGCCAAAAAACCAGCGGCGAAGAAGACCAAGCGGACCCCCGTGCCGGCCTGACACGAGCCGGGCCGACCCTAAAGCGGCTTCAAACACCTCACCGATCCCAGCCTCGAGAGGCCGTACGTGCGCGTGCGGCCTCTTTTGCGTTACGGCTTCGATTGGCCAACGAGGCACCGCCCGCCATTTGACATCGCCTGGGCGCAGCGCCATAACTGGCGCCTTAATCAGGCCCGTGCGAACGAGCCGCCTCCCCGGACATGATGGTCAAACACCGTCGGGAGCCAGGGCGGTCCACTCCCGTCGACGAAGGTTCGTTCACGGGAGCGTTTTTCGTTGGGCCCCGTTCGGCTCAGGGCAGCCCCGTTTGGACCAGTTCGGCTGCGTTCGTCAGGGCCATCGGGCGCGACGTCAATGACTCTCGTCGCCGGCTGCCGCGCCCTGTCCGCTTTCAATCGCGTAGAGATCGACCATGTTCGAAACCCTCTCCGGCCGCCTCTCGAGCGTCTTTGAAAAGCTCACCCGCCGCGGCGCCCTGACCGACAGTGATGTCGCTGAAGCCATGCGCGAGGTGCGCCGTGCGCTGCTCGAAGCCGACGTGGCCCTCGACGTGGTGCGCTCGTTCACGGACAAGGTGAAGAGCAAGGCGGTCGGCCAGGAAGTCGTCAAGTCGGTGACGCCCGGTCAGATGGTGGTCAAGCTCGTCCACGATGAACTGGTGGCGATGCTAGGCTCCGAGGTCGCGACGATCGATCTCAACGCGCCGGCGCCGGTCCCCATCATGATGGTCGGTCTGCAAGGCTCCGGTAAGACGACGACGACGGCGAAGCTGGCCTACCGGTTGAGCAACCGTGACGGCAAAAAGGTCTTGATGGCCTCGCTCGATACGCGTCGCCCGGCCGCGCAAGAGCAGTTGCGCGTGTTGGGTGAGCAGACCGGCGTTGCCACGCTGCCGATCATGGAAGGCCAGTCGCCACAGCAGATTGCCAAGCGCGCGATGGACGCAGGCCGCCTTGGTGGCCACGATGTGGTGCTGCTCGATACCGCCGGGCGCATCCATATCGATGAAGGCCTGATGCAGGAGACGGCGGAGATCCGCGACATCGCGAACCCGCACGAGACGTTGCTCGTCGCCGATGCCCTCACCGGTCAGGACGCGGTCAACCTCGCGACCTCCTTCAACGAGCGCATCGGCATCTCCGGCATCGTGCTGACCCGTACCGACGGCGATGGCCGTGGTGGTGCCGCCCTCTCGATGCGCGCGGTGACGGGCAAGCCGATCAAACTGCTCGGCACGGGCGAACGCTGGACCGAACTGGAAGACTTTCACCCCGAGCGTGTCGCCAGCCGCATCCTTGGCATGGGCGACGTCGTCTCGCTGGTTGAGCGCGCTGCCGAAACGATTGACGCGGAGAAAGCCCAGGCGATGGCGCAGAAAATGCGCCAGGGCCAGTTCACGCTTGAAGATCTTTCCGAGCAGCTCAAGCAAATGGAAAAGATCGGCGGCATGTCCGGTCTGATGGGCATGATGCCGGGCGTCGGCAAAATCAAAAAACAAATGGAGGGCGCCAACATCGATGACAGAGTCATCGTCCGCCAGCGCGCCATCATTTCCTCGATGACGCGGGCAGAGCGTCGCAACCCGAAAATCCTCAACGCGTCTCGCAAAAAACGTATCGCGCGCGGCTCAGGCAGTTCAGCGCAGGACATCAACAAGCTGCTCAAGATGCATCGGCAGATGGCCGACATGATGAAGAAGCTTGGCAAAAACAAAGGCATGCTCGCCAAGATGATGGGGGGCATGGGCGGCATGCCACCAGGCGCCGCGATGCCGGAGCTGACGCCTGAGATGGCGAAGGAGCTTGAAAAGGGTAACGCACCTGGGCTTGGCGCAGGCGCCCCGCCGCGCGGACTGCCCGGGCTTGGAGGCCCAGGCTTAACCGGCGGTGGCCTTGGTGGCCTACCCGGCCTCGGCCTTCCCGGTCTCGGCGGCGGTCCGGGCGGACCCGGTGGCGCGCTCGCAGCCGGCGGCAAACGAAAGGGCAAAGGCAAGAAGCGCTAGCGCTCGACTTGCGCTCGACCTGCCCGGCCCCGAACCAACAAGGCGCTGCGTTCAACCCGAAAACGGCGCCCGCTTTCACCCAACAACAACTCAATCTGTATCCAACGAACCATCTGAAGGACTGCTGAACCATGACCGTGAAAATCCGCCTCGCCCGTGGCGGCGCGAAAAAGCGCCCGTACTACTCGATCGTCGTCGCCAACTCCCGCGATCCACGCGATGGCCGCTTCATCGAGCGTGTGGGCTCGTACAATCCGCTGCTGCCCAAGGACCACGGCGACCGCATCCAGCTTGTCGAAGATCGCATCAAGCATTGGCTGTCGGTCGGCGCGCAGCCGACGGATCGTGTGGCCCGCTTCCTCGACAACGCCGGTATTTTGACCCGCAAAGCCAAGAGCAACCCCAAGAAGGCGCTGCCCGGCAAGAAACGCCAGGAACGCGAGGCCGCCGCTGCAGAAGCCGCGCAGGCTGCTGCCGATGCGGCTGCCGCTGAAGCTGATGCGCCAGCGGAAGAAGCTGCGTCCTAAGCTCATCCGTCGTAGGTGGCACCACCGGAGACGACAGATGAACGACAAAGACAAAGTTCATCCGTCGGAGGGCCCATGGCGCAAAAACGCATCTTGATGGGCGTCATCGCCACGGCTCACGGGGTGCGCGGCGATGTGCTCGTCAAGGCCTATACGGCCGTGCCGGAGGACGTCGCGCGCTACGGCCCACTTGAGAGCGAAGACGGCGCGCAGCGTTTTGCTCTCACCATCAAGCGGTCAACGCCCAAAGGGCTGATCGCCAGGATCGAAGGCGTCGGCGACCGTGACGCAGCGCTCGCGTTGCGCGGCATGAAACTGTTCGTGCCGCGCGAACGTTTGCCAGCGCCCGCAGAAGATGAGTTTTATATCGAAGATCTGCGGGGCATGGCGGTGCTATCGCCCGAGGGTTCACCACTCGGCCGGGTCCACGCGGTCCACAATTTCGGCGCCGGCGACCTCATCGAAGTGGCGGTCGACGGTGCGCGCGACACCGTGCTGATCCCGTTCACCAAGGCAGACGTCCCCGTCCTCGATCTGACCGCCGGACACATCGTTGTGGTGCTGCCAGCGGAGGACACCACCCAAAACGAGGCGGAAGACGACGTGGACGACGAGGGCGAAGCAAAGCGCCCTGCAACGTCCTCGCAAACGCAAGAGGATGGCCATGCCGGAGCGCGCGAACCCGACGCCTAGGTCAAGGACGCCTCAGGTTGAAGCCGAACCGACAACGGCGCCGGCAGCGACAAAAGCGGTCGCACAGACCAACACGCCAGCAGCGCGCTACGTCATCCGCGAAGCGAGCCCCGCCGACCTTCCCGCATTGATCGCCCTGTTGGCCAACGACAGCCTCGGACGCACACGCCAAGCCCCCTACGCATCCAACGCTGAACCCTACGACGCGGCCTTCGCGGCCATCGCCGCTGATCCGCACAACACCATCCTGGTGGCCGTCGATGCGAGCAAACCGGACAACACCGAGCCCACTCAAGAAGGCTCCACGGCACCTCCCTGCGCCTGCCTGCAGCTGACCTTCATCCCAGGCCTGAGCTACAGCGGCGGTTGGCGCACACAAGTCGAAGCGGTCCGCGTCCACGAGGATCATCGTGGCGCTGGGCTTGGCCGCTTGCTGATAGAAGAGGCCGTACGCCGGGCCCGGCTGCGTGGGGCCGTTTTGGTGCAACTCACCAGCGATCTTAGGCGCGAACGCGCCCGCCGCTTCTACGAGGGCCTTGGCTTTCAAGCCACCCATGCTGGCATGAAGCTCTGGCTCTAGCTGCCTACGACCTGCTAGATGCTAGCTGCCCGTGAGCACAGCGCCTTGTTCATTCGCTACGGTGCAGCCGTCGCCTGCACAGGTTCGACCAACCCAACGCAACGCGTACGACCCGATCCGGGCCAACGCGCTTTGGAGGCAACCGATGGCCATCTCACATCCAGCCCTTGCCCCCCTCGCCACAGCGTGGCGCACCGTGATCCGCCCCCGCATCAAGCAAGCGATCGAGGCCGGTACCCAGGGCTACCGCCCGGAAATCGTGCGCCGCCTCAAGATCATGAACGTGGTCGCCTATCTGGTCGTCTTCTTCACGTCGGTCTATGTGATCCACCACTTCTTCGTCGACTACCAGCTTTGGAAGCCGGTGATCTTCATCAACCTATTCTTGATCGCCGCCGCCGCCTCGGTGCCGTTCCTGCACCGCTATAGCGAGATCGCGGGCGGCTTGATGATCGCGGGCGCCGAACTGATCTGCATGTTTTGGATCGTTGCCTATCTAGGCCGCAGCTCAGGCGTGCATCTGCAGTACATTGCGCTCGCCGCCGCGCCTTTCGTGATCCTCGGCCTTGAGCGCCTGTGGCTCGTGCTGCTGGTGGTGGTCACCGCATTTGCGTTGCATCTGGCGAGCTGGTTCATGTTTCCAGGCGACGTCGACCTGGTTGCGGTCAGCAGTGACAACCTCGATTCGATTTATGTAAGCGCTGCGGTCACGACCTTTGTGGTCGTCGCGGGCGTCGTCTACTACGCCTTCAAACTCGCCGACGATGCGCAGCGCGAAACGGATGCGTTGTTGCGCAACATCCTGCCCGTCAGCGTGGTGGACCGTTTGCGTCGGGCGCCCGGCGAGGCGATCTCCGACAGCGTGGAAAGCGCATCGGTTCTGTTCTCGGACCTGAAGGGCTTTGTGCCGACGTCCAAGGGCCTGGGGCCGCAGCGCACGGTTGCGTTGTTGAACGATCTCATGAAGGGCTTCGATGCGCATGCAGCCGCGCACGGCTGTGAGAAGATCAAGACGATCGGCGATGCCTATATGGTCGCGGCTGGCGTGCCCGAACAGGTGGACGATCATGAAGCGCGGCTTGCTCGCTTGGCCCTAGCGATGATGGCGGAAGCGGACCGCGTGGCGGCCGACCATGGCGTTGCGTTGGTCATGCGCATTGGTATCGCGTCAGGTCCGCTGATGGCCGGCGTCATTGGCGCTAAGCGGCTGACTTACGATGTCTGGGGTGACACGGTGAACCTCGCCGCGCGCCTGGAAAGCACCGCGCCGCCCGGCGAAGTGCAGGTTTCAGCGACCGTGCAAGCGGCCCTGGCTCAAGACGGCTTTGCCATGCAGCATCGTGGCAAGACCGAGATCAAAGGCATGGGCCCGCTCGACACCTGGATCTTGCGCGGTGAACCGAGCGACGCGGCCGCAGGGGCAATGCAGATCGCCGACGGCAGGCCAGCAAAGGCTGAGGCCCACGGGTAACCTCATCCCATCACCCAACACAACATCGCCGACCGCGGGTGCCTTAGAGTCGGTTCGCTTCAGCTTGAAGCGGATGACCGCTAAAGCTTGCGCAGCGCGACACTCTCAACGCGATGATTGCGACCCTTACGCAGCACAAGCCGCGCCCGCTCCCGCGTTGGCAGAATGTTGGCCGTCAGGTTGACCCGGTTGATGTCGTGCCAAATCTGCTTGGCCTGCGCCGTTGCATCGGCATCGGACAAATGCGCATAGCGGTGGAAGTACGCCTCCGGGTCGCGGAACGCCGTCTCGCGCAAGCGTAGAAAGCGCGTCACGTACCAGGTCTCCAGCATCGCCTCATCGGCATCCATGAAAATGGAGAAATCGAAAAAGTCCGACACGAACGGCCGCGGCTTCGCTTCCGAGGACTGCACGCGCGCCGGTTGCAGCACATTCAGACCTTCGACGATCAGGATGTCGGGTCGATCGACAATGACCTGCTGGTCAGGTTGCACATCGTAGTGAAAGTGTGAGTAGACCGGGGCTGCGACCCGCGCCTGACCGGCCTTCACATCGGCGAGGAAGTTCAACAGCCGTGCGGTATCGAAGCTCTCGGGGAAACCCTTGCGCGCCATCAGGCCGCGTGCCTCGAGCTCAGCATTCGGCATCAGGAAACCGTCGGTGGTCACGAGGTCGACGCGCGGGTGATCGGGCCACCGCGCCAGCAAGGCTTGCAGCACACGCGCAGTCGTACTCTTGCCAACGGCGACCGACCCCGCGACCCCGATGATGAACGGCGTCTTGCCTTCGCCCCCATGGAGGAAGCGTTTCGTAACGGCGTGCAGTTCAACAGCGGCCGCCACGTACAGGTTCAAAAGCCGCGACATCGGCAGGTAGATCTGCTCCACCTCTTCCATCGAAAGCACTTCGATGAGGCCGGACAGCCGATCCAATTCGCGTGGCACAAGCGACATCGGCGTATCTTTGCGCAGCGCCGCCCATTCCTCGCGCTCAAACACGCGGTAAGGCGAAAATTGCAGGCCGGACGGCGCGGAAGCCGATGCGTCGAGATCAACGCGGGTCTCGCCGCCAGACGCCGGTCGTCCCGCCCCGCCGCTGCCAGTCCCGCTCCTCGTCCCGCTGGCATCCCCAACTGCTTCATCCGCTGGCGACACCGATCCAGGCAGAGTCCCGCTTATACCGCCAGCAGCAGCACGTGCAGCACGCGCCATGCGCATGCCTTCTGACATGCCGCCGGGTGCACTCATGACCGCCTCCCGCGCGAGGCCTTCTCGTCATGACCCGACGTCCCCATGCGACGCTCCAGCTCGCCGAGAACGTCATCGAAGGCGACGCCGCGCGCTTCCAGCAGGACCAGCAGGTGATAGACCACGTCGGCGGCTTCGTTGGTCAAAGCCGCATCGTCCTCGCCCACACCGGCGATGACCAATTCAACCGCTTCTTCGCCGAACTTCTTGGCGCACTTGGTCGGGCCGCCCTCAAGCAGCGAGCGCGTGTAGGAGCGCTCGGCCGTTTCGCTTCGGCGAGCGGCAAGGGTGGCTTGTAACGCTTTCAAGGTATCGTGCATGGCCGCACCACGTGTGACGCTAAACTCTCCGCGTGGGGCGCGGCCTGCGCCCGGGCGTTCAGCAGGCTATCACGGCGCGTGGCACTCTGACAAAGGTCAAGGGCGCGCTTCGTACGGCTTGCAGGTGCACGTCATTTAACGGGGGGCGCCACGAGCCGTGGGTCACGGGGCGCATTTTCCGCCGGCAGAACGCGAAGTCCCCATGACTCTATGGGCCCAGACCTCTAAGAACCCAGGCCGGTCAGGCGCATCTTGATGTAGTCGAGCTGATCGAAGTTGCCGTATTTAATGATCAGCGTGCCGCTCTCGCCGGAACCACGGCGGATCACCACCTTCAGCCCGAGCGCGTCTGACAGTTCCTTTTCAAAAGCGACCGTATCGGCGTCCTTGTCGCGCGGCTTGTTCTCACCGCCATCGCGTGAGCCCGCCTTCTCCGCGCTATGGACCAGCGCTTCGATCTCGCGCACCGACAGCCCATCGTCCACGACGCGACGTGCCAAAACACCGGCATCCTCGCGACCGATCAGGCACCGTGCATGGCCCGCGGAAATCTGGCCCTGCTGCACCATCGACTGCACATCCTGCGGCAACTTCAAAAGCCGCATCATGTTGGCCAGGTGACTGCGGCTCTTGCCGATGACTTCTGCGAGCGCATCTTGCTTGTAGCCATAGCGCTCGATCAACTCGCGATAACCGTTCGCTTCCTCGATGGCATTCAAGTCGGCGCGCTGAACGTTTTCGATGATCGCAAGTTCGAGCACTTCCTGCTCGGTCAACTGGCGGACGATCACCGGGACTTGTTGCAGCCCTGCCTTCTGCGCCGCACGCCAACGGCGCTCGCCGGCGACGATCTCGAACTTGCCGACAACCTTCGGATCGGGCCGACACAGGATCGGCTGCACCAGCCCTTTGGTGCGAATGGAGTCAGCGAGTTCCGCCAGATCCTCTTCGGCAAAGGCCTTGCGCGGGTTCGACGGGCTCCCGAACAACTGATCGATCTCAAGCAGGCGCTGCTCACCCTCAGGCGGAAGCGCGATGGCCGCCGCTGTCGGCTCACCGATCAACGAAGCCAAGCCGCG
>JBCBJZ010000097.1:0-14661 GCA_038522635.1 Pseudomonadota bacterium | reverse complement strand
TGGCAGGTCAGCGGTGATCGCAGCCTGATCTGCGCCCACCGCTAAACCGGCCGCGTGCCACGCTCCCACCCAACCCGGGTGGCCGCCCCTTCAAGAGCAGGCCCGCGGTTGCTGCGCAATGGCATCGCTGCGCCATTCACAGCGGCTGCAGCGCGTCGATAGCGTGGCGCGGCCAACGTCGGGGCGTCACGAACACCGCGTCGAACCCCAGCGTGCAGCCCTGCAACGCGAGCTGGTTACCTAGCCAAAGCTCGGCCGCGTTCACGAGCCGGCGCTGTTGCCGCGGCGTGATCGCATGCTGGGCCGCTTCCAGCGTCGCGCGCGCTTTCACCTCCACAAACGCCAGCCGGTTGCCACGCTTTGCGATCAGATCGATCTCGCCGCGCGGCGTGCGAACGCGCACCGCGAGGATGCGATAGCCCTTGAGCCGCAGCGCCCAGCGCGCCCGTGCCTCCGCGCTTAACCCCAGGCGGAAGCGCCGACGTCGCTCGGCGAGGCCCGGCTGTTCAGCGCGTCCACGCGCCAACTGCATCTTGTTGAGCGCGCCACGTAACCCGGGCAGCGCGGCGAACCAGGAGCCCCACGATGACCATGCGCGCCAAGCCGGCCAACGGCGCGGGGTGCGTCGCATCAGCCCGGCTCCCCCTCGTCCGGCGTTGGCGCATCGAGCGCGTCATCGCCGCCAACCCCGTAGGCCTGCGTCGCCTGTGCCTGCGCCTGGGCCTGCACCGCAAGGCCGATCGCGTAGACGCGCTTGCGTGGCACCGCGAAGGCGGCGGCGATCTCGTGCGAGGCCTCCCGCAAGCGCTTCGATGGCAACAGCGCGCGCAACGCTTGCGCCAGGCGGGCATCATCCACCGCGGTCTCCTCGCCTGCCCCATCATCGGGCGCCACCAACACCACCATCTCGCCGCGCGGGGCGGTGTCGCGCGCCCAGGCGGCAAGCTCGCCCGGCGTGCCGCGCTCAACATGCTCGTAGCGTTTGGTCAGTTCGCGCGCGACCGCACAGCGGCGGTGCGGCATCGCCTCATCCAGCGCCTCCAAGAGTGCGATCAGGCGCGGCGCCGTCTCATAAAGGATCAAGGTCGCTTCGATGGTGCGTAAGGTGTCAAGCCGGCGCGCGCGCGCAAGTTTCTTGACCGGCAGGAAGCCCGCGAAATGGAACGCATCCGTTGGCAGACCGGCACAGGCGAGCGCGCTCAGCATCGCAGAAGCGCCCGGCACCGCGATCACGCGAGCGCCGGCCTCAACCGCCGCTTCAGCCAATTTAAACCCGGGGTCCGAGATGAGCGGCGTGCCCGCATCGCTGATCAGCGCCACCCGCGCGTTGTCGCGCAACGCCGCGATCACGCGAGGTCGCTCCTGCACCGCGTTGTGTTCGTGGTAGGCGCGCAGCGTTGGTCGTAAGCCGTAATGTGTAAGCAGCGTCCGGCTGCGCCGTGTGTCTTCGCAATAGACAACGTCGGCTTGGGCCAGCACGGCGAGCGCCCGCAATGTCATGTCGGCGAGGTTGCCGATCGGTGTGGCAACGATGTAGAGCCCCGCGTCCAGCGGCTGTGCGAGCGCTTGGGTGAGCGCGGCGAGCGTGGCCGTCGCGAGCTTATCGCCAGGCTCAAGCGGCGCGCCAGCCTCACGCGGCGCAGCGGGCTGCGGCGAAGGCTGCGGTCGCTGTGGCGACGCGTCAGGTGGATCGGACTGCGATGTTGACATCGAACGGGCGGTTCCTTGCGCGAGCCTCGTTGCATCTCATCGGCCCGCGCGTCCGGTGAGGCAGCAAACGGCGGCGCCCGCACCACAGGGCCTTCGTGTTTGCATGTTGAGAACAGTTTTGCACGAGCCTCGACTTGCCCGCGAGCATCAATTGAGGTGCCCTTAGACCATTGTGATTCGGGAGTTTTCGCGCCCTTGCGCGGACACGCGCCTGGAGCACCTGCAAGCCGCGAGCGAAGGATGACGATGGGCGAGCGCTGGAACAGCACCGGGCCAAGGCGGGCGAGTCGGGCGAGTGTCGCGACCCAGACGGCATTGCCGCGCGCCGCCCCCTTCGCACGCACCCTTTTGAGCCTGCGCGGAACAACGGGCGGCGCTGCTGCGCTGCGGGCGATGTTCGTTGCCGCCACGGCCTTGACGCTCAGCGGCTGCGCCATGAACCTGTTCGGTGCCACGCAAACCGCCTCCATCCGAACGGATGCTGCACCAGCGGCGAACCAGCCAACCCCAACACAGGCCGCCTTCGGGGATGCCGCCGCTGACCCCACGCGTCTTGTGCCCACGCCACGCGCCACCCGGCCGCGCCCTGTGCGGATCGGACTCCTGTTACCTTTGTCCGGGGGCGGCGAGCGCCTCGATAAGTTCGCGGCGGCCATGCGGCAGGCGGCCGAACTGGCCTTGTTCGATCGTAACGCGCCACACGTTCAACTCATCATCAAGGATACGCGCGGCGATCCCGATGCGGCGCGGGCTGCGGCGATGTCCGCCATCCAGGACGGTGCGCAAATCCTGATCGGTCCGGTTTATCCCCGCGCGGTGGACGCGGTCGCCGAGATCGCGCGACAGGGCAATTTGCCGGTGATCGCTTTTGCAAGCGGCATCAACGCGCAACATGATCACGTGCATCTGCTCAGCTACCGCACCGGTGAAACCGTGCCGCGGCTGATCGCTTACGCGCGGGCGCGGGGCCAGAAGCGCTTTGCCGCGATGCTGCCTGACACCGGTTACGGCGGGCAGATCGAACAGGTTTTCCGGCGAGCCGTGCGGCAGGCGGGCGGGGAAGTGGCGGGCATCATTCGCTATCCGCTTGAACCGAACGGCTTGGTTGGACCGGTCGATGACCTGAAGGCCATGCTTTCAGCGCACGCTTCGCGCGGTGCGCCAATCCAAGCGGTTTTCATGCCGGGTGACAGTGAGACCCTGCCGCGGTTGTCGGCGCTTCTGGGCGCGGGATCAGGGCAGGACGCCATCGCTTCGGTCAAGTGGTTGGGCACGGGAAGCTGGGACCATGTCGGGATCGAGCGCAACGCCGTTCTGCAGGCTGGGTGGTTCGCCAGTACGGACCCGGTCGGGTGGCAGGCCTTCTCGCAGCGTTTCGCGGCATCCTATCGGGTCGTGCCACCGCGCATCGCGACGCTGGCCTACGACGCGGTGGCGCTTGCCGCGAGCCTTGGCACCGCAGCGGGCGGACCGCAGTTCACCAGTGCAGCGCTGCGGCGTCCGACCGGTTTTGCTGGCGTTAGCGGGGTGTTCCGCTTCACCGCGGATGGCCACACGCAGCGCACCTACGGCGTGTTCGAAGTGCGGAATCCACGGCCGGTAGCGATTGACCCTGCGCCGCAGGTGTTCGCACCACGCGGCCAGCAGCAGCTGCAGCCGCAAATAGGACCGCGGCCGCCGCTGGCGCAAGCGCGCTTAACGCAGCCTTAGTTCGATCCCCCGTGGCTCTAATCTTAACGTGCAGCGCAACTTTGGGCGCAAAGGCGCGGCCTGAGTGTTTGAGCCGGTATTCCTGACTGCGCCCGACGCTCCAGGCGCACCCGTGGCGGCCTCCATGGTCGTTCCCCCGCCCCCGACCTCTATGCGCATTGAGCGCCATGACTCTCAAAAAGCGCATGCAAAAAGGGCCCGCGTTTCCGCAGGCCCTTTGCATCTTCGCGTTGTCCGCACAGGCGTAGCCGCGCATGTTATTGCGGCCCGGGGCCTGCGACCGCGTTCTACGCCGCCTTTGAACCGTCCGCGGCCTCCGCAGCTTCAGCCTCTTCAGCCGCCGCACGCCGACCCTTCGCGCTCTTGGCGAGGATCTCGGTGACGCGCTGAACGGCGCTACGCTCGTCGATCTCTTCGACGGCCGAGATCTCGCTTGCCATCCGCTCCAGCGCTTTTTCGTAGAGCTGGCGTTCCGAGTAGGACTGCTCTGGCTGGGTCTCGGAGCGATAGAGATCGCGCACCACTTCAGCGATCGACACCAAATCGCCGGAGTTGATCTTCGCCTCGTACTCCTGCGCTCGCCGGCTCCACATCGTACGCTTCACCCGCGCACGACCCTTGAGCGTCTCGACAGCCTTCTTGATCACCGGCTCTTCCGACAACTTGCGCATGCCAACGCTGTCCGCGCGGCCCGTGGGCACGCGCAGCGTCATCTTGTCTTTGCTGAACGTGATGACGAACAGCTCCAGCGAGACGCCGGCGATCTCCTGCTCTTCGATGGCCACGATCTCGCCGACACCGTGGGCCGGGTAGACGATGGTCTCGTGCAGCTTGAAGCCATGGCGCTGGTTGACCGGTTTCGCGGGCGAGGCAGGCTTTGCGGGGGCTGCTGCTGCGGGTTTCTTGGCAGCGACGGCCGGCTTGCTCGCAGCCGCTTTTGCTGCCGGTGCAGCCTTCTTAGCTGAAGCGGGCGCTTTCACCTTCATCGGCGCCTTGGCCTTTGCAGCGGCCTTCGCTGGCACAGGTTTTTTCGCCACCGCTGCAGGCTTCACCGCCTTCGCAGGAGCCTTTGCTGCCGGTGCGGCCTTCGCCTTCGGTTTTGCGACCGCTGCCGCCGTGGCCTTTGTCGACGCTTTCGCTGGCGCCGCTTTCTTCGCCTTCGCCGCGACAGGAGCCTTCGCCGGTGCCTTCTTGGCCGCGGCCGGTTTGGCTGCAGCTTTCTTGGCCGCCGGCTTCGCTACAGTGGCAGGTTTCTTGGCGGTGACAGCTTTCTTCGCTGCCGGTTTGGCGGCGGCCGCCTTCGCGGGCGCTTTGGGTGTGGCCGGGGTGGCGCGCTTCACGGACGCCTTCGCAGTGGTCGGTTTACCTGCTGTCTTTTTCTTAGTAGCCATACGCTTGATCTCACCACTTATTGCCACGGTCAGCCCTTGGCTTACGCTCGTGCGTCAACCTGGGCGTGTCTTTTTGCGAACCTTTCGTCGGCGCTAAACCCGCTTGATGCCGTCCCAAGAACTTGCTAGATCGCCACAAAAGGTTTAACGGCGCATGCAACCAACAGAGCCAACGTTGGCTCGAGGAGATCATGCGCAGGCTTGACTAAGAGCTGTGTACGGAACGATTATCGTGCGACAAACGCGTCGATAGGCCCAGCAGCCAGGCATCACGCCGGGCCAATGGGTGCACGTGTTGCGCACGCGCGCGCCAAAACGCGCCGAAAGACGTCGGCGCGCATGTTCCGCTTTCGTTTTTAGTGTCTGCCATCAGTGTGTTAAGCTAACACATTCTTCACGGCTGTAGAAGGCCTCGAGGACTGATTCCGCTCGAATAATCATGCGAAGATGAATTTGCACGCTCAAGTTGCGCGCATCCTGGCTGAATGCACGCGTTCTTGACGCGTCCTGGCCGTCGGGTCGCGGCACATCGCTGTGGGCCATCAAACGCCTGTAAGCGCTCACTTGAACCCATGGCAGCGGGCTGAACCAAACCCGATGTCAGCGGGCTGACCCAAACCTCATGTCAGCGGGCTCACCGCCAACTCAGTCGCCTTCGCCGGCCTCAGCTGAGAAGTACTTCTCAAACTTGCCCGTCTCGTCGCGGAACTTGTCCGCGTCTGCCGGCTGCTCTTTCTTCTGCGTGATGTTGGGCCACTTGTCTGCGTACTCGCGGTTCAGCGTCAGCCAGCGTTCCAGCCCAGGCTCCGTATCCGGCTTGATGGCGTCAACCGGACATTCGGGTTCGCACACCCCGCAATCGATGCACTCATCGGGATGGATGACGAGCATGTTCTCGCCCTCGTAGAAGCAATCGACCGGGCACACCTCAACGCAGTCGGTGAATTTACATTTAATGCAGTTTTCGTTGACGATGTAGGTCATGCTGGCGAGGGCCTGTACGTAGTCTCGTGTGTCTGTTCAGCTTGGGTGGCGCGCCGTGATTGGGCCGCGAACCCTTCGCTGCAAGCGCCGTAACATGGCTCTACGCGTCCGTCGAGCGCAAGCGGTCCAGTTGTCGCCGGTCACGCTTCGTGGGACGCCCGCTGCCGGGGTCGCGTTGGGGCTTGGCGCCCTCGGGCGCGGCGGGATCGGCGGTCGGCTGCGGTTCGGTAAGGTCATTATAGAGCGCGCGCGCCTCCGGTGCCGGGCCACGCCGCGCGCCCGGTGCGACGACTTCCAGCACGCGCACGTTGCGCGCGACCACCACCGTGATCACATCGCCCGCTGATACGCCGTGGCTTGCCTTATCGACCGGTTTTCTGTTGACGCGGACCTTGCCTGTGGTGACGAGTTTTGCTGCCAGCGTCCGGGTTTTGACCACGCGCGCGTACCACAGCCATTTGTCGATGCGTTGGGCCGGCGCGTGCTGCTGCGCGGGTGGGTCTACCGAAGCGTTAGCGGGTTCGCCTTGTGTGACGGCACCACCGGGGCTGACGCTGGCTTTCGCGCCAGGCGTGGACGTGGCCGCGGCGCCGGCTTGAGCGGTTCGGCGCTCGGGCCCGACGCTCAAGAGGACGGCTCCTTGGACCGCTTGGCGAGCTCGGATTTGAGCGCGCCGAGCGCTGCAAACGGCGAATCAGCGTCCGCTGCCTTTTTCTTGGGTGCTGCGACGGCGTGGACGGGCGTGCGATCACGCCGGTCCTGCCCGTGTTTGGGACGCCGCGACTTCTGACCACCTTTGCCGCCGCCGGGGCCACGTCCTTGCGCACCGCCCGCAGCCCGCTGGCCGCCTTCACGGTTGCCCGGCCCGCCGCGACCACCGGGGCCACGCGCGCCATCGCTACCGCTGCCCTGGCTGCCCTGGCCGCTGGGGCGCTGACGCCCAGGCCCGCGCCGTTGTCCCTCGCCCGCGCGTCCGCCGGCGTCGCTTGCGCCTGCCGCGTCCGCGTGAGCGTGACCTCGCCCGCCGTGGCGACGCCCGCGCTGCTCGTTGCCGTAACGCCGACGTGCCGGGCGCCAGATCTCGATCATGTCGGGTGCGGCTGCGTCTTGCGTCGCCCCAGCGGTAGCATCGGCTTGGCCTTCGGCCGTTGGAGACGGTGCTGCAGCCTCTGCCGGTTCGCTCGCACCTACGCTTGCGCTTCCCTTAGTGCCGCTTTCTGTGCCCCCTTCTGCGCCATGAGCCGCTGGCGCTTCAAGCGCTGATGCAGCATCGCCCGTGGCAGATTGCGACGGCGGTTCGCTCGGCGTGGCGGCCTCGGTCGCAGCGCCAGGAGCCGCACCAGCAGGGGCCTCAATCGGGGTAGCAGCCCGAACCTGCGGCACCTCGGGGGCAGGCTCCGAAGTGGTTTGCGCCCCTTCGGCTAAGTGAGAGGGCGTGCCTTCGGGTTCGACCGTAACGCTTGGCGCTTCAGACTTATCGCTCTCGCCGGACGCCGCAGGCGCCGAGGCAGCCTCCGTAACCTTGTCGAGAGGCTGAGCGCTGGCCGGCGTGGCCGCATCACTCGCGCCGGCAGCTGGGCTCGTGCCGGCGGCTTTGGCAGCTTGCGCGCCTGCGTCGGCGGTCGTCTGCGCAGCATCGGTGCCCGCTGCGCCCGCGTTCTTCGCTTGCGTCGCCGACGGGCCGGCCGCAGCCGGTTTCGCCGGCTCAGCCGCTGGCATCGTCTTCGGCCGCGCGCGCGTTTCACTGCGGAAGCCGAGCGCCTTCAGGACTCCGCCGAGCTCTTCGCTCGAACAACCCAGTATAGACATCATATCGGGCACGACGACGAAGCCGCCTTCGCCAGTTGAGCCCGCGGGCGGCTTCGCGGTCGCCGCCTGCTCGCCCTTCGCACGCCACGCCAGCAGCGGCCGGATCAAGTCCGCCAGCCGTTCCAGGATATCGACCCGCACCGCGCGCGGTCCGCACACGTGGTAGCCGGCAACGCGATAAAACGGCTCAGGCACCGCGGGATCGATCGGGAACGACGTCAAACCGGGCCGCGGCGGCGTCGGCATGGCATCGAGCGAAAGCCCGTGTTCGCCACCATGCTTCAGCGCCCACAACACCATCAGCAGATCGACCTGCGCCGGCTTCAGCAGCACGGGGAAGAAAATGTTGAAGGCGCCGAACCGGACGCCGTGGCGGCGCAACTGCGCGCGCTCGGTCTGTTCAAGCGTCTTGATGTCCTTCGTGACCGTATCGCGGCGCAGGCAGCCGAACGCTTCTTTAAGCTGGAACGCGATGCCGCGCCCAAGACCCGTGATGTCATCGGCCTGGCTAAGCTCAACCAGGGGGCGCAAGCGCTCCTTGATGAGATCGGCGCACCAGGTGTCGAGCCGCGCCTGCACCTTTTCGCGCTCGGCGTTCGACATGTGCTCATCGACGAGCAGCGCAATCGTCGGCTTGAGTTGATCATCGCCGGCCTGCAACCGGGCGATACGCTGGTCGCGCCACATCACGTGACCATCATGCGCCAGCTTGAACGCGTCATCCTTGGCAGCAACCACCCGGCGCACGCGCATGGCAAGCTCAGGCGCCAGGGCTTGCGCGGCCGCATGGCGCGCGGCTTTCCCGTGGATGCCGGCCGCGTCGGCACCGGGATCATGCGTGAACATGAAGCCGTCCAGTTTGCCAACGTAATGGTTTTCAACGTGCAACCCGCCCGCCTCATCGAGCGACGCGCTCAGGCCCTCGCTTTCGCGCATGCCCTTCATCAACGCCGACGTCTTCTTGTCGATGAAGCGCTGCGTGAGCTGCTCGTGCAACGCATCGGACAGGCTGTCCTCGATAGCGCGGGTCCGCGCCTGCCAGTGCGCAGGATCTTTCAGCCAATCGGCGCGGTTTGACACGAACGTCCAGGTGCGAATGTGCGCGAGCCGCGTTGCCAGCGTATCGATGTCGCCGTCAGTCTTGGCCGACTGGTCCACTTGGCGGGCAAACCAATCTTCGTCGATCTTGCGCGCGCCTTCCGTCAGCGAATGGAACAGCTTGGAGACGAGTTCCCCGTGCGCTTGATGCGAGATCTTGCGGTAATCCGGAACCTGACAGACGTCCCACAGCAGGCGGACGGTGTCGGGCTTGGTCGCTTTGTCGGCAATCTCAGGGTCGCGCGCGAGCGCTTCCAGCGCGCTCACATCGTCTGCCATGCGCGCGCGCGCCAACCGCGGATGGTTCGGCATCTGGCGCAAGCTGTCGCGCAACGCATCCAGACTGTCGAAAGCGATGGCCCGGCTGCGCCATTGCAGCGTCTTCAGCGGGTCGAACTCATGGTTTTCAAGCCGCTCCACCATCTCGGCGTCAAACGGACGGGCATCGCCGCTGACACCGAACGTGCCGTCGTTCATGTGACGACCCGCGCGGCCCGCGATCTGCCCCAGTTCACCAGGTGTCAGATCGCGGTGGCGCTCGCCATCGAATTTGCGCAGCGCGCTGAAGGCCACATGGTCGACATCGAGGTTGAGCCCCATGCCGATCGCATCGGTGGCGACGAGATAATCGACATCGCCGGACTGGTAGAGCGCCACCTGCGCGTTGCGGGTCCGCGGGGAGAGCGCGCCCATCACCACGGCCGCACCGCCATGCTGGCGCCGCATCAATTCGGCGATCGCGTAGACTTCGTTGGCGGAAAACGCCACCACCGCTGAGCGACGCGGCAGCCGCGTGATCTTCTTCTGCCCGGCGTAGCTCAAGCTTGAAAGCCGCGGCCTGGAGATGAAGTTCGCGCCGGGCACCAGTTCGCTGATCGCAGCCGCTGCGGTCTGCGCGCCCAAGAACAGCGTCTCGGCATGCCCTCGCGCATGCAGCAGGCGGTCGGTAAACGTGTGACCGCGCTCAGGGTCCGCGCAAAGCTGGACTTCATCGATCGCCAGAAACGCCACATCCGGCTCATGCGGCATCGCTTCCACGGTGCAGACCGAAAAGCGTGCGCCCTCAGGCCGGATCTTCTCTTCGCCCGTGATGAGCGCAACCTGGTCAGCGCCGACCTTCGCCACCACGCGGTCGTACACCTCGCGCGCCAGCAGACGCAGCGGCAGACCGATCAAGCCGGTCTCGTGTCCGACCATCCGTTCGAGCGCCAGGTGCGTTTTGCCGGTGTTGGTGGGCCCGAGCACGGCGGTGACGTTGCGGCTTGGGGCGGCGATGGGTCGGGCGGAAGCGGTGGTGGGGGAGGTTGGCCGGCTGGCGGCGGGGGGCACAGACATGCGCGATGTTTACCCTCGTTGATCTGCGGCGGAACGGGCCGCGGCAGCCTTGGCGTGTGGTGTGAGCGGCGACGCCTGTGTCGACCGATCAGCGTGCGTGCTGGGGTTTATTGCACGAAGCCCGCAGCGCGCGATGGCGTGCGGAGGCCGCCGTCAGGCGAAAGCCCCCTTGAATGTCGCGGTTCGCTAGCACGATCGGTCGCTTTGCAACAGCACTTCGAAGGCGCGGTCGCAGAGCCTGTTCGTGGGTGCGCGGGCTCAGACAAGAAAAAGCCCCGGCCGCTTGGACCGGGGCTTCACATCTGCGTGTGGTGTTGGCCTCTATGTTGGCGAGGTTGGTTAGCCGCGGGCCTGGTTGCGGATGATCCGCGGGAACTCGTCTTCGCCGCTGTTGTGCTCTGGTGCCGCGACGCCCTGAGCGTTGGCGCCCGCCGCATAGGTGGGCTGTTGCCCTTGATGCGCCGTGGCGTGCTGGACCTGCGCGCCCTCGTCTTGTTGGCTCCACCAGCGGTTTGCCGCACCGGCATCAGCCGTCGCCCCGCCGCTGGCGTAGTGCGGTGCCATGTCGGCTTCTTGCATGCCGGCTGCAGCCTGCGCTCCTATACGTTGGCGTGCCGGTTCGGACTGCGCCGGCGCCTCCGGACCTCCAGCAAACCATGCTTCGATCAGATCAAGATCGCTGAGCGACAGGTTCAAGCCCTGGCTGCGGCATCGCGCCACCACGAAGTTGCGGAAACGTCCCGCGAACAGGGTCGGCGAAATCCCCTGGTCGAACCAAGGGTCGGCTTCGCTCACCACTTCAAGGATGAAGCGCACATCGTCACGACGGAGCTGTGCGCCTTTGGCCTGAGCGCGGTTCGCAATGTTGGTGAGCGTTTGCGCACCGATGAGGCCGTTTTCGCCAAGTTCAGCGGCCATCACGTCAAACAGGGTGCGATACTCTGGCGGCGCAAGCGGGGGCGCCTGACACGCGTCGTGAATGCGGGCGATCGCTTCCTGCAATTGCGTGGATGACTCAATGCGACGCCCATCGTCGGCCGGCGCAGACGTCATAGGCGCCGCAACAGGTGCAGGGCGCGGCGCAGGGCTGAGACCGGCGTCGGCGGGTGCTCCGCCGGGAGCGCCTGGCTGATAGGCAGCGGGCGCAGGTTCGAACCGTGCAGCCGGAGCGCCAGGAACGCTAGCAGCGGCGCTGGCAGGTGTTGAGGCCTGCGCAGGCGCTTCACCTGCTAGCGCCTGTTGCGGCAGCGGGCGATGGGCGGCCTGCGCGTAGCTTTGCTCAGCCGGCTGCGGTTGAGGCGATGTGTCGAGCGGCTCCTGCGTGGGCATGCCAACGGAGGCCCGTGCCGACAAGGGCGCTTCATCAACGAAACGATGTGCGGCAGGAGTTGGCTGCGCAGCCGCCATCGTCTGTGGCTGGAGCTGTGCCTGCACCTGGGCCGGCGATTGTGGTTGAGGTTGAGGTGCGCCGGCGCCTGTCCGATGGACTGCCGCTCATGCCGGGCGGCGGCCTGCGGCTGTAGCGATGCGGCCGATGTCACCTCAGTGTCTTGCGCAGCCGCACGGCGTGCGGGCCCACCAGCCGCCAGATCCCTCGCGGCATCCTGCAGCGAGAGCCGCGCATCCATCATCGCGGCCGGCTCAGCAACGGGCCCAAGCGCTGAAGCTGGCCCAGGCGCCGCAGCTGGCGCCACGTCATCGTCACGGAGCTGCGGCTGATAGCTCGCCGGCACCGGCTGCGGCGCGGCGGCCGCCACGTTTAAGGGCGCTGCCAAACGGCGGCGCTCAAACGCGACGTAGGGTGGTTCACCCGACACCTCGATGCCGTCTGGCAGGAACTGCGTCAGCAACTCGCGGAAGTTGCCAGCACCTGCCCAGCCCGTGCCGACCGTTCTGGCGTGGCCCAACGTGCGGATCACTTTGTCGGCCAGCATCTCCAACGGCACCGGCGCGTCAGCTTCGCGCACCAGCGTCACGATCTCATCGATGATGTCGCCGCGCACCGCTTCATTTCGCGTGCTGGCGGTCTCGATCAGAATATCGCCGCCGTCCGCCGTTTGACCCGGCAGCCGCCCCTCGAGGAGCAGGCGCGTCAGATCGCTCTCGCGGATCTCACCGTCACAGATCGCAAGGTAGGGCGCGGCGGTGTGATCGTTCGCATACACCACCGTCCGACGCGCATGCGCGCGCAAGCGATGCAGCAGCGGCGTGAAGTCCGCATCGCCCGACAGGATGATGAACTCATCGTAGTAGGTATCGTGCGAAAGCAGGTCACGGATATCCATCACCATGCGGATATCGGACGAGTTCTTAAGCTGCTGTGTCAGTGGCGGACAGTCGATGACCTCAAAGCCGCCGCGCAAAAACGAATGGCGCACGAACGGGAACGACGTCATGTCGGTTGTCTGATCGGGGTTCTTGCGCGGCACCGGATTGCCGTAGCAGCGGCTCATCACGTTGCGCCGCGCGACCGGGTCGAAAAGCGCGTTCGTCGGCGAAATCAAGCGTCCGGAAACGATTTCGCTGAGCCAGGAACCGGCATCTTTCGCAAAGCGTCTCGCGGCCTCCTCGTTCTTACGCTTCAACGAGAAGTAGATGTTGTCATAATCGACAAACACCGCGCTCAAGCACGGCTTGGCGAACTCACGTTCCATGGCCTGCGACCCCCGACTGCATCGCTGATTCGATCTGCCCTAGCTTTGTTTGTGAGTCGCGCCTTGGCCGCAAGCGCAGGAGGGCAGCGCTGGCGACGCGATCGTGGTTGATGCAAGCGTTTCCAGCGTCTTGGGCGTGTGGGGGCGTTTATAATGTCGTGGACAAGCCGGCGCTTGGGCGCGCGCGCCTTAGCAACCGCGGATGGGCCTGGGCGTTCCATGCCATGTTGATAGAGGTTGCAAGGATGCGTGCGGCCAGGCTTGCGCTGCGCTGCCAAGTAACGCATGCCTTGTGAACATGCGCGTAACGGTGAGCGTTGGCGGTCTTTGCCATCGACGCTGCAACGTTCATCAATGACCCTAACGAGGAAGCTGAACCATGGTCCATCGTCCGCTTAACCTAGGCGCCCTGGCACTTTGCGTTGCCGCCGCAGGCGCGATCATGTCCGGGCTGTTCGCAAGCGGCGCGTTGGCAAACCGAGCCGCCACCTCTGAGTACGGCGATCCGCCTTTGGCCCTGCGCGCGCCCAACGTTCAGCCCACGCGGCCCGGCGGTTCGCCCACCGACCAAACGGGCCCAGCCAAGCCGGCCAAATACGCCAGCAAGCGGCTTCAGTGCGTGGCCATCTTCAGCATCAACTACGACAAGTTGGGGAAAGGGCACCGCAGCCGCGTGAACTATCGTTGGTGCAGCCAGAGCGACCCAAGCGATTGCACGAACCCCAAGACGCTGAACTTCAAGTACAACGGGTACACGCGCGATGTGTTCACGCGCTGTTTGACGACCGACCTCAAGATCAAATTCGTCATGAACGCCGGGCTCGGCGCCAACCCGCAGCGCTACAACACCCGCCGTGTGACGCCACAGACCTTCACACCACGCAGCAACGGTAGCATCCCGACATCGGCCTGCATCCGCAAAGCATCATATCGCTTGATCAAACGCGGTCGCCGCATGGTGGTGCGGACCGGCCGAGCCCGCGATGTCAAAATGCCGGGCTGCCGATGGACGCAGTCGAAACTTTAGGCGTCAAGGTCGACGCTTCGACCTGAGCGGACCGATCTGCGTCTTCACGCGGCGTCCTTGCGACGGCGGACTTCGGCGAACACTTCCCAATCGTCTGCCGCCTCCAAACCAAGGTTGCGACGGATCTGCGGATCGTTTGGACGCACGAAGGGGTTGGTCGCCTGCTCAACCTCGATCGTGGTGGGCACCGTCGCCTTGCCTTCGGCGCGCAGCGCTTTGATCAGTTCTGCGCGTGCCCGCAAGGCTTCGTTGTCAGGGTCGATCGTCAGCGCGAAGGCCGCGTTCGCAGCCGTATATTCGTGGCCGCAATAGATGATGGTGCCTGGATCAAGCGCCATCAATTTGCTGAGCGAGGTCCACATCATACGGGCGTCGCCTTCAAACAGCCGCCCGCAGCCCAAGGCGAACAACGTGTCGCCCACGAACGCCACCGGTACCGAGGGCGCCACGTAGCTGATGTGGCCGACGGTGTGGCCGGGCGTCTCGAGCACGTCGAACGTCACCGCGCCAAAGTCGTAGGTGTCGCCTTCGCTCAAAGCCACGTCGAGCCCTGGGATACGCGCGCGATCGGCGTTCGCCCCGACGACGGTGCAGCCCGTTCGGGCCTTGATGACGTCGTTCCCGGCGGTGTGATCGGCATGGTGGTGCGTGGTCAGGATGTGCGTGATCGCCCAGCCCTTCGCCTCGGCCTCGGCCAGGATCGCGTCGCCATCGCCCGCATCGATGGTCGCAACCGCGCCGGACGTGGGTTCACGGATCAAAACGGCGTAGTTGTCGTTGAGGATCGGGAACTGATGGATTTCCAGAGACATCGCGGTCCGCTCCTTTGTGTGCGCGCGGCGTTGTTGACAGAAGCTCTAGCACCACGCTCCATCCTGCGGAAGCAAACCCGCTAGAGCAACGGGCGCAAAGTGCGAGTCACCGGCCAAACACGCACGCCTTG
>JBCBJZ010000096.1:0-14668 GCA_038522635.1 Pseudomonadota bacterium | reverse complement strand
TGCAGAGCAACTTTGGGCGCAAAGGCAAGGCCTCAGTGTTTGAGCAGGTGATTCGCACTTTGCGCCCGTTGCTCTAGACGCCCGATCCCAAGGGGGCCTCTGCGCCCAAACGCATCGACTTTTTGAAATACTGCGCACCTTCGACCCTTTGCCCCGCTATCTCCACCACCGGCGGATGAACTCTGGGTGCCACGCCTTGCCGTTGCCCCCGCGCCATGCTCCACCCGGTAGCAATGCCGACTCTCGAGCCGCCCTCGCACAATCGCCGAGGTCGCGTCCGGGCCAAGCACGAGGCACCAGGAACCTGCACCATGTTCGCCACGCTCATGACCACCCGTCGTTTCGCGCCGCTTTTCTGGTGCCAGTTCTTTTCCGCGCTGAACGACAACTTCATCAAGAACGCGCTCGTCATCCTGATCCTTTACCAGGCTGGCGCGGCTGCGGACGATGCATCCAACACCGGCACGCTTGTCACCCTTGCCGGCGTCGCCCTTGTGATACCGTTCTTCCTGTTCTCAGCCCTTGGTGGACAGCTCGCCGACCGCTTTGACAAGGGCCGTGTTGCCCGCCATCTGAAGCTTGCCGAAATCCCGATTGCGGCCCTCGCGGCGTGGGGCTTCATCGCCCAATCGATCCCGCTCTTGTTCGTGGTGCTGGCCCTGTTCGGCACCATGGCGGCTCTGTTCGGCCCGCTCAAATACGGGACTTTGCCAGAGCAACTCTCAACCCAGGAACTCTCGGCCGGTAACGCGTTCATCGAGGGCGCCACCTTCACCGCCATTCTGCTCGGCACCGTTGCCGGCGGGCTTGCGGCCAGCGCTGAGGGCGGCGGCAGTGCGATCGCTGCCGCGATCATCGCGATGGCGGCGCTCGGATGGGGTTCTGCCGCAATGATCCCCAGGCGCGGGCCCGCCGCACCACAATTGCAGGTGGATTTTAGCCCGCTTGCTTCGACATTCCGTCTGCTGGCGACACTGCGCGCAGATCCGACACTATGGCGTGGCGCGCTTATCGTATCGTGGTTCTGGCTGGTAGGCATGGTCGCGCTGTCGCTGCTGCCCGCGCTGGTGAAGATCACGTTGAACGGGAGCGAAGGGGTCGTGACGCTATTCCTGGTCCTCTTCACGATCGGCATCGCAGCCGGTTCAACCTTGGCCGCATGGCTCGCGCGCGGCCAGCCCAACCTGGCACTGGTCCCGCTCGCGGCCGTATTGATGGGCCTCTTCTGCCTCGATCTCGCCCTGGCCCTTGCGTCAGCCGCGCCCACGCCAACGCCGCAGGGTCCCGCCACTTTGCTCAGCACCTTCGGCGGCTGGCGCATCGCCTTTGACTTGAGCGCGCTTGCCTTGGCCGGCGGCCTTTTCATCGTGCCAGCCTTCGCCGCGGTGCAGGCGTGGGCGCCGGAGCAGGCGCGCGCCCGCACGATCGCTGCGGTGAACATCGTCAATGCTGCATTCATGACTGCGGGCGGCATCGCGACCGCGGTGCTCCAGAGCTTCGGTGTAAGCCTGACCGCGCTCTTCGCCGGGCTCGGCGTTCTGACGCTTGGCGTTTCGTGGTTGATCGCACGGGCTTGGGGCGGTTGGTACGCGCAGGGAGCGCCGCCTTTGGCGCTAGCCAAGGAGCCATAAGCGCGAGCGATCGCCGAAATTTCGCGAGCCCCCCTGCGAGACCCCCAAGGCGGGCGTGCCGGCCACGACAAGCCGGCCATGGCCTCGCGTAAACACCGCACGATCCAGCTTGCATGCGCAGCGAACACGGTGATGAGGCTCAAGGACATCCAGCGCATACCCACTTCAAACCTCCTCTCGCATGTCTTGCATGAAGAGGTGCTCACAGCTGCCGTCCGCAAGAAACGCCGCGACGCTTTGCGCCAGCACCGGCGCCAACAAGAACCCGTGTCGATAGAGCCCGTTCACGCTGATCGTGCGCCCACGAACGATGATCCGCGGTTCGTTGTCCTCAAACGCCGGTCTGACACCAGCGCCGAAATCGATCACTTCGGCTTCGCCAAAGCCGGGGTGGATCGCGTAGGCCGCGCCGAGCAGTTCAAGCGCCGAGCGCACGCTCACCGGACTTGCATCATCGCTTTCAAGCACCGTCGCGCCGATCATGTAGCGCCCACCGCCCCACGGCACGACGTAAAGCGGATGACGTGGATGCAGCAGCCTGACGGTCGCACGTATGTCGACGTCCTTGCTTTGAACAATGAGCCGCTCACCTCGCACCCCGCGGAGGCCCGCCAAAGTGTCGCGCGCGGCAAGCCCGCGGCAGTCGATCATCCACCCAACCCGTGCAGCCTGCGCGCGCGCGTTGGCATCCAACGCGACGCCGCGCTCGATCGTGCCACCGGCGGCTTCGATGCCGGCTGCCAAATGCGCCATCGCCGGATGCGGCGCCATGTGCGCTTCGTTCGGGTAATGGAGCGCACTGTCGAAGCGCTCCGACAGATGAGGTTCTGCCTTTGCGAACGCTGCACCATCGGCTTTGACGTGGCCGCTCGTCATGCGGGCAAATCGGGTCAGGTCTGCCCGATCACGCGGATGGGCAACGACGTAAGTCCCGCGCTCGATAAGGTGTGGGTAAGCCTCGCGCCAAAGTGGAATCGCGCGCAAGCCAGCGTCGCGAATGGCCGGTGAAGCGGCTTCCGCTTCGCAATGGGGAGCGAGCATGGCGCCGGCATAACCGCTTGCGGCACGCGCAGCCGGTTCGCGCGCGGCATCGACGAGGCGAACCGCAAAGCCCGCGCGCGCAAGCGTGTAGGCTTGCCAGAGGCCCGTGATGCCGGCCCCGACGATGGTGATCAACATCGCAGGCCCCATCGCAGTCCTGGCGGTTGACGTCGCGGCCAGCGCACGACGAGCGAGTCCGTCCGATAGCTCTCGTTACTCACCGGCCGCCATCCCTTCGCGGCGTGGATCAACGCCGCCTTCCAAGCCATCACCGGTGACCACAATGATGTGCGTGCCGGACGTCATCGGGGTCACCCGCACCGGGTGGCCCATCGCGCGCAACCCCGCTGCCCGATAGGCGCCCTCGAGCCCCGCCTCCATTTCGAACGTGTCGCCGCGGGCCCCAAAGTTCAGCGCCGCCGCCGCTCGCTGGGCACCGTAACCCCAGTCGATCAAGGCGATCGTCGCCTTGACCACGTACAAGATGATGCGACTTCCGCCAGGCGATCCGAGCACCGCGTAGAGCTCGCCAGACGGCTTGAAGATCATGGTGGGCGCCATGGAACTGCGCGGCCTCTTGCCCGGCGCCACAGCGTTGGCCACCAGCCGACCGCGACCATCGATCGGCCGAAAGGAGAAATCGGTCAGTTCGTTGTTGAGGAGGAAACCGCCCACCATCCGGCGCGATCCGAAAGCGCTCTCGATGGTCATCGTGATGGAGACGGCGTTGCCCTCAGCATCGACGATGGACGCGTGCGAGGTGCCCTTGTTTTCGCGCGTTGCATCGTTGCCAAAGTGCCGATTGCCCAAGCCCGGCGGTTGCCCTGCGCGCACTTGAGGCGTGCGCCGCTGTGGATCAATCGACGCGGCTCGCTGAGCCAGATAGGCCCGGTCGAGAAGGCCACGCGGTACCGGTACAAAATCCGAATCCGCCATGTAGCGGGCACGATCGGCATAGGCGCGCCGTTGCGCCTCCGCGATCAAATGAAGTGCCGTGGTGTTGAGGGGACCACGCGCTGCATCGGCCACCCTGCCCGTCCGCGCTCCCAGATCGAAGCGCTCCAACATCGTCAGAACCTGGCCCACCGTCAGTGCGCCAGAGGAAGGCGGCCCCATGCCACAAACGCGGTAACCGCGGTAGCGGCTGCAAACAGGCGCGCGCACCTTCGCCACATAGTTCTGGAGATCACCCAGCGTCATATCGCCTGGATCAGGTCTCGCCTGCGTGACCGCGGTGACGATGCGACCCGCAATCTCACCGCTGTAAAAGGCGTCGGCTCCGCCCTGCGCGATCAAACGGAGCGTGCGGGCGTAAGCCGGGTTCTTGAGGCGATGGCCGACCGGCCAGGCGTTACCCCGAGCGTCAAAGAAGTACCGCCTCGCGACCGGTCCGAAGCGCCCAGATCCTGGGCGAACGAGCAACAACCGAAGCCGTCGCGAGACTTGAAATCCCTCACGCGCAAGCCGCAACGCAGGTTGAAAGAGCCGCGCCCACGGCAAGCGTCCATGCCGAGCATGCGCCAGCGCAAGCGCGCGCAACGTTCCCGGCACCCCCACACTCAGACCACTCCTGACCGCGCGGCCAAACGGCATCGGACGCCCGCGTCGCATGAAACGGTTCGGGTGAGCGGCGCGCGGGGCCGTCTCACGGCCGTCATAAGTGGTCAACGCTTTCGCGCGCGCGCTCCAGTGTAACAGGAACAGCCCGCCACCGATGCCCGACGACTGCGGCTCCACCAGCCCCAACACAAGTTGGACGGCGATGGCTGCATCGGTCGCACTGCCGCCGTCGCGCAGGATCTCAAGGCCGGCGCGCGTCGCATAGGGGTTGGCCGCCACCACCATGAAACGGCGCGCTCGGACCAGACGGCGTGTCTTTCGTCCCGTCGCCGCCTCGGGTTGCGCGCGCGTGGTAAGGCTTTGGGCGTGCGCTGATGTTACAACCACCGACGGGGCGAAGACGACAGCGAAGGCGATGGCCATGGCGGCAACGGCCAGCGCGATGATGCCGGTGGCGGGCGGCCGGGTGGCAGCATGCCACCAAGGGTTGAACGCTGGAAGGGTCAATGGAAGTCCCTCGACTTTGGAATGATGCGCTCATCGCGTGGATGCCGGCGGGCATGGCCGTGCCCCATGCCAAGAGGGCCTCTTCCACCGGGCGGCCCCTGTCCCTGGCCCTGGCCCACCGGATGTGCTGATGGGGGAAGCGAGGGACGCTCCCGCGCATGCGGATCGCCATGGTGGCGTAGGGCGCGCAGTTCAGAAAGCGCGCCCCGCGCCGACCCCGGTTCAGGCCGCACCACCTCATCGGCGCGCGCAAGCGGGATTTCCATGGTGTGCTCGCCCGCCCCCTCGCTCAACGCATGCAGCCAGTCGCTACGGTCTTCCAAACGGTCGGCCACCACATGGATGATGTCTTCATGACGTTGAATACGCCCCTTGATCACAACCAGCCGCGCGCCCATCACAACCTTGCGGTTGCGCTCCAAAACCTTCGGCCACACCACCGTGTTGGCGACCCCCGTCTCATCTTCAAGCGTCATGAACACAACCCCCTTCGCACTGCCAGGCCGTTGGCGCACGAGCACCACACCTGCCACCTCAACACGCGCACCATCGCCAAGCTTGCGTAAATCATCACACGCCCGAAGCCCCTCGCGCTGCAGCCAAGGCCTCAGAAAATGAAGCGGATGCGCCTTAAGTGACAGCCGCAGGGTCTGATAATCATTCACCACATGCTCGCTCAACGCCATTTGCGGGAGACTGACCTGAGGTTCATCGCCCCCCTCACGCGTCCCGTTCCACGCGAAAAGCGGCAAACTGGGCGCGCGCGCCAACGCCTTCACCTCCCACAACGCTTGACGCCGATCCAAGCCGAGCGAACGAAACGCATCGGCCGCCGCCAGCCGCTCAAGCGTAGCGTGCGGCACGCCAGCGCGCTGCCAAAGGTCATGGATATCGCTGAAGGGGGCATTGCGACGCGCAGCAGCGATGCGTTGCGCATGGTCTTCACGCAAACCGTCGATTTGACGCAAGCCAAGTCGCACCGCGGTGCGCGGATAAACGCCGGGCAGACAGTGCGTGCCTTGAGGCAGCGCTTCTGCGCGCGGTGGCCCAAGTGCAGCGGGCGCAAGCGTATGCCGGAGCGGTTCAAGCGTGCAGTCCCACGTGCTGGCGTTCACATCTACTTCGCGGATCTCAACGCCGTGATCGCGCGCATCCCGCACGATCTGCGCGGGCGCGTAAAACCCCATCGGCTGTGCGTTCAGCAGCGCACAACAAAACACATCCGGGAAATGACATTTCAGCCAGGATGAGACGTAAACCAAATGCGCAAAACTGGCCGCGTGGCTTTCAGGAAAACCGTATTCGCCAAACCCCTTGATCTGATTGAAGCACCGTTCCGCAAAGCTGCGATCGTAGCCCCGTTGCGCCATGCGCTCGACCATTTTCTCCTGCAGTTGGCCGATCGTTCCGCGCCGACGGAAGGTCGCCATGGCCTTGCGCAACTGGTTGGCTTCAGGACCGCTGAACTTCGCTGCGACCATCGCGATCCGCATCGCTTGTTCCTGGAAAAGCGGCACGCCTTTCGTCTTGCCCAGGATCTGGCGTAACTCATCGGGCGGACCGAAAGCGGGGCCTGGCGATGGATAGTCTTCAGCTTCCAGACCGTCGCGGCGGCGCAGGTAGGGATGAACCATATCGCCCTGAATCGGCCCCGGTCGCACGATGGCCACCTCGATCACGAGGTCATAATAGGTTCGCGGTTTGAGGCGCGGCAACATGTTCATCTGGGCGCGGCTTTCAACCTGAAACACCCCCAGACTGTCCGCACGACACAGCATATCGTAGACGCGCGGGTCCTCGCGCGGCACACGCGCCAGCGTCAGCCGCTCACCGTGGTGCAGCGCCATCAGATCGAATGCCTTGCGGATGCAGCTGAGCATCCCGAGCGCCAGCACATCGACCTTGAGCAAGCCAAGCGCGTCGAGGTCGTCTTTGTCCCACTCGATGACAGTACGGTCCTCCATCGCCGCATTGCCGACGGGAACCACTTCGGTCAATGGTCCACGGGTGAGCACAAACCCACCCACATGCTGTGACAGATGGCGCGGGAAGCCGACCAGTTCGCCCGTCAGTTCGACCACGCGCGCGAGCAAAGGGTCGGTGGGGTCCAGGCCCGCTTCACGCACCCGCTCCTCAGGCAGCACATTGGCGCTCGACCCGAACCCCCACACCATGCCGGCCAGGGCTGAAACCGTGTCCTCACTTAAACCCATGACCTTGCCGACCTCACGAACGGCCGAGCGGGTGCGGTAGGAGATCACGGTCGCGGCCAGCGCGGCGCGCTCACGACCGTAGCGCGCGAAGATGTACTGGATCACCTCCTCGCGCCGCTCGTGCTCAAAATCGACGTCGATGTCGGGGGGCTCTTTGCGTTCAGGCGAAATGAAGCGGTCGAACAGCAAATCGACTTCGGTCGGGTTCACCGCCGTGATGCCGAGCAAGTAGCAAACGACCGAATTGGCCGCCGATCCGCGTCCCTGGCACAAGATGCCACGGCTGCGCGCGAACTTGACGATGTCGTAGACGGTCAAAAAATACTGCGCGTAATTGAGCTCGCCGATCAGCGTCAGCTCGCGCTCAAGCTGCGTCTCAACTTTGGCATCAAGGCCGTGGGGAAAACGTTGCGCAGCACCCTCTCGCGCCAATTCTTCAAGGTAACCTTGCGCGGTTTTACCCGGCGGTGTTGGCTCATCGGGATATTCGTAGACGAGTTCATCGAGCGAAAAGCGACAGGTTCTAAGCACCTGCGAAATCGTTTGCAGGGCTTCGCGATGGTCAGCAAAAAGACGCGCCATCTCCGCCGGCGCCTTCAAATGGTATTCGGCATGCGGGTTCAAACGGCATCCCGCCTCCTTGATTTTAACGCCCTCGCGGATGCATGTGACCACGTCATGCAAGGCGCGCCGATGGGGGGTATGGTAGCGCACATCGTTGGTGGCGATGACAGGCATGGCGCAGGTGCGCGCAAGCGTGTGAAGGGCGTTCATGCGCGCCCGATCATCGCCGCGATGGCGATAGGTGAGCGCCACATAGAGGCCTGCCGGTGATGTCTCTTGATGTGCAGCCGCGTGCTGCAATCGCTTGATGGTGTCCTCCAGCGTTAAGCGCGCGACGGGGTGAGGGGCGCCCCGTTGATCGGCCGAATGATCCTCGAGATGATCGGCGAAATGAGCGCCAGGATGATCGGACTTGGCGCATGTATCAGGGTGCGCCCCCGTGGTCGGGGGACACTCGCCGCTTGGCCCGGTCGGGAAATCGACCACCTGGCCGCGGCGCGCTTGAGATCTTGATGAGGGATCGTGTGAACGCCGCGGCTGGTTCAGCGCATCACGCCAGCACCAGTCCTCAGGCGGCACAACCACGATCACCTGGCCGGCAAGTTCGGCGATCACATCATCGAGCCAAAGATGGCAGGCGCCCTTTTCCGCACGTCCCTGACCCAGCGAAAGGAGCCGCGAAAGGCGCGCGTAGGATGCGCGATCGCTTGGAAAGCACAACAGGTCAGGGGCATCGCGCAGGACAAGCCGCGCACCGACGATGAAGGCGAGCCCGGCCTGCTTTGCAGCGGTGTGCGCGCGCACCACACCGGCGAGCGTATTGTGATCGCAGACCGCGATCGCGCGGTGACCCAGCATGGCCGCCTGGGCAACCAATTCCTCCGCATGCGAAGCGCCGCGCAGGAACGAAAAATTCGTGGTCACCATCAGGTCGGCATAGTCGATCGCATCGTGTGCTGCACGCGCGCCCAACCGATCGTTAACGCTCACATCCATCATCACATTTGCAATCCGTGCATGAACCAACGCGGGTTGGCGTTCATCGCGTCCTCATCGCGGTCTTCGTCCTCTTCATCGCGCTCATAAAGCCCTTCCCGGTAGACCCAGTAGCGCGCGCCAAACATGTCCTCGATCCAAAAGTAATCGCGTGTGCGTGCGCCACGCGCGGTAGCGCACTCCAACCACCATGGGGGACTGATACGCTCAGGGCCCTGTGCTTTGCGCGCCCGCCGGGAGACGCGCCGCCAGGTGAACCAAGCGGGCGGACCATCGGGTATCTGCGCGAGCACCGCGATCGGTTCGGGCGTGGTGAACAACAAGCCCGGGCGTGGGAGATCGGGAGCCTTGAAACGCGCCCAGCGCTCGCGCGTGGAAGGCGCGTCCGCCCCTACCGCGGAGCGCTGCATGAGCGGGCGCAGGCGTTGCGCGCGCTCCGGCTGATGCGCCTCACAGTCAAGGGCATACAGCACGTTGTTGTCGCCAAGCCGGTTCGACAGCCGATCGATGAGGTTTGTGCAGGCCGCTTCATCGTGCTGCTGATCCCTTGGGGCGAGGGCAGCACGGGGAAGACCAGGTCTTGCGGCGGCCGCGGCTGCGCCCAAAGGCCCAGGGGCAGCGCGTACGGCAGGGGTAGAGGCAGCGACCAAGGCCGTGGCAAGCGTGGAAGCAGATGTGCATGGTGCCGTCACGCCGCGCCGAGCACCGCCCTCCTTCACGACCAGCCGCTTTTGTGCTGCGACCAAAGGCCCGGTCACAGGTGCCCGCAACACCATCAGATCGATGCCGAAGCCTGCATCGATCTCAGGCAGCTTCTCCTTCAGCAAACCGACAAAATGTGACGCAGCGGCAGAAGCGGCGCTGATACCCAAAGCGATGTGAGCGCTCGTCGCATCGCTACGGTAGAGGCTCAAAGCGAGCCGCCGTGCCCCCCGTGCACGCGCACAAAGTTGCTGGCTGAGCGCTGCACATAGCGCAGCCACGGCGACCTCGATCCCCTCATGGGAAATCAGCGGATCGGTGAACGCTTGGCGCACCGCGAAAGTGGGCGGCTCAACCAACGGTACCCGCACATCGCGGTCGCGTCCGAGAGCCTGATCGAGCCGCCACAACACGTTTTGGCAGGCCGCCTGCGCGCGCGCCTGTGACGTCTTTTTTCGGCCCTTTCCACCCTCATCGCGAAACCTACGGGCAAGCGCATCACGCGGCACATCGTAAAGCTGACCGACGCGCCGTAGCCCCAACCGCTTCAATAAAACGATCGTGTCGGCGTCAAGCCGCAACCCCTCCACCGGACAGGCGCGCAAAATCTGCGCGGTGCGTTCAGGCGGCATAACGCGCCCCGTCGCTAGCTGGTGGGTGCCATAGCGCGCCATCGCGTAGGCGGCGCCATGGGTCGATGCGCTTGCCGCACGCGCGGTGAAACCAGCACGCGCGAGCCTTGCCAAAAGGTCGGCGAGCAACGCGGCTTCATGTTCAAAGTTGAACAAAGGCGTGCAGCCTCCGTCAGCACGACCATGGGGCTTCCCCGCGCCAACCTGGAGGCCCCTCCCTGCTGCTCCGCCAGAGGTCACTTCGAGAGAGGCCGACTCAGCAGGATCATCAGCGCGAGCGAACAAATGTGCGACGCCCGAGATATCGATCCAAAGCCCATCGTCGCCTTCGGTATGGCGCGCCATGCCGTAGCGCCCACACCACGCCGTCAACTTCAACAAGGCCTGGCGATCTTCGCGCATCTGCGCTGGCGCGCTGAGCAGGGAGGGCAGCAGCGCACGCGCATCGGCAAGCGCGAGCCCAGGACTGATCCCCTCGCGTTGCGCACGCGCGTTCACCGCTGTGATGATCAGCCCGTGCGCACGCGCTTCAACCAGCGCAAAGGGATGCGCGGCCGGTACCGCTTGCGGGGTGTGACGGCGTAGCCGCTCGATCGGCCAGTGGGGTAACCACACGGAAACGTAACGCTTCATCGGACCATTCCACGCGATGCCATTGATACAAACTTTGACGCTGAGCCGTTGAAGGAGAGGCGAGGAGGGAAGGGAAAAGGGGATGTGCGCTGCCTTGCTGCCCCCAAAGACTTTGAGAGCAACTTTGCGAGGGGCCTTGCGGGCCAACAGCTTCAAGGCCGCCATGCTGATGAGGAGGGGGGTGATCAGGAGAGGGCTGCGAGGCGTGAGCTGATGGGGAGCCTGCGGATGAGCCGTGTGCTGCGGCGACACCGCCCCCATCGCCGTAGCGCTGGCGTTCGCGCGCTGACGCGAGAGTTCCACCATCAGGTCGATGCGCCACGACCCTGGCGCGCGCGCATCGAAGGGATGGGGCGCACCGGGAGCTGCCCGCGCACGCCAACGCGTGGCGGTGGCAGCCATAGGCGATGAGCGCGGGTGTGAAACCACCATGCATGGGGTCGCATGCGCGACGGTTGGCGCTGGCAACCGTCGCGCCGGCGTCAGATCCACCTGCCCCAACAAGGCAAATGTGCCCGCGACCGCATCACTTTTGACCGCTTCCTCAAGGGTCCAAAGCGCATCGTTCAGCGTCGTGGGCGTTGCGATGATCAACCGTGAGGGATCAAGCCCGATCCGCTCAAAGCCGTAGCCGTAAGGGACACCGAATTCCATCGCCTCACGCTGCAGCCAGCAGAAGAGCAAGGGGCGCGGATCACGCCTGCTCGCGACCAAACCGGCAAGCAAACGCCACGCAAAACCGATCGCGGCCAGATGGTCGGCCATCCACGCGCCCCCAGAAGCGCCCGCAGACACGCTAGCAGGCGCGTGCCCTTCACCCTCCAACGCCACCGCGTCATCGTCGCCATCCGCATCGCATCCCAACCCACGTGGCATCGCGACTGCGCCCAAGCCTTCCGCATCGCCAGGCTTGATCTCATGCACACCACCCGCATCGAGCCCAGCCCCCAAAGCGGCATCCACCGCATCGATCCCGGTGCACCAGAGCCCAGCATCACCGTCGACCCTTTGCGCATCGTACGGCGGCCCCGTGCCGGCATGCATCTCATTGCCCGCCCCCCCGATGGCGGCGGCAGCGGCGACCTCATCGCGAGCATCACGCCGCTCAATACGATCGATGGTGTCTTGCAACCGCGCCAACACGTGTGCGCGATCACCGCGACACTCTCGTTCTGGCTCAAGAGCTGGCTGCGATGGCGGCGCGGATGCCTGTGCTGGCAGGCGAAACGCATCGCTTTGCGGAGGCTGAGGGACATCATGGTGTGGCATGGCTGTTGGGGCGTCGTGATGATCGGTTGACATCTTCAATGCCATTATGTTCTCTAAAAGTTCTAATTCTTGCCCCACCTCGCGTCAAGAACAAAAAGCAAACAAAAAAGGCGGCGCCCATGGCACCGCCTTTCCCATCTCGTCCTGAAGGTCGCTCCGCCTTAGAGTCGGTTCGCTTAGCTTGAAGCGGAACCGACATCTAAGCTTTCGTTTTGCCGTTCATCTTTCGCCTCAGGTGAGTCCACCTGAAGCGGATGAACTCTAAGCTTTTGTTTAGCCGTTCATCTTTCGCCTCAGGTGAGTCCACCTGAAGCGGATGAACTCTAAGCGGAAGCGCCGCATGTCACACGCCAAACGCCGCGCGCTTACGACGATGGGCCGTATTTCACCGAACAGCCGTAGGCGCGCGTCACCGAAGGATCGACCGGCGCACCCGCCGTCAGTTTGGTCATCGCGGCTTTGACGTAGTTCTTGGCCCGCTTAACGTCGGCATCACGCGTCGTCGGCTTGTTGTCGATCGCACCCATGTAACGCAGCACGCCTTCTGGATCGATCACGTACATATGCGGCGTGGTCCGCGCCTTATACATCCGCCCGATCGTGCCCTTCGGATCGAGCAGCACCGCAGTCGGTTTCGCATCGCGCGAGGAGGTCAACTCATCAGCCTTTGCGGGGCTGACATGGCCCTGCGTACCGGGAGCAGATGAAATGACGGACAACCACACGACATCGGTGCCGCCGTACTTCTTTTGCAGCGCCTGCATGTTGCCCGTGCGGTAGTGCTTGGCGACGAACGGGCAGTCGTGGTTGGTCCACTCCAACACAACGGTTTTCCCGCGCAGATCGCTCAGGCGCACTTCCTTGCCTTTGGTATCGATCCCAACGAAAGCCGGGGCCTTCTGATCGATTTTCGGTGCGGCATGGGCCGGAGCGCCCAGGCTCAAAAGCCCGGCGCAGGCGAGGCTCATCGCGGCGGAGCGGCGGGCGAAACGTTGCAGCATCGTCATGGCAGTCTCCTGTCAGGTTTGTGAAAGACCGCCGGCGAACCGGCAGGTTGGGGGTCGACCGGTAAGCCCGTCAGGCCCGGTACATGCAGTGGGGTGCGGTGCGGTGCGAAACGCATCACGCACGGCTGCCTGCGGGAAGCTTATCGAGGTAGCTTTGGACGAGACCGGTGGTGAGCAACTGCGGCAACACCATCGCGGGCTTTGAAGGATCGGCGGGGTAGAGCAAATAGAGCGGAACGCCGGCACGCGCGTGCGCCTTCAACAGCTTCGAGATTTCGGGATCCTGGTTGGTCCAGTCGCCGACCACGTAGGCGATGTTGCGCGCGTCCAGCCCCCGCTTGAAAGCGGCGCTCTTGAGAACGAGCCGCTCGTTAACCTTGCACGAGATGCACCACGCTGCGGTCAGGTTGACGAACACAGGCCGGCCTTCACGACGCAAGGCCTCGATCCGCGCGCGCGAGAACGCGACGGCGTCCGCTGGCACCTGCTGAGCTGAGGCCCGCTGCGCAGGTGTTCCGCTGGGGCCATCAAGAGCAAGCGCGCGGGAATCGCGTGTTTGCGCGAACGGCCAGGCAGCGGCAAAGGCCACGATCACAAAACCGGCCGCCGCAACCGGGCGCCACCAGCTCGCCGCACCGTCACCGTTGGAGGACGAGCCGTCAGCGCCGAACAACCATGCCCCGAAGCCAACAGCGACCAGGACGAGGCCAGCGGCCAACACACCATCACTGCCGGCCTGTTGGCTCAGGACCCAGACCAGCCACGCCACCGTCGCGTAAAGCGGGAAGGCGAGCACCTGCTTGAACGTCTCCATCCACGCGCCGGGCCGTGGGATGAAGCGCGCTGCGAGGCCGCTCACGCTGAGTGCCACGACCGGAAGCGCGAACCCTATGCCGAGCGCCATCAAAACCGCGAACACTTCGTAGGCAGGCCGTGTCAACGCGTAGCCGACAGCGACACCCATGAAGGGTGCCGTGCAGGGCGTGGCCGCGATGGAAGCGAGCATGCCAGTGAAGAACGAGCCCGCGTGCCCCGGCCGCGCCGCCAAACTGCCCCCGGTCCCGATGAGGCTGCCGCCGATCGAAAACACGCCCGATAGGGAAAGTCCGAGCGCGAAGAACAGCGCGATCATGAGCAGCACGAAGGCTGGCGACTGGAACTGAAAGCCCCAGCCAAGCGCCACGCCCGCCTCGCGCAGCGCGATCAACAAAACGGCGAGCGCGGCAAAGCTGACGAGCGCACCCGCACCGTAAGCGTAACCGTGATGGCGTTGGTCGGCAGCGACGGCTCTCGCCGCTGAACCGACGGCAGCCGTCCCGTCGTCTTGGCCAGCGGCGGCTTCGCGCGCGCCCGCGAGCGAGAGGATCTTGAGTGACAAGATCGGCAGCACGCAGGGCATCAGATTGAGGATCATGCCGCCAAGGAAAGCGAAAGCGATGGCCGCCAGAAAGCCGATCCCGCCGCCCGCAGGACCGCTTGCACCCAGGCCCGCGTTCGGCATACCAGGCCCCGCGTTCGGCGCACCAGGCGTACCCGGAGGCACGCCAACGGCGGCCAGCAACGTTGAAGGTGCATCGCCATCGGCGCCGGCCTTCGCCTTATCGTCGAGGGGGAGGCGGACCTTAAACCCTTGGCGAACGTCGCCCTCATCCAACGTCTCGGTGATGACGAGTAGGCCTTCCAATTCAGCCGGTAAGTCCGACGTCTCCGTGCTGCGCTTGAGCGCGTGGATCAGCTTACCCGGCTGCCAATGGGTCGCTTGCGGCGCGGCGACTTCGATCACGCCCCACTCACCGACGAAGAACTCGACCTTCTTGATGCGCTGGCGCCGAAGCCCTTTGGCATCCACGTTGAGCGCGATCGCCTTCGCATCGTAGCGCACGCTGAGCGGCCACGGCGCTTCTATAGCCAGC